>JAGGWD010000004.1 GCA_021157625.1 bacterium | reverse complement strand
TCAGTTTCTTTGAAATAGAGAAGGCTTTTTGGCTTTTTCTGAACTTCAATAACTTTTTGTTTGTCACAAGGAGCAGTAGTGTTGATTTTTCTGAAATACCTCTCAACTTTTTTCTCAACAACCTCTGGATTAATATTACCAGCAATACAAATGACAGTGTTCTTGGAAGAATAATGAGTATTTAAATAGCACAAAAAATCAGGTCTTCTGAATCTTAATATATTTTCTTTTCTTCCCAAAGTCATCCATCCAGCAGGTTGATCTCCATAAAGTAATTTCTCCCATAGATCTTGAATATAAGCAGTAGGAGTATCTAGATACATATTAAACTCCTCAATAATAACTCCTCTCTCTTTATTGATTTCCTTTTCCTCAAATTTAGAATTCAGAAGAATATCTGAAACCCAATCAAGTGCTAGATCAAGATAATCCGAATCTACTTTTGCCCAATATCCAGTAAATTCTTTGCTGGTGAAAGCATTGTAGATTCCACCTATCCTATCAAGAGTCTCGGCGATCTCTAATGTATTTTGCCTCTTTCTGGTTCCTTTAAAAAACATATGTTCCAGAAAATGAGAGATTCCGTTGGTCTCTTTGGTTTCATATTTTGTGCCAGCCCCAACCATTATCAGTACTGTAACTGCTCGCGTATTTTCCATTGGGACGCTTATAATCCGCAGCCCATTTTCTAAAGTGATTTTTTTATACTTTGTTTTATATTTTACTTTCATGAAAATAATCTTTTAGAATTTCTTTATGCAAAAAGGCAAGCCTAAGCTTTTCTATTGTTTTTCTGGAAAACCATCTAACTTCTTTTACTTCTTTTCTGTCTGGATTGAGTCTCCCGTCAGCAGAACCCGTAAATATTAATACAACAGCATGCCATTTTAGTTGAGGAATAATCTCATCCCAGTATTTCCAAAAAGTTGGTCTAAAATCAAGCCCTGTTTCTTCTTTCACCTCTCTTATTATTGCTCTTTTTACCTCTTCTCCTTTCTCTACATAACCGCCAGGAAGAGACCAATAATTCTTATAAGGAGAGGTATTTCTTTTAATCAATAAAACTTTTTCTTTTTTTCTAATTATGGCTCCGCAAGTAACTTTTGGTCTTTTCATAAGATTAATCTTCTAATTTTTTCTTGAAAAACTCAACAAGATCTTTAATTTTTACTCGCTCCTGCTCCATTGTATCTCTATCTCGAACAGTGACATCTTCTTTCTGTAGAGTCTCAAAATCAACAGTCACAGCAAAAAGAGTACCAATCTCATCCTGGCGACGATATCTTCGTCCAATAGACCCTACCTCATCATATTGGCATCTAAAGAAAATCTTTAGTGTTTGATATATCTCTTTTGCTTTTTTAACTAATTCCTTTTTGTTACGCACTAATGGAAGAACAGCTATTTTTATTGGCGCTAAGTCTTTGTTTAGAGAAAGAACTATTTCTACTTCTTTTGTGGGTTTTGTGGTTTTTGTTCTTGCTCCTTTTATTTCTTGATAGGCTTCTGAAAGAAAAGCTAACAGAGACCTATCTACTCCTGCTGATGTCTCAACGATGTAGGGGAAATATCTCTCTTTGGTTTCTGGATCTAGATATGAAAGATCCTGACCAGAAAATCTCGAATGATTAGATAAATCCCAATCTCCTCGATTGTGAATTGCCTCTAATTCTCCCCACCCAAAAGGAAACTTGTATTCAATATCAGCACCCTCTTTAGCATAATGGGGGAGATCATCTTTGGGAATTTCTTTTATTCTTAAATGCTCCTTTTTTATACCTAGCTTTTGATACCATTTTATTCTTTCCTTCTTCCAATAATCGAAAAACTTTGAAGCATCTTTGGGGTGACAAAACCATTCCATCTCCATCTGTTCAAATTCTCTTGTTCTGTATATGAAATTTTTAGGATTAATCTCGTTGCGGAAAGCTTTTCCAATTTGAGCTATCCCAAATGGAACTTTAAGCCGCATTGAATTCAAAACATTTTTGAAATTTACATAAATTCCCTGAGCGGTTTCTGCTCTCAAATAAATAAGTGAGCTTTCCTTTTCTACAGGACCCACAAAAGTTTTCATCATTAAATTAAACTTCCTTGGTTGCGTTAACTTTCCTCCACATTCAGGACAAACATTCTTTACTTCATCTCCTTTAAATCTCTTGTGACATTTTTTACACTCCACCAACAGATCAGAAAATCCAGCTTTCAGATGACCTGATGCTCTCCATACCTGAGGATTCATTAAGATAGATGAGTCAAGACCTACAATATTCTCATGTTTATAAATCATCTCTTTCCACCAAGCTTTCTTGATATTTTGTTTTAATTCAACCCCCAAAGGACCGTAATCATAACCCGAGCCAAAACCTCCGTAAATCTCAGAAGAGGGAAAGATAAAACCTCTTCTTTTACAAAGAGAAATAATTTTTTCCATTAACTCAATTTTTTGAGGAGATCTCATTGCTTTCATTTTACATTTTTTTATCAAAAATAAAAGCCCTCCTAAAAAATGGAGGGGGGTCTTAAATTATAATTTGATTACTTCACTATTCCCATCTCTTCTGAAATTGTTGGATCGTCAGGCAGAGTAGTGTTAATTGCTGAAGAACTACTATTTAAAATCTGTTCTGTCCATTCATCCTCTCCTTGAATCTTGACTTCACTGATCAATAAAGCCGGCTCTCCTTTTTGATTTAAGCTAGGCGTCAGAGAAATCTGGAAAGCAATATTGGGCAAAGGAGTGATAACACCCGTGCCTGCTTCTAAATTGCCAAGATCCCAAATGATCTCCCGTGATTGGGAATCGAAAGTGAATTTTTGAGCCTGATCTTCAGGAAAAATTTTGCCGGTCAATTCTACGTTATGAGGAAGGACTGCTTTTGCTTTTACATTCTTGACATTATTAAAATAATTTTTTACTTGCCACATTATTGTGTAAGTAGTACTTTCTCCAACTTTTGGTGGAATTGAGCCAGAATTTCCAAAAACCTCATCCTGAAAATAACCTTTCTGAACAATCTCTAATTTCGAATTAATCTTTGTCTCAAATTCTTCTCTTACCCCAGATATAGAAACCTCATCCCTAACCAGTGCATTCTTTGCTTTTTCTATATCAGAGAGATTCCATTCTTTTTTTAGCTCAATCCAGAATTCCACTTTTCCTTCTTCTTGAGGTGCAAGGAACTGAAGAGAAGGATTCTTCCTCCAGTCAAATACAATAGAATTATCTCCTGATCTAAAATCTCCGGTTAATGTCTTTGTACTATTAAGGTCAAAAGCTTCTCCTTTAAGTTTTACTACCAAAAACAAATTCTCAAGAGGTTCTTGGTTCAAATTTCTAAAGAAAATCTCATAATGAAGAAGCTCTCCTGGATTTGCTATATACTGAGGACTTCCATTAATCTGCTGAACTATATATATGTCGGGCTCTACTACGCTAACCCCTTTATAAATTTCTTTTAAAACAACAAATTCATTATTCTGCCAAATTCCCAATTGAGCTTTAAAAATTTTTTCTTCCCCTATCTTACCCTTAAGCAATCCTGTTATTTTAATTCTTCCTCCTTGAGTTTTATTCAAAAGACCAATCTCCCATTCTTTTCCTTCTATAGAGCTTGGATCTGCACTTTTGAATTCAAAACCTGAAGGATATTCTACTCTTATACCTAGATCAGTAAGTGGAAAATCGACATTCGAAAAATAATTTATGCGAAAATCAAATTCTTTTTCTGGTTCAATTTTTGAAGGAAGGTCAAACCGAAAGGTAAGAGGAACTTTTTTGATCTCAGTAGTAAAAGTTGTCGTTCTCTCATATCGAGCATTTAGATTCTTTGGACGAAAACTAAGCCAGACCTTAGCCACCTTGGCTTCTCCCTCTTTTCCTAAAAGTCGTGCTTTGAATTTAATAGTCCTTTCCTCTCCCGGATAAATATCACCTCCTAGCTCTTGAGAGCGAATCTCTTTTCTCAGAGTGTCTCCTTCCTCCAAGAGAGAGTGACTGGGATATTCGAAAATTAACCTGGGTTCTTGAAGGCGAACATTTCCATTGTTTTTATACTTTACTATGTATTCTACCTCTTGCCCTAGATCAGCTTTTTCTGGTCCAATAATTTCTAATTTCAATATTTCTTTGGAATAAAGATTTTTCTGCGAGTACCAATAACCCGCAATTCCTAATATTATTGCTAAGAAGATAATAAAAAATGTGATTTTTCGTTTCATATATTTTTTTTCCATTTTAACAAAAATACTAATGGATTCAATCTCAAAAAAACTACTAATATAGTCTTTTTAAATACTGCAGATATGCTTGGGTTATTTTTTCTATCTCTTTCTTTAGTTGGGAGGTTATCTTAAAATCAGGGAAATCTACTAATTTTTTTTGCAGTAAAAAATTTAAAAAATTTACTGTTTTAGGATTGATCTTAGAAATACTCTTGAGCTTTCTAGCACAAGAATTACAAATTACGCCTCCTTGTTCAGGATCAAAATAAATATTGCCAAAATCTAAATTTAGATTCTTCTCGCAAAGAGCACATTGCTCAAGGCATATTTTGTATCCAAGACATGAAAAAAAATTCCACAAGAAATAATGATAGATAACAAAATAAAAAGATACTGTTTGCGTTTTGTTTAAGGTCAAAAAAACCTCCAGAATCAAATTCCAGATTTTTTGATCTGGTTCTTCTCCCCTGAGAAAAAAACAAAGAACATCGGCAATATCAGAGGCTATCCTTAATTTCTCTGGATCCTTCCTTAAAAAAGAAAGATTTTTTATTGGAATAGCTTCAATTAATGTTTTATATGTCCTTCCCTGAATAAACTCAATGTATGATAAAGAAAATAACTGAGTCCCTGCTCGTAGTTTTGATTTGATCTTCCGAATAGCTCGCCCTAATATCTTTAGTTTTCCAAACTTCTTTGTAAAGACAATAAAAAGACGATCTGCCTCTCCTCGATTTTCTGCCCCCAGAAAGATAGCAAGGGTTTTGTATTGAGTGAACATAATCTATTTTCGAGATTATATTTTTCTTATTCCCAACCATAATTCATGGCCATCGATTTGAAAAGTTTTTTCTACATCAAAAACCCGCTTTGTCCTCCTGCCCAACTCAAATCTATAAGCTCTTGTCTCAGAAAGAATAAAGGATTTTTCCCGAGAAAGAATCTTATTAAGAAAATCTGTTCCAAAATATCTCACCACTACTCTGTGTCTAGGTTTGTATCCTGCTTTTTTGCGCATTTCCTGAATATGACGAATAACTTCCCTTGCAATTCCTTCCTGGCGTAGCTGAGGAGTGATTTTGAAATCCAACTCTATCTCTTGCGCAATACTCTTGTCAAATGTTATTTTCTTAACATTTACTTCTTCTTTTATCAACTCCAGCAAACCTTTTTCTTTTCTTAAGCTCTCGTCTTTGAGCTTGAGTTCTTTCAATGGCTGCCGAACTTTAATTCTTTTTTGAGCTCTCAGAGCCAGAGCTAGAGAAACAATTTGCCGAATATTTTTCATTTTTTCCTCAAGATCCTTATCAATTCTTTCTTTTTGAACTTGAGGCCAATCACATAGATGAACAGAGGATGGCATATCCTTGGTTCTCAATCTTTGGTAGATATATTCAGCCAAGAAAGGCATCATGGGAGCAATCAGTTTGACAAGAGTTAGAAGGACAAAGTATAAAGTAGCCGCTGCTTCTCTTTTTTCTTTTTTGTTTCTTGGTTTTTGAAACCTCTTACGTGATCTCCTTATATACCAAAGAGAAAGATCTTCTATAAAAAATCTCTCTATCGCCGATGAGGCAGAAGCGGGTCTATATTTGTCAAGAGATTTTGTAGTGTTCTGAATTAAATTATTAAGAGAAGATATAATCCATCTATCCAAAACATTTTTTGAACGAGGAATCTTTGTACGAAAGGACTGTATCTCTTTCCTCGATACATAGGTCTCAAAAAAGCTAAAACTATTCCATAAATTAAGGAGTTTTCGTTTTACTTCCTCTGCTTTCTTGTATCCAAAGAGCAAATTCGATGCAGGATCCTGACGAAGATACATCCACCGCATTGGATCCGCGCCTATTATCTCAACTGCTTCATCAAACCAAATAGCATTTCCTTTAGATTTGTGCATTTCTTGGCCTTTCTCGTCCCGGACAGATGCATAACCAAAGATCGTCTTTGTTGGAGGCACTCCTTCCAAGACTGTACTCATAACAATAATTGCATAAAACCAATTTCTGAATTGTCCAGGAAAAGATTCACAGACCAAATCAGCAGGAAACCATTTTTCCCAGTATTTTCTGTTGGAGAAATACTTCAGAGTAGAGAAAGGAACTATACCTGCATCCAACCACGGATTTCCTACATCAGGTATCCTTGAAACAATCGCTCCACATTTTGAACATCTTATCTTTACCTCGTCCACCCACGGACGATGAGGAGAATGACCCTCAAACTTCTCCCATCCTGACACAGCTCTTTTTTTGAGTTCCTCTTTCGATCCAATGATCTCAAAATAACCACATTTCTTACACTCGTAGATAGGAAGAGCAAGACCCCAATAACGTTTTTTTGAAATCAGCCAATCTTGCATATTCTTGAGCCAATCGAGTTCTCTTTCTAGCCCAAAAGAAGGAATCCACTCTATTTTTCTGACAATCTTCATTAGTTGAGGTCTTAATTTCTCCATTGAAATATACCACTCATCTACCAATCTAAAAATCAATTCTGATTTACATCGCCAACATGTAGGATAACGATGCAAAACATCTTGTATTTTGAAAATAAACCCTTTTCTTGCAAGATTCTTAAAAATTAGATCATTAACTTCTGTTACTAATTTATTGCTTAACCTTCCAAAACCTCTCTTATATTTGCTTTCTTGAGTAGTAGGATCTATAACTGGTAAATTTAGTTCTTTGCTTAGCTTAAAATCTTCTTGGCCACATCCTGGTGCAATATGAACAATACCAGTACCTTCCTGAGAAGTTACCTCCTTCCATAACACTACTCTATGTTGATATCTGCCAAGTGATTTTTTTACCTCTGGGAGATGATCAAAAATTCCCTTATATTTTAATCCGTTTAATCTTTTACCTTTTTTTGTTTTCACAATTTTCCCATTCTCTATCAGATCAGCTTTTTCCTTCAGCAAGATAAAAACCTGACCCTTCCTGTCTCTAACTTCTGCATAATCCAATTCAGGATGAACTGCCAACGCAACATTAGCAGGTAAAGTCCAAGGAGTGGTTGTCCAAACAAGAAAGAAGACATTCTTTCTTCCTATCACTGGAAACTTCACAAAAACACTTTTGTGTATAATTTCTTTATATTCCTCGCTTAAGATCTCATGTTGAGAGATAGCAGTTCCACAGCGAGGACACCAAGGAACTACATCTCTTCCTTTATATAAAAGACCATCCTGCCAACATTTCTTAAGAAAGTACCAAATAGCATAGTTGTTTTCGTCCGACATTGTATAATAAGAATTCTTCCAATCCATCCATTGACCAAGCCTAATTGACTGGTTGGTTTGAATTCTTGAATATTTCTTTACTCTTTCTTTACAGAGTTCAACAAATTTCTCTATGCCTAACTTTTCAATATCTTTCTTTGACCTGAAGCCAAGTTCTTTTTCTACCTCAACCTCAACCCACAATCCTTGACAATCAAATCCGTTTTGATAACGCTGATCATATCCCTGCATTGCTTTATAGCGTTGGAAAAGATCCTTATAAGTTCTACCCCATGCATGATGAACTCCCATAGGATTGTTAGCAGTAATCGGTCCATCCAAAAACGACCAGGATTTTTTGCCCTGATTTTTCTTACGAAGTTTTTCAAAGATTTTGTTCCTTTTCCAAAACTTCAGAATATCTTTTTCAATTTGAGGAAAGTTAAGCGTCATAATTATCTTGTTTCAAGTTTTCTAAATTGAGCACAAGGAAGACCTTTTTCTTTTATTTCAAAAATCTCTTTTTGTCCTAAGCCTTTTATTGCTGCTTCCAAAAGCCAGAGAGGTCCTTTATGACCAACAATTAAAATCTTTTTATTTTTATACTTTTTATCTATTTCTTGAAGAAAATTTAGCATTCTTTTCTGAACATCTATCCAACTTTCTCCTCCAGGAGGTCGGCATGTAAGTCTATCTCTTAAAGGAATAGCTCTTTTAAGTTCTTCCTCTGGGCGCCCATGAAAAATCCCTACATTTACATCTCTCAGCCGAGAATCAAAGAAAACTTTTAACCCTAATTCTTTTGCTACAATCTCTGCCGTTTGCCGAGCACGTGGAACATCAGAAGAATAAATTACATCAATACCTATCTTCTTCAATTCTTTGGCCGCTTTTTTCACATCTCTTTTTCCTTTCTCTGTCAGAAGAATAGGAGATGGCTCAGGCCAAGGATAAATTTGCCCCTTTTTTTGAACCTGATGCGAATTCTGACCATGTCTTAGCAAAAAATAAGTATTGCGCATATTACATTCTTTCCGGAGCAGAAATTCCCATTAAGTCTAAAGTATTTTTTAAGACTATCCTGGTTGCTAACACTAAAGCCAAACGTGCCTTCTCTAGACGTTTATCTTCGCTCAAAATTCTGTGTTTTTGATAAAAACAATGAAAACCTTCAGCTAAGTCAAGCGCATAATGAGCAATTCTGTGCACCTGGTAATCACAAGCTATATCTTCTACAATCTCGGGCAATCTTAATAATTTCTTTATCAAAGATAATTCTTCTTTTTCTTTCAGTAACTCAAGTTCCTTTTGAGAACATTTAACTTGGGTCTCCTTTATCTGCGCTTTCTTTAAAACACTAGAAATTCTTGCAAAAGCATATTGAATATAGTAAACAGGATTTTTTTGCGATTGTTCTCTTGCTAAATCTAGATCAAAAAGAAGATGTTTATCATAACTTCTTTGCAGAAAGAAAAATCGTGCCACGTCAACACCTACTTCATTAATCAATTCATCTACAGTAATATACTTTCCTGCTCTCTTTGACATCTTTACTTCTTTTCCTTTCTCAACAAGTTTAACTAACTGTACAATCAAAGGAATTACCCTTTCCTCAGAGAAACCAAGAGCTTTTGTAGCTGCTTTTATTCTCTTGATATAACCATGATGTTCGGCTCCCCAGAAAAATATCAAATAATCAAAACCTCTCTTGAACTTATTTTTCAAATAAGCAATATCTGAAAGAAAATAAGTCGCCTGGCCATCTGATTTAATCAGAACTCTATCCTTGTCATCTCCTAAATCAGTGGTTCTAAACCACAGAGCGCCTTCTTTTTCATAAACAAAACCTTGTTTTTTTAAGAAATTCAGCGCTTTATCTGTCTCTTTTTTTCTGTAAAGATCGCTTTCAAAGAAATAACAATCGAACTTTATCTTCATCTTCTCAATTGTTGGCTTGATTTGCTCTTTTAAAATTATATGAGCAGCTACTTCTGGGTCCTTAATCTTTCTTTTTCTTAAATCTTCAATATATGCTCCTTTATAACCCCCTTCTTTTCCTTCCAAGGATCTCCTTAAAACCTCTCTTACCTGAACTCCTCGATCATTTACATAATACTCTCTAAATACTTCATACCCTGCCTTCTTGAGAACATTTGCTAAAACATCTCCACAAAAGCCGCCGCGACAGTTTCCTATATGCAAAGGACCTGTAGGATTGGCAGAGATAAATTCAAGATTCACTTTTTTGCCTTGGCCAAGTTCTAAACTTCCAAAGGCTTCTTTTTTTTGAAGAATCTCTTTTAGTTGACTATACAGAGTTTTGTTTGAAAGAAAAAAATTAATAAAACAAGGCTCTGCTACACCCACTTCCTGAAATATTTCTAATTTATTCATCTCCTGAGCTATCACCTTGGCTATCTCTGCCGGACTTTTCCCGACACCTCTTGCGATCTTTAAAGCAACATTGCTAGAATAATCACCGTGACTTTGAAGAACTGGTTTTTGTACTGAAATATCAGGTATTTTAAAACAAGGAAGCTTCTTTTCTTTTTGAAGAGAAATTAAGGTTTTTTTTATCAGATCTGTGATTGTAATTCTCAGCATTATATTTTTAGTCTATCTTATAATTTAACAGGAGGCAAGATTTTTTATCTTTGTTTCCCCAAATACTGCAAAGAAGCAGAAAATTATCAGGATTGCAGTTATGTTCGAAAGCTATAAATGAGTAGGTTGAGTTAAAAAAACTCTTTTTTGATGTTAATATAAGTAATATGGGAATTTTGGCAGAAAACAAAAAAGCATATTTTGACTACGAAATTCTTGAAAAATTTGAAGCAGGTATTTCTTTAATTGGTCAGGAAGTTAAATCAATAAAATTAGGAAGAATAAATCTAAAAGGAGCATATGTAGTAGTAAAATATTCCACAAAAACTCAAAAACCAGAGGTCTTTCTCATTGGAGCTCATATCCCTCCCTATCAACCAAAAAACACTCCTTCTGACTATGATCCTCAGAGATCAAGAAAACTTCTCTTGAGAAGAAAAGAAATTGATTATCTAATTGGAAAATCAAAACAAAGAGGGTTGACAATGATCCCCCTAAGAGTTTATACTAAAAAAGGCAAGATAAAATTAGAATTTGGTCTTGCAAAAGGGAAGAAAAAGAAAGACAAAAGAGAAATTCTCAAAAAAAGAGAGATTGAAAGAGAGATCAAAAGAACTTTACAACAACAATAAGGGGGTGCAAGGATTCGACAGGAATTTAATTTTGAACAAGCAAGCCGAGTATTCTGGAATCTCGTAAAACTTCCAGAAAAAAATAAGTGCCAACTTATTCAAGAAACCTGCTTTAGCGTTTGCCTAAAGCCATCTGTTTTAGCGATCCTCGATAGCTAAAACGGGTGTCATAGATCGAGGTAGGTAATTACTTCTGTCTCGGAGTAATTACCGAAAGACAACGAGACTAGGAACCAAAAATTTTTGCTTATTTTTAATTTTGGTTCCGAAAGCAAAATAAGCTAAGCTTGTAGAATTGTTCAAAATTAATTCCTGGACGAGGGTTCAACTCCCTCCACCTCCACAAAAATCATTTTGAAGGTTGATTTAAAAAAACTCTGATTAAAAAACCTTTGGTAAACAACCAAATAAGGGTAAGAAAAGTAAGAGTAATAGATACTGATGGAAAACAGTTAGGTATTCTTGATTTAACAGAGGCGCTCCGGATAAGCCAGGAGCGTAATTTAGATTTAGTTCAGGTAACCGAGAAAGTTGATCCTCCTGTGTGTAAAATAATGGATTATGGCAAGTATCTTTATCTTCACGAAAAGAAAAGAAAAAAAGAAAAAAAGCAGGGAATTCTAAAAGGAGTGCGAATAAGCTATAATATTTCTTCTCATGATTTAGAGACGAAAGCAAAAATGGTAGAGAAATTTTTAAATAAAGGAGATAAAGTCAAAATAGAACTGCGTCTTAAAGGAAGGGAAAGAGCGCTCCAGCAACATGCAGAGCAAAAAATTCAGGAATTCCTTGAAATGCTTAAAGAAAAAACCGAATTCAAAATTGAAAGAGAATTAAAGAAAAAGTCTAACAATTTCACTGTAATTATATCTAAGCCAAAAAACTTATGAAAACAAGAAAATCCTTGAAAAAAAGGTTTAAAATTACCAAGACAGGAAAAGTTCTAAGAAGACCTTGTGGCCAGAATCATTTTCGTGCTAAAAAATCAGGTAACCAAATTCGCAAATCACGAAAATGGGTTAAGGTCTCAGAACCTCTTGCCAAGAAAATAAAAAAACTACTTGCAAAATAATATGGTAAGAGTAAAAAGAGGAAAATCAGCCCACAAAAGAAGAAAAAATGTCCTAAAACAAACAAAGGGCTTTAGATGGGGTAGAAAATCGAAATACAGAGCAGCAAAGGAAGCCCTGCTTCATGCTGGTACTTATGCTTTTCGTGACAGAAAAGCAAAAAAAAGAAGTTTCAGACAATTATGGCAAACACAAATTTCTGCCTTTGTTAAAAAGTATGGTTTATCTTACAGCAAATTCATCCATTCTCTAAAAGAGAAAAAAATTGAACTCGACCGGAAAATATTAGCCGAGTTGGCAAAAGATCAACCAAAGATTTTTGAGAAAATTATAGAGATAGTAAAAGAAAAATAAACAAAATAAAAAAAATAGCGTTTTGAAATATCTGCTATTTTTTATTTTTGATTAACCTTTTGTCTTTAATAATCCAACCTTCTTTTTGCAAAAGAAAAATTTTTCTTGAAGTTCCATCTCTGTATCCCCCAATTTTTTTATCCGAGCGCACCACCCGATGACAAGGTATCATCGGGTTTTTATTTTTATTTAAAACATTGCCTACTGCTCGCCAAGCCATAGGACTTCCTGCTCTTTTGGCCACCTCTTTGTAGGTCATTATTTTTCCTCTCGGAATCTTCGCAACTACTCTATATACTCTCTCTGCAAAACTAATCCTTTTGTTTTTTCTTTTTCTTTTCATAATTCAGCAAAAAATTATGAGCTTTTTTTAGGACTTCCTTTGAATTATCATATGTTAGCCTTTCTAAAGCATCCTTATATTCAAGCCAAGCCCAATCTTGATGCTCAAAAGACAATTTCACTTCTTTTGTTTTTGTTTCAGCCAAAAGAAAAGTGGCTATTTTCATTATGTTTTTTCCTTTTAGTTTGAAAAAGAACCTAATCCATTCTTGAAAACCAGGGATAAATTTTATATCCTCTATTCCTGTTTCCTCTTTAATTTCTCTTCTAGCTGTCTCTTCTAAAGATTCTCCTTTTTCAATTAAACCACGGGGGAACTCCCAATGCCCCCAGCCATACTTTATAAGAAGATATTTAATTTTTCCGTTCTCTCTGCGAAACAAAACTGCTCCCGCAGATTTTTCTATGGGCATAGTCGAAAAGCGCTTTCTGTCTCCCAATGATCACAGGAGAAGAGACAACAGAATCAGTTTATTGTGTTACCGAAGTAAGAAGAGGAGATCTTCCTATATGACCTAGTATAGAAGATGGTCCTGCTTTGGATATAGACCAATCAGCAGGATTGACTTTTAACACTAATCCCCTTAAAAACCACCATTCACCTCCCAAATAAGTAACCAAATAATGATAATGTTCTACAGGTGTTCTTGCTACATAAGGAGTATCTGGTAGATTTGGGCTTGGTTCAAACTGGAATTTAGATTTTCGTTGAATGCTCCAATCAGATTTAACCTCCAAAACTACTGACCGTCCGTCATTATTGAAGAAAGTTTTATAAACTACCAAATAATGGGAAGTATCAATTTGAGCAATGTAAGGACTCCAACCATCAAGCTTGTTACTCTCAAAAGTATAAATAGGTCCTGATTTTGTTATTTTCCAAGACCCTCTACTGTTTTTCACTTCAAGAACCACCGAACGACCTGTATCTGCCGTACCTTTATAAATAACAAAATAATGAGCAGAATCAATCTTGATAACGTCAGTTCCGCCCACATTAAGAGGATCAAATTCATACTCCGAGCTCACCCTCGAGATATTCCAATGAGAGTCAATTTCTAACACCGCTGCGTAACCATCGTCTCCTGGACCACTATACACAACTAAATAGTGATCGGAATCAATTCTAGCAAGAGAAGGAAGATACGCCGAATCTGTAAACTTGAGCGGATGCCCTGGTTCCTTTATGTTTCCTGCAGGATCAATCTCAAGAACAGTAGCATAACCATCATTGGTTCCGGGTTCTACGTAAGCAAGCAAACAATGAGCATTGTCAATCTTAGCAAGAGCAGGAAAACTAGCATCAGGAGCAAACTTATAAGCATCTGAAGAAGTAGATAAAACCCAAGGGAAAGTAGAAGTATCGACATTTATTACTTGAGCCTTGCCAGTATAAACTCCTCCACCTATATCTAGCAGATAAGC
>JAGGWD010000011.1 GCA_021157625.1 bacterium | reverse complement strand
TCTAGAATCGTTGATTGTCGAAATAATATCAAAAACAGTATTATCAGGAGTATCATCTATAATAATCAATTCTAAGTTTTTATAGCTCTGGTTTAAAACACTCTCAATAGCCTCTTTTAAATTCTCTACTCTTTTATAAGTAGGCAATACTACTGAAATTAGAGGCTTATTACTTTTTAGCATAGAGAGTAACAGTTATTGAATATTTCGGAAAAAAGTAACCTAAAATGGAGGGAATTCTATAAATGAAGGGTAAATTGTCTAAAATCCCAAGCCCTGGAATTAAAGGAAGAGTCTGACCAAACTGAGAGATTATTTTAAAACCTTTTCTTTGTAAAAGATCTACGAATTCTTCATAGGAAAATTCTTTTAAGTGATAAATATTCTTTGGATTTACCTTTTGAGGATAAGGTTTTCGAAAGATTACATGTTTTATGACATTTCCCAAATGTCTAGGGTTTGGAGTGGAAATAAAGAAATCACCATCTCTTTTTAGTACTCTATATATTTCTTCTAAGACCTTCTCAGGATTTTGGACATGTTCAATTACTTCGAATGCGCAGACTGCATCAAAAAAGCCATCCTCGAATGGCAATTTCTCAGCATCACAGCAAATATATTGGGGACCGCGATAATTTCTCTTAGCATAATCAATTGCCTCCTGAGAATTATCTATAGCGTATACTATATTCCCTTCTTCCGCTAATATACTAGCTCCATAACCTGTCCCGCAACCCAAATCTAAGACCTTTCCTTTACATCTCTTCACTGCATATTTATATCTCTGGAGATGCTCAAAAGCACTACTTCGAGTACTCACTGTTGGCTTTAACATATCATCTCTTTCAAATGGGTAATTTTTCTCTCCTGTTGGAACAAATCTTGATGACATATAATTATTTCTTAATTCCTCCAAATTCCGCTCGATATTTTACTCCTTTTCTTTTCACTTTATTGGAAAAATTATCAAAGGCAAGATTCCAACTCACATCATGAGAAAATAGAATCCCTCCTTTATTTAAGAAAGGCCAAACCGTAGTGTATTCCCAAATCATATTTTTGTAACTATGCTCACTGTCGTGAATAAAAATATCAATCTTTCTCAATTTATTTAATACTTCTGGGAACTTCTCAGAAGATCTACCCAAAACCAACTCCCATCTCTTTTTAACATTTTCAGGAATTAACCAACCAGGTTGTTTTCCATGAGGGATAAAAGTTTTTCCTTCATTTCTTATATAATCGAGGGGATATTCCTTTTCTAGCTCATAGGGCAAATCAATAGAAACGAGTTTCCCCTTCTGGTTTTTTGCTAAAGCTAATAAGATATATGCAGAAGAAATGCCATTTGCGACCCCTGTTTCTAGAACAATTTCTGGTCTTAATAATCTCATCGTGACATATAAAATAATTCCTACTTCTTTACTTGTTCCGCCAGCATTGAGAGCTTTTTTTGTTTTGATTAAATATTTCTCAAACTGATTATATTTTTCCCAAATATAATTATTAAACTCTTTATTGCTTTTGATTTCTTTTACATAATCTTTTATCTGTTGCCAAGATAAACCAGTGATCTTAAAAATAAACTCCTCGGGTTCAAAAACTAAATCTTTTCTCAAGAACTCAAAAGCTCTTCTTGGATTTTTTATCCCTTTAATGAAATATTTTGGCGTTAAAATAATTTTTATTTTTTCAAACATGCTCATTTTCAAAGATTCTCAAGCAATTATTGATTTAATAAATAACTTAGCAAAATATTCTTTAGTAAATGGCTTAAATTTTTCTGATTCTAAAAATCGACGGGCATTCTCTCGATACTCTTGAATTTTTTCCTTGGGTAAAGATTTCAAAAATTCTCTTAAATCTTTGTAACTTTTAAAATCTCGCATATCAATAAAGCAATTCTTAGGTACAAATTTTTCGATATCAGGAGCCCCTAAATAAATAGGCACTGTTCCGGTATAAAAGCAATCAAAGAGTGCTTCTCCAATAAATCCCGGAAAGATGCTATTTTCAAAAGCTATAGCAAAAGTATATTCACTTAATTTCTTAAATTTTGATTCAACCGGTCCTTTATATACCTTCTGAATAGCTCTCTTGTAAAACCAATATGGAAATGGAGGTGTTTTATCCCAGTCTAAACCATATAAATCAATCTCGTTAAATCGGCTAAAAAACTCTATTATTTTTATTCTCTCGGTCAAAAGTTGACCAATTGTTTTATTAGTATAGATTTTAACAAGCCGGACAAAACGTGGTTTTTTGTTCACGTTAATCATTACCAAGAATTTCCTATGTGGGTTTCTCCAATAATTTGTCAAAACACTATTATAAATTTTGGGATAAAGAAAATGAATACATTTGGGATGATTTACCCTATAAGTAAAGAATAATTTATCATATTTTTTTGTCATTCTATCAATATTTTCATAAACTTCTGGCATTACCATAGGAGGCTCAAATTGAAAAAGGATCCTCTTTTTGAATCTCTTAAGTTTTAGAATCGGATAATTCCTATTCTTGAGATGCCATCGAGCTCTTTTGAAAAAATTTTTATGATCAAAAGAGACATAAATATCTTCTTTATTGCTATTTCTCCTAAGATCAATTGTATTCAAACGTATTCCGTTTTGAAGACAGTACTCTTTCAAAAAGCGATAAGTTAAAAGACGATCATCCTGATTATAGATAGGATGAGTACTAAATAAATTGTTGGATAAAAAAAGATATGAAGACGGATCGACGTATACATTAATCATACCTTTCGAGAAATCACTATTATATTCCAGTCATCTACTGTGGGAGCTTTATTAAGATCAAGAAAAGGAGCAATTTTGAGAACTTTAAAGTTCTCATTTTTTAAGAACTGTTTAATTTCTTTTGGAAAGAAAAATCTCAATACATGCTGTTCCTCAAACTCATCTAAAATCTTCTTTCCCAAAATTCTGAAAACTCTATATTTTAAACTGACGACTTTATTTTTTTTATCCAGAGTTGGCTGAGTAAACTTTATTATTCGCTCTCTATTTTCTTTAAAGATCTTTAACCAATTTTCTGGTCTCTGAAAAAGAACTGCTGGTCCAAACCAACAATCAAAAACAAACAATCCTTCCTTTTTTAAATGTTTATTAGCTGTCTTTATCATCCTTTTAAAATCCTCATTTCTAACTTGATAGCCAACTACATTAAACATTGCAATGGCAGCATCAAATTTCCTTCCAAGATCAACATTTCTGATATCTCCTTTTAGAAAATTAACTTTCAACTTATACTTCTTGGCCTTTTTTTGAGCTAATCTTATTAATTTAGAAGAAAGATCAACCCCTACTACCTCATATCCTCTTTTAGCCAAGACCACAGAATGATTCCCTGATCCACATCCTAAATCAAGAATAGAAATAACCGGACTCTTTGAATATTTATTAAAGATCTTCTCTAAAAAAGCAACCTCTTTCTGATAATTCTTTTTTTTATAAAAGAGATCGTAATAATCAGCATATCTCCGATATTTACTTACTGGTGGCTTTAGAGACATTTTTTTTAAAGAAATTTTTAATCTCCTGACAAATGTATTTTATCTCTGTCTCTTTTAGATTCACTCCTGATGGAAGTCGGAGAAGGTGCTTATAGGCATATAGAGAATTAGGAAAATCTCCTTTAATTTTATAACAAGGTTGCATATTCAAAGGATAGAAAGAACGAGCAGTTTTGATACCTTTTTTATCTAAAAATTCCATCAGGGCTTGAGGTTCTTCAACTAAAATAGTGATTCTAAACGGGACATTAAATCCATCAGGATCAATGTAAGGGAATTTTACTTCATCAACATCTGCTAAATATTTGCGATATAATTTTTCGATTCTTTTTCTTTTCTTGATAAGTTGAGGTAATTTTTTCAATTGAGCTAATCCAACAGCAGCCTGTAAATCAGTCATTCTAAAATTATAACCAATATGCTCATGGATATACCATCCTCGACTAGTCCTACCTTGATTCAATAAAATAATACATCTCTTAGCTATTTCATCATTATTAGTCAAAACCATCCCTCCTTCTCCGGTAGTCAAAATCTTATCAGCATAAAACGATAAACAACTAACATCTCCAAACGATCCAACTGGTTTTCCTTTATATTTTACTCCTACCCCTTGAGCAGCATCTTCTATAACTAATAATTTATTTCTCCTAGCAATCCGCATAATCTCAGACATTTTAGCTGCTTGTCCATAAATATGAACTGGCATAATAGCTTTGGTTCTTTTAGTAATTGCTTTCTCAATCTTTTGAGGATCAATATTAAAAGTGCTTTTTTCTACATCTACAAATACTGGTTTTGCTCCTGCCCAAACTACTGCATTAGCTGAAGCAATAAAAGTAAAATTAGGAACAATTACTTCATCTCCTTTTCCAATTCCCAGAGCTTTCAAACCTACATATAAAGCTTGAGTTCCATTACATACTCCAATAGCATGTTTAACACAGAAAAGTTTCGCAATTTTCTCTTGGAACTTCTTAAGTTTCGGCCCTCCAGAAATCCATTTAGCTTTGATACTTTCTATAACTTCTTTAATTTCTTCTTTACCTATATATGGCTCAATTTGGGGAATAATTTTTCTTTTCACAATATGTTTGATTAATTAACTTATTAATGATCCGTTTAAAGATTCAGTTTTAACAATCTTCTTCTCTTTAAACCTTGCTCTAACTGAAAAGTTAATAAACAAAATCAAAAATTATCTAAATACCAATCAATGGTTTTTTTAATACCTTCTTCTAAAGTTGTTGGTGGTACCCAATTAAAGACCTCTTTCATTTTTGTGTTATCTTGAATTTTACAGTAGACACCATCAGGCTTGGAAGTGTCTAAAACTATCTTTCCTTGATAGCCAACTATTTTTTTAATCAATTTTGCTAATTCTAAAATAGAAATTCCCTCTCCCCTTCCAATATTAATTGGTTCAATTATCGGTTCGATTTCTAAAGCTCTAATTAAAGCTTCGGCTCCATCTTCAACATATAACCATTCTCGAATCGGCTTCCCTGTTCCCCAAACCACTACTTCTGGTAGATTTTTTCTTTTAGCTTCAACAAATTTTCTCACTAAAGCTCCTAAAGCATGAGAGCGAACTTCATCAAAATGATCTCTTGGTCCATACATATTAGGCAAAATTAGATTAACCGAATCTAAACCGTATTGCTTCCAATAAGCCCAATTTTGTACCCAATTAGTTTTTCTTAAAGCAGCATAAGGTAAAACTGATTCATGCATTGGGCCTTCCCACCATTCATCTTCTTTCAACTTAGTCAAATGAGCGGGATAGGTACAATTGGGAATTGGGTTCACTAATCTCTTTACTCCAAACAAGCGGCAGCATTCTGTGATATAAGTAAAAATTAAAGTATTGTTGTAAAAAATCTCTCCCGGATGTTCTATTCCAAACTGAATCCCACCAATGAAAGCAGCACAATTAATAACCGCATCTGGTTTTTCTTCCTCAAATACTCTTTTAGTTTGTTGGAAATCACGGAAATCATAACCATCCTCTTCTGAAAGAGTAAAAAAAGGAAGATTGTTCTCTTTCAATTTTCTAACAACATTGCTTCCCAAAAATCCACTTCCACCAGGGACAAAAATTTTTTTAAATTTTATTTCCATATATTAATCAACTTTCCACCAACGATTAGGAAATTTTTCTCTTAAGATTCTATCCCCTTCACCGGGCGGTGTTAAACCCAATGCTCGAAAATCAGCATCGACCATAATTTTAACTAAATCCTTAAATTTAATTTTTGGTTGCCAACCTAATTTCTCTTTTGCTTTAGTAGCGTCACCTATCAAAACCTCTACTTCAGCTGGTCGAAAATATCGAGGATCAATTTCAACGTAGGGTTCCCAATCTCCCAAGCCGGCATATTGAAACGCTTCAGTCAAAAATTCTCTCACCGAATGAGCTTCACCAGTAGCAATGACAAAATCATCTGGTTTCTCCTGCTGAAGTATTTTCCACATTACTTCTACATATTCTGGAGCAAAGCCCCAATCTCTTTTTGCTTCTAGATTTCCTAAATAAAGTTTTTTATCTAAACCTGCTTTAATTCGAGCAACTGCTCGGGTAATTTTCTTAGTAACAAAAGTTGGCCCTCGACGCGGACTTTCATGATTATAAAATATACCATTGCAAGCAAAAATCCCATAAGCTTCTCGATAAACCCTAGTAATATAATAGGAAAAAACTTTGGCACAAGCATAAGGACTCCGGGGATTAAAAGGAGTGTTTTCATTTTGAGGCGGAGGAGAAGAACCAAATTGTTCGGAAGAAGCAGCCATATAAAATCTTATTGGCAAATTAGAATTTTTAATTGCTTCCAAAATTCGAAGAGTTCCTAAAGCATCAGTATTAGTAGTAAATTCAGGCATTTCAAAACTGACTTTAACATGAGACTGAGCTGCTAAATGATAGACTTCGTCAGGTTTAATTTCATTAATCCACTTCTCTAGACTTCCAGTATCAGTCATATCTCCATAATGAGTAAATAGCCTAACTCCTTTAATGTGATAGTCTTGATAAAGATGGTCAATTCGCTGAGTAGTAAAAATACTGTCCCAACGAACAATTCCATGAACTTCATAGCCCTTACTTAATAAAAATTCTGCTAAGTACGAACCATCCTGTCCTGCGATTCCGGTTATTAAGGCTTTTTTCTTTTTATTCTGTTCCATAATTTTTTAATAAAGAGAGGGGTGGATTTTCTTTTTTAAACTCTTCAATCTTTTCTCTCATTTGAAAAAGAATCTTTGACTCGACTTTTGAAAGATTGTTTTTTTCTTGGGGATCTTCAATAAGATTATAAAGTTCTTCTTGCCCATTACTATAATCTATAATATACTTCCACTTCTCATCCTGACAGCCAATTTTACATTGATTTAGGCGCTCAATCTCGGTCAAAGAAGCATTCCAGCCCTGT
Source organism: bacterium (assembly GCA_021157625.1). Taxonomy (GTDB): domain Bacteria; phylum Patescibacteriota; class Minisyncoccia; order Minisyncoccales; family JAGGXC01; genus JAGGXC01. The sequence continues at coordinate 17,135 of JAGGWD010000011.1, read as the reverse complement.
TTTCTATTAACACCAGTTTGATGAAAAATTACATTCTCTTTCTTATCGAAAATATTTTCTCCCTTAAAAGCAGGGTCTTTTTTTACTCCAACTAAACTACAGATAGTGGGAGAGAGATCGATAAGAGAAACTTTTTTATTTATTACTCTAGGAGTTAATCTTTCATCTTTTATTAATAAAGGTACTCTCAAAATCTCATTGTAAAGCTTGCTTGAGTGGGAACTACCTCCATGTTCTAAAAATTCATCTCCATGATCAGCTGTAAGAAAAATAATAGTATTTTGATAAATGTTTGTCTTTCTTAAAAATCTTATTAAATCTCCTATCTGTTCATCAACGTATTTTATTCCTTGATCATAAAAATCAATTGTCTCTTTTAAATATTTCTGACTAAATTTCTTGAATGGTCCCTCAAAAAAATATTTCTCAGAAAGAAAACCTGGTAGTTCTTTGCTAACTAACTCATGATATGAAAGTTCTCTCTCTTTCAAATAGCAATCGTATGGCAGATATGGTAAATGGACATCCATATAATGAACCCAGCAAAAAAATGGACGATTTTGTTTTTTTATAGAAGAAATAAAATCCTTTATAATTTGATTTATATAAGAAGCAGAAGCAACGCTCTTTGGAGTTGTTCGCAAAAGGCCAAATTTATAAAAAAGATATCTAATTCTAAAAGTCATCTCTGGAGAAAAACTGAAAGATATCTTGGCTAAAAATAAAAGCCACTTCTTAAAAATTTCTCTCTTAAAACTTCTTTTCCCCAAAGATAAAAGTAAATCATAATCAGGAATAATATCTTCAAAATAGTCCCAGCCGCGGTTATAGCCAAAAAAATTTGAAAGATATGCATTAGAATGAAATGCGGCAGTAATAAAGCCCTCCCTATGGAGAACTTCACTTATCAAAACACGCGGTCTTTCAATCTTTCTGGGACCTTGATAATCTAAAGGATAGGTGGAAGTCAAGATAGAAGGAAAAGAATGAGGAGTAACAGGTCCATTAGCAAAAGCATTAGTAAATACAACACTTTCATCAGCCAATCTATCGATATTAGGACTAATATTTTTGTGATAACCCATAAATCCAAGGTGATCAGCCCTCAAAGAATCTATTGTTATTAAAATAATGTTTTGCCTTTTCATAGCTCTATTCAAGTAATTCTTGAAAGTAAGTAATAATGTGATGACAGATAGCTCCGTGACAACTTTCAACTATTGCATAACTATTTGAAGGGACATGAATTTTAGCATCGGCTAATGATATTAATTTTCCTCCATCAAACCCAACAAAAGCAATGATTGGTAGATGAAAAGATTTAGCCGTCTGAGCAGCTTTAATTATATTGGGAGAATTACCGCTAGAACTAATAGCAATTAAGACATCTTTTTCTTGAGCAAAATTCTTTAGTTGTTCAGAAAATACATACTCATATCCTACATCATTTGCCCAAGCGCTTAGTGTTGGAATATTATCAGCTAGGGAAATAGCCTGAAAACGCTTTACTTTCTTTTCACCTTTTTTCCCGAATACAGTCTTGTTCAAATCATTAGCAAAATGGGAAGCAATAGCAGCCGACCCTCCGTTTCCAATAAGAAAGAGTTTTCCATCTGCCTCATAGGCAGTCTGAAGGATTTTCATTGCTTTAGCAATTTCTTTCCAGGATACTTTTTTTAAATTCAGGGCCACTTCCTCTAAAAATGTTTTGACATAATTTTCCATGATTTTAATTTCTAAAAATAATCTTACTACCTGCTTCAGTAAAGCGAAAAGAAACCAATGGATAATCTTTTAGGGCATCTATCACTGAAGGCTGATTTTGGGGCGAGGCAATTACTAAAAGAAAACCTCCTCCACCAGCTCCTAAAATTTTCCCTCCCCAAGCCTTTGCTTGTATAGCCTTGTGATACATTTCTTCTATCAAAGAATTAGAAATTTGGGAAGATAGCTCTTTCTTTATCAGCCAGTTTTGGTGAAGAATCTCACCAGCCTCTCTGAAATCACCTCTCTCAATAGCTTTCCTAAAAATGGGGACTAGATTGGAAAGTTTCTTTAAAGCTTCAAATTTCTTTTCAATATTTGCTTTCTGCTCTGATAGGATCGGAGCAGAGGATCTCTGAATTCCGGTATAAAACATCAATAGATGTCTTTGAAATTCCTTTTTAATTTTTGGTGTCAGATAAATTGGTTCAACATCAACAGTTCCATCCGGATTAAAAGTAATTTGGTTTAACCCCCCAAAAGCAGCAGCGTAATGATCTTGTTTTCCAATAGGGGCACCCACTTTTTTAATCTCGATTTCAGCTGCTTTCTCAGCTAAAGCATCCGTGGAAACAAGCTTTCCTAGATAGGAATAAAGAGCTCTCAATAGACCTACTGTAAAGCTACTTGAGGAACCTAATCCTGTTCCTTTGCCAGGAATATCTCCTATTGACACAATCTCAATCCCTTTCTTAATTCCGACTTCTTTTAATACTGCTTTCGCTATCGGATGTTCTATTTCTTCTATGTCTTTGACGTTTTCTGTTTTAGAGTAACTTATTCGGATTCTGTCATCAAATTTTTTGTTCACAGCAATATAAATATACTTATCAATTGAAGTACTGAGAACTCGTCCAGGATACTTTCGATAAAAATCCTCAAAATCAGTTCCTCCTCCAACAAAACTTATTCTAAATGGTGTTTGAGAAATAATCATCGAAAAGTTTTAATAAATTCTCTAATCTGCTCCTTCCGACCTATTGGATAAAATTTATTTTTGGTAATGTAGGCAGCTAACTCTTTCTTTTTAATTAATTTAGGAAAAATTTCAAATTCCAAAGAGAAAACTTTCTTTTTTGGAGCTAATTTTAATACCTCCTTTTTCATTGCCATTATTCCTGTCCAGACTGCATTCACATTTTTTCTTGTAATTTTATCATACCTCAATATCAAACCATTTTTTACCAAAACATCATTTCTTTTTTTTCTTTTTGTATAAACCACCATCATAGCTAACTTTCCACTTTTCCTGAATTTTGAAATTAAGTCGCGATAATCCATATTCAAATAAGTATCTCCATTTACCAAGATAAATTCGTCTTCCAAAAGAGGCTCTGCTTTTTTTAGAGCACCCCCCGTTCCTAAAAGTTTTTCTCCATCATAACTATACACCATATTATTACCATAATATTTCTTTATCTCGTGAGCTTTGTATCCCACACAAAGCACAAAGTTACGAAAACCTTGAGCTGAAAAAACCCTTCGGACATATTCCAAAAATGGTTTTCCCCAAAATCTAATCATTACCTTGGGAATTTTATCTGTGATAGGTCTTAACCTTGTTCCCAAACCTCCACACAAAATTACTACTTGCATAAATTTAATTTACAATTGATTTAATAGTTCTTTAACTCCCAATCTTATAGCTTGATCTGAACTTAATCTTGCCTCCCATCCCAGTCTCTTCATTTTTCTCGGATCTAATCTTACCTGAGGCACGTCACCTGGCCATCCTCTCTCTCCGCCAGTGTATCTCAATTTAACATCCTCTAGTCCCATCTCTTGGATTACAATTTGAGCAATTTTGTTTACCGCTGTTGCTCCTTTACATGCTAAATTGAAATAGTTTAATTGATCATTTGCTTTCTCCACCCCGTAAATCATACCTTCTATACATTCCTTTACATGCAAATATGGTTTGGCTTGTTTTCCATTTCCTAATATTACTAATTCTTTAGGGTTGTCTTTTAACTTTCTTATAAAATCAAAAACTACACCGTGGGTTGCATTCTTGCCAACAATATTAGCAAATCTAAAGATCCAGGCACGAAAACCAAAGTTGTGACAATAAGCTGAAATGAGTGCTTCAGAGGCCAACTTATTAGCGCCATAAAAAGAAATTGGAAAAAGCGGTCCGTAATCCTCTGGAGTAGGAATAACTTTAGGCTTATCTCCATACACGGCCGATGTAGAAGTAAAAACTATCTCTCTAACATTATTTTCTCTCATCACCTCTAAAAGATTAGCGGTAGCTATCGTTCCATTTTTTAATTCCACTTCTGGATGTTTCATTCCGTACCGAATATCCGAATTAGCAGCCAGATGAAAAACAATATCAATTCCCCTAATCTCCTTTCCTAGTTTTTTCTTATCCAACAGATCTCCTTTAATAAATCTAAAATTAGAATTTTTTAGGAAAGGGGCAATAAATTCTTTCTTACCTAAAGAAAGATTATCATAGACCACAACCTTTATTCCTCTTCTGGCAAGTAAAAACTCCACTAAATTACTTCCAATAAATCCTGCTCCTCCTGTTACCAATATTTTTTTATTTTCTAATTTCATTGAATATTACCTACCGCAATGATTTTTCCTTTATCTTTTAGAACTATTTTTCCCAGAATAGTTCTACTTCGAGGAAAGACTGCCATCTTTTTGCTAAGTAAAATTCTGTAAGAGGTTGTCTGACCCTCTGTTATCATTTTTGGTTCCATAAGCTGACCTTCTACACTAGCAGTTCCACATTCCAAAACTAAGTTACTATCGGAAGGGGCTCTTATCCAAAAAACCTCTCCCGAGACTTCTTGATCAGTCCTTACTTGGGAATCCAGAGAGGTAATTACATTTCCTCTTGATACGCCAGATAGTGTTTTATCTTCTTGAGAAATCTCAATCCCGATATTTTGACCGGCTTCCGCTTCTAGCAACTCTCCTGTAAAATCTCTAATTGTTTTTATTTCACATTCTCTTTTATCTGGCAAAATCAGAACTTTTTGCCCTACCCTCAATCTCCCGCTTTCAATTGGCCCAACTAAAATTTCCTTATCTTCGTTGGGATATTTATCTTGAACTAAAAAGATAAGAGGAAGATCTCTGAATGATTCAGGTTCTTTAATGTCTTCTTCAATAAACTCCATGATCGTTTTCCCTTTATACCAATCCATCTTGTTTGATCTTTTCACCACATTGTCTCCTTCCCAAGCAGAGATCGGAAAAAAATCGATTCTTTCAGATAAATAACCTATTTTATTCAGAACCTCTCTTAACTTTTGGATTACTTTCTCAAATTCCTCTTGTTGATAATCAACCTTATCCATTTTATTCACTGCTACTCCCAATTGCTCTATCCCCAAAAGCTTAGCAATCTCTAAATGTTGTCGTGTTTGTTCTTTTATTCCCTCATTCACATCTACTACTAGTAAAGCGCCTTGGGCGCCGGCTGCTCCTGTTAACATACTGGCAATTAATTCCTTGTGACCAGGGACATCAATCAACTGATACTTCCTTTTCTTTCCTTTTAAAATCGCTCGCGTAGTATCCATAGTCATTTCTCTTTCTCTTTCTTCTTTAAATGTATCAACTAGATGAGCCAATTCGAATTTCTGACCGCTTGATTTGTCTACTTCTTGAATTTCTTTTAACCTAGTTTCTTGAACTGATTTAGTATCCAAAATCAGTCTTCCAATTAAAGTAGACTTGCCATGATCTTTATGACCAATTAGAACAATAGGAATTTCTCGCATATAAACTTGTTTTTATTACATATAACCCAACTCTCTTAACCTTTGCATTACGTATTCTTTCTCTTTATCCAGTTCCCGACCTGATCTTTCTCCAATTTGACTTGTTTTTAGTTCCTCAATAATTTTATCAATGGTATCAGCATCAGATTTAATGGGATGAGTTACTTCCTTATAACCCAACGAACGATACCTCTTTCCATTCTTAGCCAAATATAAAGGATTGAAAGGAATATTTCTCTCTTTGATATACATCCAAACATCAAGTTCAGTCCAATGTAATAAAGGGTGAACTCTAACATGAGAAGCCTCCTTAAATTCAGAAATATAATTGAAAACCTCTGGAGGTTGTTTCTCAAAATTCCATCTAAAATCTTTATCTCTCGGACTAAAATATCTTTCTTTAGCCCGAATCCCATGCTCATCTCTTCTAATCGACACAATTAAGGCATCAAATTTATAATCTTCTAATAATTTTTTTAAAGCTTCTGCCTTATTCAATCCTTCTGTAGTCCCCGAAATTTTGTCAGTTTCATGTTTGACTTTCCCAATAATTAGATTTACTCCCCATTCTTTAACAATTTTCTCTCTAAACTGATAAGTCTCGGGAAAATCGTGCCCTGAATCTAAATGAATGGCTGGAAAAGGCAACTTCCCAAAAAACGCTCTCTTACACAGATAAAGCATACAGGTTGAATCTTTTCCCATACTCCATAGTATAGCAGGATTTTTAAATCGTGCCTTGGTTTCTCTCAAGATATAAATACTTTTTTGCTCTAATTGTTGAAGATGAAAATCCATAATGCTCATATTACATATTAATAATTATTTAATTTTAATCAACTAAATTAGCCAGGTCTTGGTTAAAGTCCAAATCCCTAAACCTATTGTTAAAATTCCTAATATTATTTTTAATTCTTTTTCTGATTTAAATCTAGCAGTGAAATGAGGACCAATCACAGCCCCAATCACGGCTCCTCCAGTAAGCAATAAAAGCAAATTCCAATTTGGAATTCCTTTTGTCAACAAATAAACCAAAAAGCCAGTTATACAAATTGGAACTTCGGTTAAAGCAGTAGTCCCTATTGAACCCTTACCATCTCGGCCAGAAATCATTTGACCAGAAGTAACTACTGGTCCAAAACCTCCTCCGGAGATACCTTTGTTAAAAGCACTTAATATTCCTATGACAATTATTTTCCTCCAAGAAAAGTCAAATTTAGCCCTAGAGAGAAGAATTATTCCCATTATCAGAACTAGCATCCCAATATAGGTTTTCAAAGCCACTTTTGGAATATTAATGGCAATTAAACTAGAAATAATAGTGGCTGTAATCCCAAAACAAGCAATACAAATACTAACTTTTAAATCTTTGGTTGTTCCTCTATTAAAGCTTTCTTTATAACCTAATTGTGCCAATCTTGTTCTGATATAACTTAGATCTATACTCTTTATGCTGAAATCTACATTCTTTAAACGGTGATGAAATATTGAAGCCACAATTCCTCCTATTGCTTGAGAGAACAAGATTGAAGGAATAACTAATAACGGTTCAAATCCGGCAATAATAAGAAGCGGTGACAGAATAGTGCCATAAAGCATTCCTAAAGCAGAATCAATAAATTCGCACACTAAAGCTCCTAAAATAATAAATCCGGCTATAGTTAAAGTTATCTCCATAGATATCGATTTACTAATTTTTTATACCCCAAAATGCAAACTGAATAAATTCCTGCTCCAATTAAAACAGTCAATACGACATTAAGATAGTAAATCTGAGGTTGAATTATCACAAAATACATTCCCAAACTAGAAAGGATTGCTCCAACAAAGCTTATTATGATTTTCAGATTAAATGGTCTAATTGTTGTAAATTTTAAAGTATAGTCAATAAGTAAAATAAGAATTAAAATATGGGTAATTACGGTAGCTATAGCCGCTCCATATAAACTATATTTTGGAATCAAAATTAGATTTAAAATAACATTAATTATCGCTCCAGATAAAACGGCAAAAAAAAGCTTTTTTTGCTGATCAGCTGCAATCAAAACCCAACGAAAAGAATTATAAAGAAATATAATACCAGCCATCACAATCAATATCTGAAAAGCCAAAATAGAAGGAGAGAAACTTTCATCATAAATAAAATTAATGATTCTTGGAGATAAAACCACTCCTCCAACCACCAAAGGGGCGGCTAATAAAATCATTATTTCTGTCAGATAATTCCATATTTTCTGAAATTTCTCTTTTGTTTCTTTAACGCTCTTGCTCAATATGGGAAAAAAACTAGTAGAAATTATACCAGTGGGAATTATAGTCATTGTAACAATTCTATAAGCAGCGTTATACCAACCAGTTTGAGTAATTTGTCCTAAACATCCCATCATTACAGAGTCAATGCGATTATAAATAATATAAGATAAGGATATTAAAGCCAATGGCCAGGACATGGATAGATATTTTTTCCAAATTAATTTGCTAAAAGAAAGAGATACCCTCTGAATTCTAGAATGAAAGAATAATAAGATAACAATCAAAGAGAATCCGCTTGCCAACAAATAACTAAAACTTAAATTTTCAATTGAAGGGTAATAAAACAGAACAGCAAGACCTATCCCAACTAAAAGGAGGGCCTCAGAAATTCGAATAATTCCTTCGTATTCCATTTTTTGTCTGGCTTGAAGAAAGGCATAAAACATCAAAAACACATTAGAAATTATATTGCTCAAGGCCAAAATCCAAATTACTTTCCGGACTACAGAATCAGAAGTTACCCCGAAAGAAAAAATAAAGATCAACACCAGGACTCCTAACCCTAATAAAATTTTCAATGAAAGGAGACTAGAGAAATCTTTCTCTTTTCTATCTTCTTTAGAAAACTCTCTAACTATAATTTGATTAAGCCCCATGTCGGCAAAAACATTGAATAGCAGAACAAAAGACAAAGCAAAACTGAACTTTCCATATTCGGTAGCTCCTAGAATCCGAGCAACATAAATAAGTAAAATCAACTTTAGCAACCTGCTTCCTACATCGCCTATAGTTAACCAAAAGGTATTTTTAATAATAGTCTGCTTTACGCCCAGATTATTAAAGAACAATTTTCTAAATCTAATAATATCCTTGAGATTCATATCATTAAATATTTTACTTCCATTTTCTTAAGGCTTCTTCATAACGTTGAAAAGTTCCACAATCTATCCATTTTCCTTGGAATTTGATTCCTCCCACTTTACTCTCCTTTACAAGTCTTGGCAAAAGATCGGTTTCAATCATACTGAATTTAGGGCCTGGATGATATTCAAAAATCTCTGGAGAACACATATAAAGACCTGAGGAAATATAATAAGAAGGAGGATTTTTGGGTTTCTCTATAAACTTGCAGACAATTCCGTTTTTACAGACAACAACTCCGTAATCTTGTGGGTTTTTTACCTTAACTAAGGCTACTGTAACCAGAACTGGTCTTTTTTGATGGAAATCGGCTATCTTCCTCAAATCAATTTTTTTCAACTCATCGCCATTGCTTATAAAGAAATCTCCTTTCGAAAGCCAACTTTTCAAATTCCATAAACCCCCAAGAGTACCTAAATGTTTTTCTTCTTCCTGAATCAAGATCTTCTGATTGGGATGGTATCTTTTTTTCCACCATTCAAACTCCTCTCTAAACTCTTTATGGATCAAAACAGCAATGTCTTTTATTCCTTGTTCAACAAAAAGATCTACCAAATGACTTAAAATAGGTCTTCTTTTCACTGGTAATAAAGGCTTTGGAATCTCATAAGTAATAGGGTAAAGCCGTGTTCCTTTGCCTCCTGCCAAGATTACTGCTTTATATTTTTTCATAGATTTAAAGATAACAGCTGTTTTGCTGTTATCAAATTCCAAGAGAAATATTACCACTTCTCAATTGTTTTCTTGGTTTTGTCTTTAACTTTCTTGTAAACTTTATAAACTTTTGATTCCAATTCGGGAGATACTAATTTTAGAATCTCACTTCCCCAGATACGATATCTTCCTCCTACCTTGTAGGCTTTGATTATTCCTTTTTTCAAAAATCTCTTTATCGTGCTTTCACTTATCTTTAAAAAATCTCTCGCTTCTTGAGTAGTGTATATCTCATTTGGTTTAATTTCAGCCATTTGTGCTTTAATTAATTATCTTCTTTAATAATAGGGCACCTATCAAATCGTGTCAAGAAGTGTCAATAAGTGTCAAAACAGATGTTTTCCACAGCCAAAAGAAAACTCCACTGAAAGCGGAGTTTTCTTTACCATTCTCTGTTTTCTTTTTATCTTGCTCTCAACAACTGATTAAGTTTATCCCGAGTAGTTCTTCCAACAAACCCAGTTCCGCTTGTTAATCCCCAAGGAGCAAGCACCTCAGAGGCATACTTCTCTTGGAATTTGATAACAGCTGCTTTGGTCAGAGGACCAAAGTAAGAAGTCTCATTACCAGGAGAACCAGGGCCTGAGTCAGCTAATTTGGTATCAGGATCAGAGTTAAGTACTATCTGCAAGCACTTAACATCATCTCCTGTCATACCCTTTCTTAAATTCCTCTCAAATTTTGAAATACTACATCCCAATACTACCCTTTCGCCTTCCAGTTGAGCTAATAACTGCCTAAGCTGAGCAATAGCGCTCATAATTTCAGAAATTTTCTCTTTTATCTCCTCAACAGTCATTTCTGAAATCGGCTTTTCAAATGTTACTGTTGGGATTTCAACTTCTTCAATTAACTCTGGAGCAAGTTTTTTGCCAGCAGGAGAGGTAGTGAAGGTTTGATCAGTGTAAAAACCAATATTGCCTGCCTCATCTTGTGATTTCACTTGGTAATGATATGTTGTTTCGGGTAAAAGCCCAGACAAAGTAAGAGAATGGAAGGTAGTTGAAGTAGAAGTTTTTATTTCTAGTCCATACTCAGTACTTGTGCCATATAAAATCCATGAAATAGAAGACTCGCTTGTTTTCCAAGTAACAATAGCAGAGATATCACTTGTCTTTACGTTGATTTCAGAAATAGAAGGAGCAATGACATCTCCCAAATTCTCAACAGAAATACCTCCGCCAGTGGTAGTCACTGTCGATTCAACAGGTGTAGCAGAAACTGGATCGGTAGCTGCTGATTCCTGGTCAGCGTCATTGGCCGCAGAAACCTTGTAATAATAAGTAGTTCCATTGGTTAATCCTGTATCAGTATAGGAAGTATTAGTGGTGGTAGCCAAAAACGGATACTGTGAGCCAGATTTACGATAAATGTAGTAGAGCGTTGCTCCAGAAGAACCGTTCCAGCTCAAAGTTACTTGACTATCGCCTGCTGTAGCGCTTAATCCTGTAGGAGTAGGGGGAGCACCTTCTACAGACTCACTTGGTGCAAAGGTAGAAAAGTGATCGGTAGAAGCCTTCAGAGTTATTGATTGAAGCGTTGACCAAGTAGCATTGCTTGGGGTCAGAGTAACAGCAGTAGGAATCTCGACCCAGTTATTGGCTGTGCTGTCATAATAGGAAATTTTTAGCTTCCTTGCCTGCTCTATGCTAGAAATACCTTCAGCAGAAAGTTCTGACTTTGTTAACTTAATCTCTATATCAACAGACTGATTTAGATTAGTAATCGATCTCCCTTGATTATCTCCGCTAGAATAATAAGCACTAATTTCTTTGGCTTTTGAAGAGAATATCTTTGCTCCTTGAGCTTCAGGAGCTTTCATTGTGTTCTGAACTCTTATAGCCACCTCTGTAGATTCTGAACCAAGAGCACCATTGGGAATCTCTATTTTTGTATCTGTTGTCTGAATCACACCTCCTTGGGAAGCCCGAATAGACTGCTCTTTTCTTTGAGGATCAAAATCCACAGCAGATAAGTTAATAGTAACCCCACTGGCAGGAGCGGTAATTCTTAGAGGTGCAGAAAGGCGATAACCCTCAGCCACCGCTTCTATTTTCCAATCTCCTGAGGAAACATTTAATATAAAAGATCCATCTGCATCAGATACTGTCTGTGCCCATCCTCCTTGACCATTGCTAGCCCAAACCATAGCGTTAGCTATCGGGATTGAGTTGTATTGAACAGTTCCAGAAATTGTAGCGCCAGTATTTCTGGTCAAAGAAAGAGTCAATCCTGAAATATCAGAATTAACAGTAGTACTTGTTACCGATCCAGAATATCCAGCCTTCCCTACCCCGATATCATATTCTCCTGCTCTTAATCTCAAAGTAAAGGTACCATCTGGATTGACCCTTGTTCCTCCTCCTCCATTAGGACCACCAGCCCAGACAAAAGCATCACTGGATGTTCCGCTATCAACTGTAACTGTGCCCGAAACAGTATAATAACCCACACTGTTTAAGTCGATTTCTACAATGGTGGAACCAGAAACAGTCACAGTAGTAGCAGGAATAGGACCAAAAGCAGGAATTCCTCCTTCAATAGTATATTGAGTAGAACCACTGAAAGGAACTTCAATCTTATAGATATCGTAACTTGTGGAAGTAGAAACTCTCACATCAGTGAATCCATATCCTAAATTAGAATGAGCACCAATAAAAACATCATGGAAGGTATTTCCTGGCTTAAGATGGATTTCCAGAATTGCAGTTGAACGAGAAATATTCTGACTACTCAAATCAGAATTAATAGCATTTCCGTTATTTAGAATTCCTTTATAAATTTCTCCTCTGCCTGGTATAGCTGCATGAAGATATAGACCAGAAAGTCCTTTCCTGATCTTAATACTATAATTTCCAGAAGTATCTGTTCTTGCCCAACCTACCCCCTTGCCAAATTCTCCCTGGGTTATCCAGACATCAACATTGCTCTGAGGAGAACCATTTTTGGTAACCTGTCCTGAGATAGTAACAAAATTAGTACTCTCTAAGATAAAGTTTACAATCGGATTTTGAGAAGCTGTTACAGCAATATTACTCTTCTCGGACAGTTCTCCATATTCTCTAGCAAAACCTCCTACATGATAATTGGAACAGAAAGGAACATACATCTTGTAATATCCTTGCGAATCAGTAAAAGCATGACCTCCACCAGGACCTCCTTCACACCAACAATAAATATCTACATTGGCTATTCCATTCCCTGATCCATCTCTCACATATCCCTCAATGTAGGAAGTCGGCGGTTCCAGTTTAATTGTTATATCAAGACCTGTGTCAGTAAGATCAAACTCAGTGCTTGAATCCACAAGAATATCTTTCTGAACCGGGAAAGGCATCATTGGGCCCGTGATTTCAATTTTATAAGAGCCTTCAGTTACATAAAGATCAAAATATCCTTGTGAGTTGGCTCGAGCAGCGCTAGATTTTCCATTAGCTTTTGGTTCAAAAGCTATAATCCACAATTCTTGGTATTTTATAACAGATAATGGATTACCATCTGCTCCAACTACTCTCCCCCTGATTCTTCTATCTGCCTCAGTAAAAGTAAAGTTGGCTGAGGCTGTAGGAGAACCAGCGCTAACAGTAACTGTTTGCGAAGAAGGATCCAAAAGTTGGCTTGCTCCACTAACAAATGGAGGGATATGAGCTTCTATTCGATAAGTACCTTCATCTGGTAAAGCAAGAGTGTAGTTTGTTATACAAGAGGAATTGGTCTTAAAGAAAGAAGGTTGAGGACCTGCGGGACCCATTTCTGCCTCTACCCCTTCAGGTAAAGCCATTACTGCCACCAATTTATTCTTGCCCTGAGAAGTACAGGTTGTTCCTAATGTAATACTCCCGGAAACCTGATAGGTAGTTGTTCCCTGGAGAATCAAAACCTGGGGACTGGAAGTAGAATTTCCAGTCTGGATTTCTGAGCCAGGAGCTGGTAGATAATTTCCAGCAGCATCAAAAGCCCAGCTAAATCCCATAGAAGAAACATTAGGAACTGTATAAAGATAAGAGGAGGGATCAAAGGTCGTTCCATGAGAATCACCATCATAATAAACATCTTCCGAGGTCATTGAACCAATAAATATCCTCATATTGGTTGAGGTGGATACAGGATTGCTTGTAGTAGAATTAACAATTTTGAAATAAAGATTACCTAAAACATCAAAAAATGATGACTCCTCGATATCGGAAATTATACCATCAGCTGTTTTTACCTGAACCGGCCCTGATTGAGCACCAGGTGGCACAACAGCAGTAATAGAAGTATCAGACCAAGCAGTAGTTGAGGCTTCTACCGGAGGTAAAGGACCAGCAGATGGATTAAATCCTCCACAGAAAAGAAGAGTACCTGTAGCAGTACCAAAATTAGAACCAGAGATAGTAACAGTAGCGCCAGTAGTAGTGGCATTTGGAGAAATAGAAGAAATTTTAGGAACAGAACCTGATTCTACCAACAAGGTTGTGGTCGAATAATTAAATGGGAATTGTTCATAGTTGGTATCCTGAATACCTGAGACCGAGAAACTAATCTGAGAACCAACAGTAAGATTCAACCCTCTTATTACAACTTGATTGCCAAAGAAATCAATAAAAGGATAGCCGGGTTGACCACAATTGGAAAGGATGGAACCATTTACCACATAATTGGAGCAGGTCATTACCTGATCTCCTCTCAGAGTTTTGTTGGTATTAAAGATTATTCTATCGCTGAGAGCCTTAATAGATGTTATTGATGGAAGCGCAGGCAAGTTGTATTGAACAAGAGAGCTTGAAGAATTGCCAAGCGCATCTCTTCCGCTAAGCCAAAGAGAAGAATAATAAGTGCTTCCAATGTTGACATTCATCTGTCCCGAAGAATCAACTGAAGTAGTTGCTAAAAGAACATTACCTCCTGAATCTGAGTATATATCAAGAATTCCCATCTCTCCTACACTGCTGGTGGACTGAATAATATAGCTTCCATTTTGATAAATGGCAGTGATTTTGCTAGAATCTGGTGCCTGAGAGTGAGTATCAGCAGGGAAAGATTGAGTAGTAGTAGCATTAATATCTGCTGTTGTACTTGAGGCTATCACTCCGTCTGTATCGATACTTACTTCAAATGCTTGTCGCATCGCACTTTCATTTTCAGGCCATCCATTATCCGTCCAGGAAGTAGAGGAAGCAGTTTTTATTACAACAAAAAACAATCCTTGAGCAGGGGTAGTAGTAGCAGAAGCAATATCGATTGTAGTAGTAGTTCCAAGTCCAGCTACAGTTGAGGTAGCAAGCAAAATATCTGAAAAATCAAAAGAGCCGTCGTTATTTGCATCTTTTGCCACGCCAACCCAATTAAAACTTCCCTCAGTAAGTTGGGTAGGTGTGGCATTTGTAGTTGAGGCAACAGTAATAGTAATACTATCTAAATTCTCTGGAGGAGTAGAAGTAGCAGATAGCTCTATCATCATCACCGCTACTTCTGACTCTGCCTTTATCTTTCCGTTTACTTGAGGATTTGGTATCAGAACTGTAGATGTACCAGAAACCGTTGCTTGACAGCAAGCAGTAAAAAGAAAGAAAAAAAGCCCTCCAGAAAGGAGAGAAAATAAAATTAACTTTTTGAAATTAGACATAAGCCCAGAAGGATTAATTTTTCGGACATTATAAAATTTTCGCATATCAAAAAACCTTGTCAAGATAATATATTCAACAAAAAACCAGGCAGAAAAGAACTATTGAGTGTTCAGCAAAGCATTAATCTTCTTACGAGTCATTGGTCCAACAAACCCAGTTCCTTTCTCTAATCCCAAGGGAGCAAGAATCTCCTCTTTGTATTTTTCCTGAAAGCGAATAACGGCTGCTTTTGTAAGATTAAGAAAATTTCCTGTAACAAGTCCTTCAGGATAAATATCAGGACCTTGAGATTTCAAAAATGCTTGCAAACATCTTACCTGAGGATTGTTTCTCATTCCAAAATAAAGATTTTGCTCAAAGATACCGCATCCCGAAAGCGGTTCTGGAGTTGATTTGCTTTCAATAATTGCCAGTTGTGCCTTCAGTTGCCTCAAAAGCTCTGTCAGTTCTGCAATCTTTGCTATTAACTCTTCTTTTGTCATCTCATAAATTGGTTTCTCTAAATATTTTGATTGCAGAGCAGCGGGATTTTCTGGTCTTGCCTTCTTCTGCCCTGAGATAGTAGACACTTCCCAAAAGAATGGTATTTCTGGTTCAGATTCAGAAAATTCAGATGTTTTTGTTTGAGCTAAAGGAATAATAGTAACAGAAGTAATACTTTCACCTATTCCCGGAATAGTAACTTCTCCCCTTTGCTCTTTGTCAAGATCAAAAAATCCAAGAGACCATTTTCCTGAGATATCCTTTAGAAGATAAGGTACTCGAAAGCGATTTTGAGGATTACCAATAAATTTTATTTTAAAAATTCCCTTCCCACCAATAAACTTAAACCAGTTACCTGCCCAGTTCTTTGTTGTCTGATTAACACCCAAACTACTCTTTCCCTGAAGAGGTAAAAAATTAACCAGGGGAGTAATTCTAATCTTGGGAAGATTTTTGTTCTCAAAACAGTATTCCTTTCCTAAAGAACAATCATTGACAAATACCGCAATCGCCCAATCAGTAAAGATATCTGAAAAACTTTTTTGAAACCCATTCTTCTCAAGAGCTTCGTTGATACTTGCAATTCCTGTTTTGTTTGAATGCAAAGAATCTACAAGTATTTCTATTCCATATTTCTCTACAAGATAATGTACAAACACACTGAGAGCGCCATAATCAGCAGAAGCACCTTTCCACTCTGTAATTGAATCAGAGGGTTTCTTTAAAAATGTATCTACTCTTTCTTGAAAATAACTACCTACATATTGATCGTTATATCCCAGTAGAGTAGGAGCATATTCTGCCCTTGCTTCATTTAACCATACATCTTCTTTTACTTTGTATTTTCTTTCTTTTTGGTTAAAGGTAATTAGATGAACAAACTCGTGAGCCAAAAAACTTTTTGCTAAAGGAGAAGTGATATATTGAGCATTCAAATAGAGCATTTCTCTTTCATTAGAACGAGGCGCCTGAATCTTAGGATATTCATCAGCATCTCTGAAATAACCACGTGCTTCTTTTTTCATCGGATGTATCAGGACTGTAATATTGTAATCATTATCAATACCAGGCCTCCATTCGGGACCAAAAGTAGATGTTAAAGTAGGATAAATAACATAATAAAATTCTTCCCCCAAAGAATTCAGAGATTCCTTTACTTTTTGCCTTTCTTGAGAATTAAGAGAGCGCCACCATTTATTGTCGATATAGAAATTTATTTTCTGACTCTTTAGTTTTAGGCCAGCAAGTATTTCTTCTCTTCCTGATAGATCATAAGAAGGATCAACAAAAAATTTTGTCTGCTGACCTTCTGAATCAGCTAATGCTATCAAAACCGGCAGAAAAAGAAAAAACAATCCAATAAAAATTAACCCAATAATCTTTCTCATCAGGTTTATTTTAGCAAAAAGAAAAGTTTGTGCAAGAAAGAGGACCCGCCTGCAAGAGCAGGCGGGTCCTCAGTTCCAATCCCCCGCGCCGCCACAAGGAAACGTGGGGGTCCGTTTCTATCCACTACTAGAACGTCAACACTCCTCCAAGGATTGGTGAAGCAAAGGTTCTGGTAGTCTCAATTGCTGAAGATAGACCATCGCCCCAGTTAAAGTCAGTACCATCAGCAATGTAGAACTGAGCAATTGTAGGATTATTA
>JAGGWD010000005.1 GCA_021157625.1 bacterium | reverse complement strand
TTCTAGAATAATTTATATTAAGAACCGAGAGAGATTAGGATTTGTGAAAAGTTTAAATAAAGGAGCTTCATTAGCTAAAGGAAAATATATTGCTAGAATAGATGCAGATGATATTTGGATTGATTCTATGAAATTAGAAAAACAGGTTAAGTTTTTGGAAGACAATCCTGATTATATCTTATGTGGAGGAGGAATAGTTATTGTTGACAAAAAAGGAAAAGAAATAGTTAGATTTTTACATCCCCAAGAAGATGAAGAAATTAGAAACTCCCTTCTATTGATAGATAATTTTACCCATAGCAGCGTTGTTTTTAGAAAGGATGCTTTTGAGAAAGTCAAAGGTTATGATGAAAAGTTGGATTTTGCTGAAGATTGGGATCTTTGGTTAAAACTGGGAAGGATAGGAAAGCTTTACAATTTTCCGGAATATTTTGTTCAGTATTTTAAAACTCCAGAAAGCCGTTCAAACAGAAAAAAGGAAATTTCGATTGCTAATTATTTGAGAAGAAAATATAGAAGGGATTACCCACACTTTTATCGAGCAGTGATTTTTGGTTATTTTTATTCTATTTACTTTTTCTTTTTCCGGAGCTTGTTATATCCCATTTCTCCTTTACTAAGAAGATTAGTTTTTAAACTCTCAAAATAAATCCAATGAGAAAAAAGTTACCATTTGTTTCAGTTATTATTCCCTGTCGAAACGAAGAGAAATTCATTAGAAGATGTCTTAGCTCGGTAGTTAATCAGGATTATCCTAAGGATAGACTAGAAGTGTTTGTTGTTGATGGAATGTCAGAAGATAAAACTAAAATAATTGCTCTTGAGTTTGCAAGAAAGTATCCTTTTCTAAAAGTAATTGAGAATCCTAAAAAATATATTCCGTATGCAATGAATATTGGGATAAGAAGTTCAAGAGGAGAAATAATTATAAAGATGGATGCTCATAGTGTATATCGCTCTGACTATATTTCAAAATGTGTGAAACATCTTCAAGAAACAGGCGCAGATAATGTAGGAGGAATTTTAAGGAATATTCCAAGTAGCAATTCTTTAATTGCTAAATCCATTGCTTTTTGTCTTGCTCATCCTTTTGGTTCTGGAAACTCTTATTTTAGAGTAGGTATTAAAAAACCACAAGAAGTAGATACAGTAGCCTTTGGGTGTTATTGGCGAAAAACTTTGGAAAAAGTGGGCTTGTATGATGAAAGGATGATGCAAAGTGAAGATGTGGAATTGAATCAGAGAATAAAAAAAAATGGAGGAAAGATCTTTATTTTCCCTGATATTGTAGCTTATTACTATCCTTCCTCATCTAATCTTATTGATTTTATAATTCATAATTTCTCTGACGGTGTTTGGGTTACTTATCCTTTAAAATTTAAGATAAAGATTTTTTCTTTGAGACATCTGATTCCGTTATTTTTTGTAGTGGCAATTATTCTCTTTCCGCCCCTTTTAGCTCTTTATTTCTTTGTGGGCTTGGGTTTTTCTCTTGAAATTGCAATTCGAGAAAGAGAATGGGGTTTTCTTCTTTCAATGCCGTTGGTTTTCTTTTCTCGACATTTTTTCTACGGACTGGGATCTATCTGGGGAGGAATAAAAATATTTTTCTATAATGGAGGAAAGAAAACAAAAGGAAATTGAATATTATGATAGAAAAGCAGAAGAGATGTTAGAAAAATCCCTGAAAGATATCAGAGGAGATTTTGAGGGTTTTGTGTTTAGAGATTTGGAGAGTTGGTGTTTTTGTTATGAATTGCTGAAGAAATACTCCAAAAATAAAAAAGTTCTTGATTACGGATGCGGGAACGGCATTCATTCTATTTTTCTGGCACAATATGCAAGAGAAGTAGTAGCCATTGATTTATCAGAGAAATCTTTGGAAGTTGCCAGAAAATTAGCCGAAAGGAACGGAGTCCAACAAAAAATTAAATTTTTGAAAATGGATTGCGAAAATATGAATTTTGAAGATAACTCTTTTGATGTTATCTTTGATGGAGGGACTTTTTCTTCTCTTGATCTCAAAAAAGCTATTCCAGAGATATCAAGGGTTTTGAAAAAAGATGGTCTTGTGATAGGAATTGAAACTTTTGGTCATAATCCGTTAGCTAATTTAAAGAGAGAAATTAATAAAATCACAGGAAAAAGAACTGCTTGGGCTGTTTCTCATATTTTTAAAGAAAAAGATATAGCATTTGCCCGCCACTATTTTAGCAAGATAAATATCTGGTATTTTCACCTTTTGTCTTGGCTGTTTTTTCCCTTTCTTAACTTGTCGGCTTTCAAAAAATTTTTTAAGCTAGTTGAAGCTATTGACAGAAAGCTTCTAAAGGTTCCTTTCCTCAAAAAATATGCTTTTAAAATCGTATTTATCTTCTCCGACCCCAAGAAAGAATCCTAATTTAAATTCTTGATTATCATAAATAGTCCAAAAACCAGCAAGCTTTGAGATATATATTTTGGGAAAAAAATATCTTTAAAACAAAAGACATCTTTTGCGCAAAGAAAAACAAAATAAAAAGAAAGAAAAATAGAAAGATCTTGTTCTTTACTTAATATCTAAACCATGGTTTAAATATTAAGTAAGAGGTAGGATGATATAGTTATTTTATATATTTTGCATCTTATTCTTATTTCATTCTCATCTTATTTTCATTCATTGAGGTTTTTATATTATATTGTCTTTTTGCAATGAAAAATTCTCGTATTAAAATATGCTAAAGAGATTATTTGACATTGTGTTTTCTTTTCTAGGCCTTGTATTACTATTTCCTGTTTTTATAATTGTGGCTTTGATGGTAAAATTAGATTCAAAGGGCCCTGTTTTTTACAAGGGTTTACGGATTGGTCGTTGGGGCAAGCCATTTTGGATTTATAAGTTTCGAACAATGGTTCCTGGTGCTGATAAAATAGGAGGGCCCTCTACTGCTGCCGATGATCCCCGTCTTACAAAAGTAGGCAAGTTTTTAAGAAAATATCAATTAGATGAGCTTCCTCAACTGATTAATGTACTGAAAGGCGAGATGAGTTTTGTTGGACCGCGACCAGAGGTTCCTCAATATATAGAACTTCTTTCAAAAGAAGAAAAAGAAAAAATTCTGTCAGTAAGACCGGGTATGACTGATTACGCTTCGTTGTGGAATTTTCATGAAGGAGAGATTTTGAAAGGAAGTCCTGATCCAGAAAAAGTCTATCTAGAGAAAATAAGACCCAAAAAGATTAAACTTCAGCTCAAATATATAGAAGATCAATCTTTTTGGCTGGATATTAAACTAATTTTGAAAACAATATTTAAGATTTTTAAAAATGAATGAAATCGCTAAAAAAATTAGAAGAAAGGTAATTGACCTTCTTTATAAACACAAAGCCTGCCATTTGGGTTCTTGTATGTCCTGTATTGAGATCTTGGTTGCTCTTTATTTTGATATTATGAGAAAGGAAGATAAATTTCTATTAAGTAAGGGCTGGGCTGCTGCTGCTCTTTACTCTGTTCTTTCAGAGAAAGGGATTATTGACTGGGATGATTTGTATGAGAATTATTATGAAGTTGATTCCAAGTATTGGGGACTTGTACATCATTCAGTTCCAGGAATTGAGCATTCTCTTGGTTCAGCTGGTCATGGATTACCTGTAGCTATTGGTATGGCTTTGGCAGATAAAAAAAGACGAATTTTTGTTCTACTTTCTGATGGCGAGATGGATTGCGGAACTACTTGGGAGAGTGCCTTGTTTGCTGCTCATCATAAGTTGGACAATTTAGTAGTTCTTGTTGATTATAATAAACTTCAGGCTTTTGGCAGAACAAACGAGGTTTTAAATCTCGAGCCACTTAAAGATAAATGGAATTCCTTTAGATGGGATGTATATGAAGTAGATGGTCATAATATAGAAGAACTGACAGCAACTATCAAGAAAGCTTTAGCAGTAAAGAATAAACCTCATATAATTATTTGTCATACCAAAAAAGGCAAAGGAATCTCTTTTGCTGAGAATAAAGTCGAATGGCATTATTATAATCTAACCCCCCAACTTTATGAGAAAGCTAAGAACGAGCTTCGTTGAAGAACTAATAAAGATAGCTCAAAACGATGAAGACATCATACTTTTGAACGACGATACTGGTTTTAATTTGTTTGAAGAATTTGAGAAGAAATTTCCAAAACAATATATTAATTGTGGAATTACAGAACAAACGTATATGGGAATTGCTGCAGGATTGGCTAAAATGGGCAAGAAACCTTATGTCTATGGAATTATTCCTTTTGCCATTATGAGATGCTATGAGCAATTAAGAGATGATGTTTGCTATCATAATGCTAATGTGAAAATAATAGCAGTGGGCGGTTATCAATACTATAAGTTTTTGGGTTTTACTCACAATATCGAAGATGATGAAGATATTAAAATTCTAAAGCCATTACCCAACATCAGGATATATACTCCCAAAAATGTTCAAGAAGTGAAAGAAATCATCTGGCAAGAATATAAAAGAAAAGGCCCTGCCTACATAAGATTATAAAAAATATGGAATACAGGGTTCCGTTTATAAATTATCCTCTTCAATACAAAAAAATTAAAGAAGAAATAGATGAAGCTTTTTTCAGGATAATGGAAAGCGGAGATTTGATTTATCGTTCTGATATGGTGAAATTTGAAAAAGATATTGCTTCTTTTGTGGGAAAAAAATATGGTATTGGAACAGGAAGTTGTACAGGTGCTTTATTTCTTTCTCTTTATGCCAATGGCATAGGACCCGGCGATGAGGTAATTACTGTTGATCATACCTACATTGCTACAATCGATGTTATTGTGCGCTGTGGAGCAACTCCTGTATTGGTGGATATCAGAGATGATTTTAATATGGATCCGGATTTAATCGAAGCAGCAATTACCAAAAGAACAAAAGCAATTATTCCCGTCCATTTAAATGGTAGGTGTTGTGAAATGGACAAAATTATGGAGATTGCAAGAAGGCACAATTTGCTTGTTATTGAGGATGCTGCGCAGGCATTAGGAGCAAAATATAACCAAAAACCTGCAGGATCTTTTGGAAAGACAAGTTGTTTTAGTTTCTATCCAGCAAAAATCTTGGGTTCGTATGGAGAAGCAGGAATGGTTTGTACAGATGATGAAGAACTTGCTCACAAGCTTTATCTTTTAAGAGATCATGGAGAGAAACCTTCTTATCTAAAAACAGAAGAAGAGAAGAAAAGCAAAGATAGCAAAATTTATTGTTGGGGTTTTAATACTATATTAGATAATCTCCAGGCTGCTTTCTTGAATGTGAAATTAAAACATTTTCCTGAATGGATCAAAAGAAGAAGAGAGATTGCTTCTTTTTACAATGAAGGACTTTCTGGTGTAGGGGATTTAATTCTTCCCCCAGCTCCTGAACAAGAAGGTCGTTTTTTTGATGTTTTTCAGAATTATGTTATAAGATCAAAACAAAGAGACTCTCTAGCCCAATATCTTGAAAGTCGGGGAGTAGAGACATTGATAAAATGGAAAACTCCAAACTACCGCCAAGAAAATTTAAAGGAGCTTCATCGATTTAATTTACCCAAAACTGATCAGGTTTCTCAGGAAGTTCTTTCTCTTCCTATTTATCCTGAACTAGAGGATGCCCAGGTAGAATATGTGATAAAATGTGTTCGTGATTTCTTTGCGAAATAAAAAATATGTTTGGCATCATAAACAAATATATTAAAAGAACCCCTTTCACGCGGACAGTTTTCTTTGTTGTCTCTGATATCTTTTTGATTTCTTTCTCGATCTATCTTGCTTTCTTTCTTCGCTTTGAAGGCCAGATTCCTTCTCAGTATTTTGGAGATATATTATTGATGCTCTCGGTTACTTTAATTCTTGCACTTCCTATTTTTTATCTCAATAAACTTTATTCTTTTTCTTGGTCCTATGTAAGCGCAGAAGAGCTAATCTCTCTTATAAAGGCAACGACTTTGGTATTTGCTTTTCTTGGTGTATTTTTGTTTTTCTTCAAAGATTATCCTGTCTTAATCGGTTTTCCGCGTTCAACTTTTTTTATGAGCTACTTCCTTGTCATTTTGTTATCAGGAGGAATTCGTTTTGCTAAGAGAATTTATCTTTTACTTTTTAGAAAAAAAACAAAACACAAAAAAGAAAGAACTCTTATTGTAGGAGCAGGAGATGCAGGCGAGCAGATTCTTCGAAGTATCTTATCAGGCCAGTCAAATATTTTTGAGCCTGTTGGCTTTGTTGATGACAGTCCTGTAAAACAGGGAGTTTTGATTCATGGAGTTAAAGTTATGGGAAAGATTGATGATATTCCAAGGATAATAAAAGAACAAAGAATTGAGAGTATGATTGTTGCTCTTCCCTCGGCAGATTCGTTTGTTATCAGAAAAGCGGTAGAACAAGCAAGAAAAGCAGGAATAAAAAATATCAAAATTGTACCTACACTAACAGAGATTGTAGATGGAAAAGTTTCTATTGCTGATCTTAAAGAATTAAAAATAGAAGATCTTTTAGGAAGAGAACCTATTTCTTTCGATTTCGAAGCAATCCGAAAGTTTATTCAGGATAAAAAAATTTTGATCACAGGCGCGGCAGGTTCAATTGGTTCTGAGTTATGTCGTCAAATTGCTAAGTTTAAACCTGATCTGCTTATTGCTTTAGATCAAGATGAGACCGGTATTTTTAATATAGCTCAAGAAATGAAATCTCAATCTCCGGGTTTGAAATTTGAGACAATAATAGGAGATATTTTGGATAAAGAAAAAATGGAATATGTTTTTGAGAAGTTTCGTCCCCAAATTGTTTTTCATGCCGCCGCCTACAAACATGTTCCGTTAATGGAAGCTCATCCCGATGAAGCAGTGAAGAACAATATTTTTGGTACAAAAACTATAGCTGAACTTGCAGTAAAATTCGGGACAGAAAAATTTGTTTTTATCTCTACAGATAAAGCAGTTAATCCTACATCGGTAATGGGAGCTACCAAAAGAGTGGGGGAGATGATTTGTCAGAGTTTAAATAAAGAAGGTTCTTGTAGGTTTGTGGCAGTAAGATTTGGAAATGTGTTAGATAGTCGAGGAAGTGTGATTCCTGTTTTTAAAGAGCAGATCAAAAAAGGAGGACCAGTAAGAGTGACCCATCCAGAAATGAAAAGATACTTTATGATGATACAAGAAGCCTGCCTTCTGGTAATGCAAGCAGCTGAAATGGGAAAGGGAGGAGAAGTTTTTGTCTTGGATATGGGTAAGCCGATCAAAATCATTGATTTAGCCCGCGAGCTCATTCGCTTAAGTGGGCTTGAGCCAGATAAAGACATTCCTATTGTTTTTTCTGGTCCTCGTCCAGGAGAGAAATTTTTTGAAGATATCCTGACAGCTGAAGAAGGAACAGAAGCTACACATCGAGATAGAATCTTTATTGCCAAGCTGGCTGAAGTTGATAAAGAGAAATTAGAATCTCAACTTTCAAGATTAAAAGAAATCCTTCATCAGAGAAACAAAGAAGCAATTATTAAAATGTTAGAGGAAATGGTTCCTTCTTTTTCTCATAAAGATTAGAATTCCCTTTTCTCTTATAAAAAGCTATAATGAATTAATAATTTATTTTTGTTTTTATGAACCAAATAGAGAAATATTGCTTAAAGATTATTGAGATACTTTTCTATTTGCTTTTGTTCACCCCACTTGTGATAAGTAAGAATTTCTTTTTTCCTTTTGTTGCTCCCAAAACCCTTTATTTCTTTGCTGTAAGCGAGCTAATAATCTTTGTTTATTTGATCTTGGCTGTATCTTTTCCAAAATACCGACCTTCTTTGAATCTCTTATCAATCACATTAACTTTATTTTTGGTTGCCTCTATCTTGTCTACTATTTTTGGAGTATGTCCTCATGAGAGTTTTTGGTCTAAATATGAGAGAATGACAGGACTCTTGATGTGGTTTCATCTTTTTGGCATATTTTTGGCTGGTTCTTGTGTGTTTAAAAGAGATGATTGGATTAAGATCTTTGAAGTTTCTGTGATAATTTCTGTAATTGTTGGTATTATTGCTATTGTTTCCAATAAAGGTATTGGCCCCTTAGTTAAAGCAGGATTAGACACTAGAGGAGGAGGTACTCTGGGAAATAGTTCTTTCCTGGCTTCTTATCTTTTGTTTAACGCTTTTTTGGGATTATATCTTTTTTTAACCCTTGCTCAGAAAGAACTAAAAATTTTCTTTGGGATAATTTTTACCTTGGTAGTAGCGTCTTTGATGCTTAGTACAGGAAGAGCAGCTGCTATCTCATTTGTGGGTGGAGTTGTTTTGTGGTTTTTGCTTTGGTGTATTTATCATCAAGACAAAAAACTAAAGATTGCAGGTATTTCTCTCTTGATAATTCTCTCAAGTGCTTTAGCTCTGGCAATTTATTCTTCCCTTCTTGATGCATATTTTGGACAAAAAAATGTAATTCAGAGCGAGATACTTGATAAATTATCATTGAATATCTCCAAAGATCGTGCTCTTGTTTGGAGTATTGGGATTGAGGCTTGGAAAGAAAAACCTTATTTTGGATGGGGGCCTGAGAATTTCAATATTGCTTTTACTAGATATTTTGACCCTCGCCTTTTTATTCGAGAAGTATATGGAAGAGATGTCTGGTTTGATCGCGCTCACAATATTGTGGTAGATACATTGGTTTCTGTGGGAATAGTTGGATTCTTGACTTATCTTTTGTTTTTTTGCTCTATTTTCTGGATTCTTTGGAAGAAATATTACCACCACGAAATAGATTTTCTTTCTGTAAGCATCTTTTCTGTTACCTTGCTTGCTTATTTTATCCAAAATCTCACTGTATTTGATATGGTTTCAAGTTATATGATGTTTTTTTTGGTCCTGGGATTTATAGGAACTGTAGCTTCTCAGAGAAAAGATAGCGGGTCTCAAAACAAAAATTTTTCCTTTAACAAGAGACGATTCTTTATCGCTTTGAGCATTTTTATTCCATTGCTTTTGACATCCTTGTTTTATTTTGTTGTTCAGCCAGTACGTTCGAATAAAACGCTTATAAAAGCTGTCCGGACACCTAATTCAGAACAAAGATTTGCTTTCTACAAACAAAGTTTAGAAATTTCTCCTTTAGGAAGGTTCCAGATGAGAGAAAATATTGCCAGCGAAGAGATGAAAAAGTATAGCATTCAGCAGATTGCTCAGCGTATTCCTCAAGAGACTCAAAGAAGAGAACTCGATTTTGTGACCCAAGAATTAGAAAAAAACATCAAAGAATCTCCTTTATTGTTTTCTTCTTATCTTTTACTTGGAAAGGCTTACAATCTTTATGCTAGGATTGATACCTCAAAGTTACAGAAAGCAGAGGAAGTTTTAAATAAAGCAATAGAGGTAAGTCCAGGAAATCAGCAAGGATATTGGGCATTGGCTCAGACCAAGATGTTTCAAGGAAAATTTGAGGAAGCATTTTTCCTTGCTAAGAAGGCAGTATTGCTTGCTCCTCAATCAAAACAGGCCAACTTAGTTATGGTTGATGTAGGAGCGATTACGGCAAAATTTACTGGTAATTCAGAGATGCTCAAGGAAGCATTAGAGATGGCTTTGGGAATCAATCCGCAATGGGCTCCAGATGTTCAGTTACTCTTGAATCAGAGAGGGGTAGGTGCAATACCTTCTACTCCCTAAAGACACTTGACAGAACATTTTAATTTTGCTAATATTGTAGATGGTGAGTGCGACTCCGATTCTTAATCGGAGACTCCATTCTAAAGTCGGTACTAGACCTTGCCTTGCGCAAGGTCTAGTACTTTTTTCTTGCTTTATTGCTTTAGGAGTGTATAATAAAAATTGGACCAGGGGCCAGCACTCACCGAAAGACTTAGAATTGGAGTCAACTCCCCTGGTCCTTTTGTGTAAATTATCATTCTAATGCCAATAGAAAAGGAGTTGAAAAATATAAAAAAGGATGTTTCATTAGCTCCATTTACTACTTTTAAAATAGGTGGTCGGGCAAAATATTTTTTTGTGGCTCACTCCCAGCAGCAGATAATTGAAGCTCTTGAGCAAGCTCAGAAGTATCATTTACCCTTTTTTATTTTAGGAGGAGGGAGCAATCTCTTAGTTTCTGATAAAGGTTTTGATGGTTTGGTAATAAAAATCCAAAATTCCAAGATAGAAAGAAAAGACTCCAGCATTATTGCAGAAGCAGGAGCCAACTTAGCCCAATTACTTACCATTGCGAAAAACTCAGGATTATCTGGTCTTGAATGGGCTGCAGGAATTCCAGGAACTGTGGGTGGAGCGCTAAGGGGAAATAGCGGAGCATTTGGAAAATCAATCGCTGATCTGGTAAAGAATGTAAGAGTTTTTGATATATCTACCAGGACAATAAAAAATTATTCAACAAAAGATTGTCTATTTGGCTATCGAGAGAGTATTTTTAAAAAGAATAAAGAACTTGTAATTCTTTCGGGAGAGTTTGTATTTGATAGAGATTCCATCTATGAGATAGAAAAGAGAATGAAAAGATATCTAGAGTATCGGAAAGCAAAACAGCCTCTTGAGTGTTTTTCGGCAGGTTGTATTTTTAAAAACCCAGAAGGATTTTCTGCAGGAAAACTGATCGAAAAATGTTCTCTTAAAGGAAAAAGAAAAGGAGGAGCACAGATATCAAAAAAACACGGCAATTTTATAATAAATTTGGGAAATGCTACAAGCCAAGATGTTATGTTTTTAATTACCCTTGCCAAAGAGGAAGTTAAAAGGAAGTTTGGTATTGAACTAGAGGAGGAAATTGAATTTTTGGGATTTTGATTTTTTGTCTGGAGTTATCCACCTTGACAGGTGTTTTTAAAGTGCGAAAATAAAATAATAAATCAATATTTGCAAATAGGCTGGTCGACTATTTGCATTCAAAATAAAAATTTCCAGGTTTTAAAAACTCCTGGAGGGATATAAAAATAAATGGCAAAGAAGAAAAAGAAGACCACAAAAAAGAAAAAAACTGCAAAGAAGAAAAAGAAAAAAAAGAAGAAGTAGAATTTAATTTTCGCCCCCTTCTTTCAGAATTTCATATGGTAGGTTTTGGAATCTTGTAGTGCAAAGGGGGCGTAATTTTTTAAAAATCTTATGAGATTTAAAATAAATATAAAGGCTACAAATTTGGAATTAACACCATCACTTCGGAGTTATATAAAAGAAAAAATAGGAGGGTTAGAGAAGTTAATCTCAAGAGTAGGGAAGGATTTTGATTCTTCTTCAAAGTCAAAGCCTGCTCTAGAAGGATGGGTAGAGATAGAAAAAACCACCCATCATCACTACAAGGGAGATGTTTTTCGGGCAGAATGCCAAATAAAACTTCCTGGAAAGAGTGTAAGAGCGGAATCGCTAAAAGATGATCTTCTTGCAGCCATTACCGAACTCAAGGATAAGTTGCAAAGAGAACTCAAGCAATACAAGAAAAAACAAATTATACGGACCAGAAAATCTTTCCGGAAGCTCAAAGAAATGACAAAGATTTCTTCACCCGCTTCTCCAAAAAAGAAATAAAGCAGATGCAAGGTTAATGGAAATTAAAACAGCACTGAAGCTGTTTTTTTAATGAAACTTGAAAGAGGGAAGATATTTTTATATAATAAAGCACTTCTTTGACTTACGATTCTATGTCTATTCTAAATAAAATTTTTGGTGATGCTAATAAAAAATACTTAGAGAAGATCAAGCCACTGGTTGATAAGATAAATGCGCTTGAGAGTAAATTCGAAAAATTTTCTCAGGATGAACTTAGAGAGAAAACCAAGGAATTTAAAGAAAGAATTAAGAAAAAAGAATCGCTTGATGAAATCTTGCCTGAGGCTTTTGCTGTAGTAAGGGAGGCTTCAAAAAGAACACTTGGCCAAAGACATTTTGATTGTCAGTTGATGGGTGGAATAGTTTTGCATCAAGGTAAAATTGCTGAAATGAAGACAGGTGAAGGAAAGACTTTGGCTGCTACTTTGCCTTTATATCTTAATGCCCTTGAAGGAAAGGGCGTTCATTTAGTGACAGTTAATGATTATCTGGCACGAAGAGATACTGTCTGGATGGGACAAATATATCATTATTTAGGTCTTTCGGTAGGATGTTTGAATCACGAGCAGTCTTTTCTTTATGATCCTGATTATAAAAAACCTGATGAAGAGAAAGACAGAATCCGCGATGAACTTGGTTCTTTTAAAGTAGTTGAAGATTTTTTACGTCCTTGTTCTCGTAAGGAGGCATATCTTGCCGATATCACTTATGGTACAAATAACGAGTTTGGGTTTGATTACCTGCGTGATAATATGGTCTACGATCCCAAAGAAGAAGTTCAAAGAGGTTTTCATTATGCGATAGTTGATGAAGTGGATTCAATCTTAATTGATGAAGCAAGAACACCTTTAATTATTGCTGCTCCTGCTGAGAAATCAACCGAGAAATATTATCGCTTTGCAAGATTGATTGCATCTCTCAAAGAAAACCAAGATTATAAGATGGATGAAAAGATGCGAATTCCCACTTTTACTGAACAAGGACAAGATAGAATTGTAAGAGAGCTTGGTTTTGATCCTTGGGCAGAAAGTGATATTGTGACTATTCATCAATTAGAAGCTGCTCTCAAAGCAAGGGTTTTGTTTAAAAGAGATAGAGATTATATAGTCAAAAATGGAGAAGTAATTATAATAGATGAATTCACGGGGAGACTCATGCCTGGAAGAAGATGGTCGGGTGGTCTTCATCAGGCAGTAGAAGCAAAAGAGGGTCTTGAGGTGAAACCTGAATCCCGAACCCTAGCTTCAATTACTTTTCAGAATTATTTCAGAATGTACAAAAAACTTGCTGGTATGACCGGAACTGCTGCAACTTCAGCCGAGGAATTTGATAAAGTTTATGGGCTTGAGGTCATTTCTATTCCAACTCACAAACCAATGATCAGAAAAGATCTGCCTGATCGAGTATACAGAACAAAAAGAGCTAAATTTAAGGCAATAGTAGAGGAAGTCAAGAAGAGACATGCAAAAGGGCAGCCAATTCTAATAGGAACAGGAGTATTTGCTGCCAGAGAGCATACTGAAGGAGCTATAGAGAAGAATCGGATTATAAAAAGATTATTGGAAAAAGAAGGTATTCCTTGTCAGGTTCTTGATGCAACAAATCATGAAAAGGAAGGTGAGATTATTGCGCAGGCTGGAAAACTTGGACAGGTGACTGTAGCCACCAATATGGCTGGAAGAGGAGTAGATATTATCTTGGGAGGAAACCCTCCTGATTTAGAAGAGGCAAAGAAAGTAAGAGAATTAGGAGGACTCCATGTGATAGGAACAGAAAGACATGAGGCCAGGAGGATTGATAATCAATTGAGAGGAAGGGCAGGTAGGCAAGGAGATCCGGGTTCTTCTCAGTTTTTTGTTTCTCTTGAGGACGATCTGATGCAGATTTTTGGGGGAGAAAAATTGAAGTCTCTAATGGAAAAATTGAATATTCCAGAAGATCAACCAATTGAAGCAAAAATAGTTTCAGATGCTATTGAATCTGCTCAGTCCAAATTAGAAGGGATGAATTTTGATGCCAGAAAGCATCTATTAGAATATGATGATGTCTTAAATAAACACAGAGAGACTTTTTACAAAAAACGAAAAGAAATTCTCAGAGCGTCTGAGGAGGAGTTACATAACAAAATTCTAGAGATGATTGAGAAACATGGTTTCTCAAAAGAGGGTTATCAAAGAAAAGAAAAGGAGATAGGAGAGAAAAATATGCGTCAACTCGAGAGATTTATTGCTTTGCGTACGATGGATATGCTTTGGGTAGATCATTTATATACTATGGAGCATCAGCTAAGAGATTCGGTGAGATTAAGAGCATATGGTCAGCAGGATCCATTAGTGGAGTATAAAACCGAAGGTCATCGTCTTTTTCGAAAATTTTTGGAGACAATAGAAATTGCTATTGTACAAAACCTTTTTAAGATAGAAACGAAAAAAGAAACCTCTCCTTCTTTGAATATTTCTTCTGCTCAATATTTTCCTACAACAAAAAAAGGAACATTAAATCGAGTCGGACGTAACGATCCTTGCCCTTGCGGTTCCGGGAAAAAATATAAAAAATGCTGCTGGCCTAAATATGGATAAAAAAATATTTTCCATCAAGAGAGACACACTCTTTATTTATTTAAAAAGCCTTATTCCTTATATTATCATAGCCTCAATTGTTTTTCTCATAGGTGGTATTGCAGGATATTATTTTAGTGAATTGTATCCTTCTCGGGCTCAGGAGTTGATTTCATTGTTGAGAGAGGTTTATAGCCCTGTTTTTAAAGAAAGCAAAATTTCACAGATTCTTTTTGTGTTTCTTAAGAACGGAATTACTTCTTTTCTTACTATAGCGTTAGGGGTTCTATTTGGAATTTTTCCTTTGGTTATCCTCTTAAACAACGGTGAGGTGTTAGGGATGCTGGCAAGTATTGTATTTAGAAATTATGGCATCTTTTATTTCTTTACTGGTATCCTAACTCATGGGATTGTAGAGATACCTTGTTTTTTAATTTCTTCTGCGATAGGATTGAAAATAGGAATAGTAGCAATAAGGAAAGTGTTGAGAAAGGAGGTCAGTGTAGTCAACGAAATCAATCAGGGGTTAGCTCTTTTCTTGATATTATTGATATTTCTTTTTATTGCTGCTGTAATCGAAACACTAATCACGCCAGAATTGTTAAGGATTTATTAACGTATCTCCAAGAATAGTTATGTTTTTCTTTCCTATAGGTTGTTTTGTTTTCTTGTTGTTAATTCTTCTTTTACCGCTCCTTTTCTTTTTGATATTTTTTAATATCATTAGCTTTAGTTTTGAAAAACTGGGTTTTTCGCCGGAAGCTACATTCTTGATTATCCTTTTGATTTTATTAGGATCAGTAGTAAATATACCATTGACAAGAAGAAAGAAGGTGTATGTAAGAAGGGATTATTTTTTTGGATTATTTCCCCGCAAAGAAATAGTATATCAGGGCGTTGCTGTTAATTTAGGAGGAGCTTTGATTCCTTTGAGTATTTCGTTTTATCTTTTAGAGAAAGTGCCATGGCAGCCAACCCTGATAGCTACGATCTTAATGATCGCCATATGCTTTAGTTTATCACGAATTGTACCTGGTCAAGGGATAGCACTTCCAGCAGTTGTTCCTCCTGTTTTTTCAGCTCTTTTTGCATTAATTCTTGCTCCTAATTTTGCTGCTCCGGTAGCATTCATTTCTGGTGTCTGGGGTGCTTTAATTGGTGCTGATATCTTGAATATAAAAAAGGTCCTGAAAACATCTCCTGGAATGCTTTCTATTGGCGGAGCAGGAGTATTTGATGGAATATTTCTAGTTGGAATTGTTTCTGTATTTCTTACTGCTATCTAAATTTTTATTTTCTCTTATGAAATCAAAAACTTATTTAACTTTATTGTTTGTTCTGATACTTGTTGTAATTGCTGCCCTTTTTGATTTGTCAATTATTGGCAATAGACCATTTAAACTTGGGCTTGATCTTCAAGGAGGCAGTCATTTGGTCTATCAGGCAGATTTATCTCAGATTGAAAAGAAAGATTGGGCTTCTACTATGGAAGGATTAAGAGATGTGATAGAGAGAAGAATTAATCTTTTTGGGGTTGGAGAGCCTATAGTTCAGACAGAAAGAGTAGGAGATAGTTGGAGATTGATAGTTGAGTTGCCCGGAATAAAAAATGTTTCTGAAGCAATTAAAATGATTGGTCAGACTCCTTATCTTGAGTTTCGAGAACCAAAACCAAATTATGATGAATTAGTTGAAAAAAACAAAGATAAACTGGAATCCGGAGAAATGGAGATAGATGAACTTTTTCAACCAACTTCGCTTACAGGAAGATATCTTAAGAAAGCTCAGGTAACCTTAGATCCTAATACTTATGAGCCTCGCGTTTCTCTTCAATTTAATGAAGAGGGTGCAAGAATATTTGAAGAGCTAACAGCACGGAATATAGGTAAACCATTAGCGATTTATATTGATGATGTTCTAATTTCTGCTCCTGTTGTAAAGGAAAAAATATCTCATGGGAGAGCCCAGATTACAGGAAGATTTACGCCAGAAGAGGCAAAGAAATTAGCTCGAAACTTAAGCGCCGGAGCTCTTCCTGTGCCTATCAAATTAATTTCTCAAGAGACTGTTGGGCCGACACTTGGAGCTATTTCTCTTGAAAAAAGTCTTAGAGCAGGTCTGATTGGATTTTTGGCTATTGTTATATTCATGATTTTATTCTACCGATTACCTGGGCTTTTGGCTTCCATTTCTTTGGTGATTTATATAATCTTGGTATTGGCTCTGTTTAAAATAATCCCTGTTACTTTAACCCTGGCAGGAATTGCTGGTTTTATATTATCGATAGGAATGGCTATCGATGCTAATGTCTTGATTTTTTCTCGAATGAGAGAAGAGAGGAAGGAACAAAAAAGTTTTGAGAGGATTATAGAAGATGGATTTTCTCGTGCTTGGCCATCAATTAGAGATAGCAATGTTACTACATTAATTGTGGCTCTTATTCTATTTGGGTTGGGAACAAGTTTTGTGAAAGGATTTGCTCTTACTTTAGGTTTGGGAATTCTTGTAAGTATTTTTTCTGCTATTTTTGTCACGAAGAACTTCTTGAGATGTTTCATTAATACCCGATTAGAAAAATGGCAAATACTATGGAAATAAACTTTGTTAAATATCGAAAAATATTCTTTACCATATCCACTGTAATGATTTTGGCGAGTGTTGCTTCTTTGTGTTTGTTTGGCTTGCGGTGGGGTATTGATTTTGTAGGAGGAAGTGTTATTGAAATTGAATATAAAAATAACAGACCTTCTTTGGAAGAAATAAAACATAGCTTAAAAAATATTGATGCAGGAGAAATTTCTGTCCAAGAGATAGGGGAGAAAGGCATTATTTTGCGCACTCAAGAGATATCTGATGAAATGCACCAAAGGATCATTGATGCTTTAAGACCTAGTGGAGAGTTTCAAGAAACACGGTTTGAATTCATTGGGCCAGTAGTAGGTAAAGAAACCAAAGATAAAACCAAGATTGTTATTTTTTTGGCTTTGGTTTCCATTCTTTTATATATTACTTTTGCTTTTCGAGAAGTTTCTTGGCCAGTAAGCTCCTGGCAATACGGGATAGCCACTCTTATTGCTCTATTTCATGATGTTTTAATTCCGATAGGAATTTTTGCCATTCTTGGGAAACTCTATATGGTAGAGATTTCTGTGCCAATAATTACTGCCTTACTTACTGTTTTTGGTTATTCTGTAAATGATACGGTTGTTGTGTTTGATAGAATAAGAGAGAATCTTTTGAAGCTCAATCTTTCTTTTGAAGAAACGGTAAACAAAAGTTTAAATGAAACACTTTCTCGATCAATTAGTACTTCTCTTACCACTTTATTTGTTTTGCTAGCTATCTTTTTCTTTGGCGGACATACTTTAAGATATTTTAGTCTTGCTCTAATTCTTGGGATTAGTTTAGGAACTTATTCTTCTATATGTTTGGCTTCACTGATCTTGATCAGTTGGATGAAAAGATCTTGACTTAGAGCTATAAATGTGTTTATATGATAAAATACATCTAATTAGTTCAAACAAATGGGATGGAAAAACTGCTATCTTCTCAAATTATTTATAATAATTTATTAAAGAATCTTCCCACAAGGGTAAGAGATGTAATAAAGAGAAGATTCGGGCTAGAGAAAGCAACACGAGAGACACTTGAGTCAATAGGAAGAAGTTATGGAGTATGTAGAGAAAGAATTCGCCAGATTGAGCAGTCTGGAATTGCGCTTATAAAAAAAGAAATCAAAAAACCAATCTATCAAAGGATATTCCGATATTTTAACTCTTATCTTAAGAAAGAAGGTGGACTCAAAAGAGAAGATTTATTGCTTTCTCAATTTTCTTCTTCCAAAGTTCAGAATCGAGCACTCTTTTGGCTTACTTTAGGAGAGTCATTTTTTAGATTTCCTGAAACCGAAGACCTTTATCCTTTATGGACTGTTAATCCAAAATCAGTTGATCTTGCACGTCAAGTTATCAATGGTTTTGTAGAAAAATTCAAGAAAGAGAAAAAATTAATTTCTGAGAAGGAGGCGTTGATGCTTTTTAAAAACGAATTGAAGGTTTCCGAAAGAGTAACATCACGCGCTCTTATTTCTTATTTGGAAATCTCCAAGGATATAGAAAAAAATTACGAAGGTTTATTTGGATTAAAGCACTGGCCTGAGGTTTCTCCACGAGGGATAAAGGATAAGGCTTATCTTGCTCTAAAGAAAAGCGGACGTCCACTTCATTTTGCAGAAGTTGCGAAGTTGATTTCTCAACTCAATATTGGTACCTCTAATAAACCTGTTCTTCCTCAGACCGTCCATAATGAACTCATTAGAGATCCACGATTTGTTCTGGTGGGTAGAGGTATTTATGCTCTTCGAGAATGGGGATACGTTCCGGGACAAGTCAGAGATATTATTATAAAGGTGCTAAGAGAAGAAAATCGGCCTCTTTCTCGGGAAGAGATTATAGAAAAAGTTCTTTCTCAACGGTTGGTAAAAGAAAACACTATCTTGTTGAATCTTCAGAATAAGGATTACTTTCTGAGAGATTCTCAAGGCAGATATATCCTCAAAGAGATATAAAGGAATCAAAGATGGATTTTTATTTTGTTTTAACAAATCTTTGGTTGGTTATAAAGAATTGGTGGTGGCTACCTTTACCTTTCTTGTTGTATCCTCGTTTTCTCTTTTTTTGGAGATTCTACAAGATGGAGCAGTATGACTCAGGGGTAAAGAAAATTATCCTGGAAGTCAAGATTCCTCGAGAGGTAGAAAAGCCAATAAAAGCAATGGAGCAGGTAATAGCGGGCTTTCATGGAGTTCACGATGTGTTTACCTGGAGAGAAACATGGCTACAAGGGGAATTTCAATATTCAATAGCATTAGAGATTGCCAGTCTTGAAGGAGAGATTCATTTCTTTATAAGAGCTCCTGCTGCTTTCAGAAGTGTTATTGAGTCCAATATTTATTCTCAATACCCAGACGCAGAGATTTCTCTTGCGGAGGATTATACTAATTTTGTGCCTTACGACATCCCTAATGAAGAATGGGATCTTTTTGGTTTTGATTTCGTGGCCACAAAAGAAGATCCTTATCCTATAAAGACCTACAAATATTTCGAAGAGATGAAAGAAACAAAAGAGCAAAAACGACTTGATCCATTGGCAGGACTTCTTGAAGGTATGGCAAGTATTGGCCAAGGGGAATATATGTGGCTTCAGATAATAATAAAGCCAATCAGAGAAGAGATTCCGTGGCAAAAAAGAGGAAAAGAGTTGGTGGATAAATTAGTTCATAGAGAAAAGAAACCTTCTTCTCTTCCTTCGATTTTTAAAGAAGCTGCTGATTTGCTAATTAGCGGAAAACCACCAGGTAAAGCGCCTTCAGAAAAGAAAGAAGTAGAGGTGATTCCTCCTGAAATGAAGTTAACTCCAGGAGAGAGAGAAATAGTGAAAGCAATTGAAGAGAAAATTGGAAAATTTGGATTTGTAACCAATATCCGATGTCTTTATATTGCAAAAAGAGATGTATTCCTGAAAGCAAAATCCAGAATGTTTTATGGGTTTTTCAAAAATGTGTCTACCGAAAATCTTAATGGTCTGAAACCATGGACACGTACTCTTCCAAAAGTCCAATGGTTTTTGAAAAAAATGCGAACGTATGCAAAGCAAAGGGCGATTTTTTTGAGATATAAAAGAAGATTCTCTCCTTTATTTCCAGAACCAGGAGGAACTTTTGTGCTAACTACCGATGAGATAGCCACTTTATATCACTTTCCTGGAAGGATGGTTGCTCCTGCACCAACCCTTCCTCGAATAGAAGCAAAGAAAAAAGAAGCTCCTCCTGGGCTTCCTACAGAATAATCTTATGGCAGAAGAGATTAATTTTTTTGCAGAAACAACATTTCGCAATATCCGAAAAAAGTTTGGAATTAAGGCCGATGACAGAAGACGGCATATGTATATTGTTGGAAAGACTGGAATGGGAAAAACAGCAATGATGGAAAATATGGCTATTCAGGATATTCGCAATGGAAAAGGCCTTGCTTTTGTTGATCCTCATGGAGAGGCAGCAGAGAGACTTCTTGATTTTGTTCCTTCTTCAAGGATTAATGATGTTGTTTATTTCAATCCTGCCGATATAGATTATCCAATTGCTTTCAATGTAATGGAGAAAGTAGATGTGGCACACCGTCATTTGGTAGCAGGAGGGCTGATGGGAGTTTTTAAGAAGATATGGCCTGATGTATGGTCGCCACGAATGGAATATATCTTAAATAACTGTATATTGGCGCTTTTGGAATATCCTGGTTCTACCCTTTTGGCTATAAATAGAATGCTTGCTGATCCTGCTTTTAGAGAGAAAGTAATCTCCAAGATTACTGATCCAGTAGTTAAGGCTTTCTGGACACAGGAATTTGCTCGCTATACCCAACGCTATGAGGTAGAAGCTACTGCTGCTATTCAAAATAAAGTAGGACAGTTTATCTCTGCTCCTTTGATCAGAAATATCATTGGACAGGTGAAATCTACTATTGATATGAGAGAAGTGATGGATAAACAAAAGATTCTGATTTTAAATCTTTCCAAAGGAAGGATAGGAGAAGACGCTTCTCATCTTCTCGGAGCTCTTTTAATTACCAAAATTCAGTTAGCAGCAATGCAGAGGGTGACTATTCCAGAAGAACAGAGAAAGGATTTCTATCTTTATGTAGATGAGTTCCAGAATTTTGCTACAGAAAGTTTTGTGAGCATTCTTTCAGAAGCAAGAAAGTATAGACTCTGTTTGATTCTTGCACATCAATATATTGCTCAAATGGATGAGAAAGTAAGAGATGCGGTATTTGGTAATGTAGGCACTATAGTTGCTTTTAGAGTAGGTGCTGAAGACGCAGAGTACTTAGAGAAAGAGTTTTCTCCTGAGTTTTCGGCTGAAGATTTAGTGAATCTTGCTAAATATAATATCTATATCAAATTGATGATTGATGGAGTAGCAGGAAGACCTTTTTCTGCAGAAACCCTTCCTCCATTCCAAAAACCTGAAAAATCCAACAAAGAAAAGATTATAAAGGTCTCAAGAGAAAGATACGGTACTCCTCGCAAGATTGTTGAGGCAAAAATTGCTCGGTGGTCAGAGAGTACAACTGCTACTCAAACTCCTTCTTCAGTTACAATTCCCGTTCTTTATGATGCCCGGTGCTTTGCTTGCGGAAAGCAAATTAAGGTTCCTTTTCAACCTGATCCTAATCGCCCTGTTTATTGCAAGTCCTGTCTTAAGAAAATTGAAAAAGGCCAGATAACTCCGGAAGGCAAACCAGTTTCTTTTTCAGAGGAAAGGTTACCTCCGCCTGTAATTCCTTCTCAAAAAAAATCGATCCACAAACCAAAAAAAGAAGTAAGTCTTGAAGAGCTCAGAAAAGCCTTGGAGGAGTCTCTTAGGAATTCATCTCAAGATAACATCAAAAAACAGACAACAAAAGATCAGGAGTAAAAATGTTAAAAATAGAAGATGTCAAAATTAAAGATAAACGAGTACTGGTGAGAGTAGATTTTAATGTTCCTCTAGATAAAGAAGGAAAGATTGCAGATGATTTTCGAATAAGAAAAACCCTTCCCACAATAAGATATCTCAAAAAAAGGAAAAGCAAGATAATCCTCATCAGTCATTTTGGGAGGCCTTCTGGAAAAGAAAAGAAATATAGTTTGAAAATAGTAGTTCCTTTATTGGAACGTTTACTAAAAACTAGAGTGAATTTTTTCCACGATTGTATTGGAAGGAAGGTTCAAAAGAAAGTAAATTCTCTTAAAGAAGGAGAAATACTTCTTTTGGAGAATCTTAGATTCTATAAAGAAGAAACTCAAAATAACTTGGATTTTGCTCGGCAACTTGCCTTACTAGGAGATCTTTATGTAAACGACGCTTTTTCTGTTTGTCATCGTTTACATGCTTCTGTAGTAGGAATTCCTAAATTTTTACCTGCTTTTCCAGGTTTTTTGTTGCAAGAAGAGATTAAGAATCTTTCAAAGATAGTGCACAAGCCAAAGAGGCCCTTAGTGATTATTATTGGAGGCAAGAAGATTTCTAAAATTAAATTCTTGCCAAAATTACTTAAAATCTCTGATTTTCTTTTACTAAATGGGTTTCTTTCTGAGGTTATTTTAATTGCTAAAAACATTTTAGTAGAAAGACCGTATCCAGATGGAAAGATCCTTGACGCTATCAAAGAGATTAATTTGGCAGATCCTTCTCTGCATTTGCCAAAGGATGTTTTTCTTTCACTTGAAGATGATTGGACCTATAAAAGAATAGCAGCTCTGGGGACAATTAGGAAAGAAGAGAGAGTGTATGATATAGGAGTTGAGACTATTGAGCTCTATTCTGAGATTATCAAGAAAGCAAAGACTATTTTTTGGGCTGGTCCTTTGGGAATGTTTGAGGAAGAAAGATTTGAGAGAGGCACAAAAGAAGTGGGTGAGAGAATTGTTAGAAACTATAAAGCTTTCAAAGTTGCTGGGGGAGGTGATACCATATCTGCTCTAAAGAAATTCAGATGGATGAATAAATTTGATTACATATCTACCGGAGGAGGGGCTATGCTTGAGTTTCTTTGTTCTGAGGAATTGCCAGGTATTAAAGCACTTGAAAATTCGCAAGCAAAAGTATAGTTTTATTTGAGCAAAAGACCAAACTTTTTAAGCAAATTGATTTGTAGCGCACTCTTTGTGCTTTTTTTGTTCGTCAATTTATCATTTTTTTGTTAGAATAAGATATATATATGAAGGAGATAAAAAATCTTAAAAAAGCAGCGAAGAGGATCTTGAAAGCAATAAAAACAAAGGAAAGAATTATTCTTTATGGGGATAGTGATTTAGATGGTACAGCTTCAGTTATTATACTGGAGGAATCGATTAAGAATTTAGGTGGTGTAGTTTCTGCTATATATTTTCCAGATAGAGAAAAGGAAGGATATGGCTTGAGTAAAAAAGCGCTTGAGTGGCTTGAAAAAATGGCGCCAGCTTTGTTGATAATGCTTGATTGTGGAATAGGAAACTTTGAAGAGATAAAAATCGCCAATAGAATGGGGTTTGAAGTGATAGTAATTGATCATCATGAAGTATTGAGTAGATTACCTGAGGCTTCAATTATTGTTGACCCAAAACAAAAAGATGATAACTATCCCTTTAAGCAATTCGCTAATGCAGGTATTGCCTACAAATTATCTCAGCTTCTCTTGGGTGATAAACTGACAGGTCTTCTGAAAAATAATTTTCTTGAACTTGTTGCGTTAGCTACTTTAGCTGATATGATGCCACAGATAGGAGAGAATCAAGTTTTTATTCAGGAAGGTCTTGAGGCTTTAAAGAATACTCTCCGGCCCGGTCTTAGAATTTTCTGGCAAATAAATAAAATAGAAGATTCTGAACCAATTAAGATGACTGCCTCAAAGATTATTTCAATTTTAAATGCTGCTGGTGTGCAGAATCATCTTACTGAGTCTTACCTTCTTTTAACATCTTCTGATAAAGAGACTGCTCGTTTTTTTGCAGAATTGTTGATTAAGAAAAGAAAAGAAAAACATTTACGCATTAAGGAAATAGTTCAAGAAGTAGAGAAAAGGATTCTAAAGAAAATAGAATGGCCTATTGTTTTTGAAGGAGATAAAAATTGGCCGCTTACCCTCGTTGGTCCTGTTGCTTCTCTTATCTGTCGTGATTTTCAAAAACCAGTGTTTATTTTCAACATTGGCAATACAGTGAGCAGGGGAGCAGTAAGAACTCCAAGAAATATCAACTCTATAAAGGCTATGGAGAGTTGCTCTCATTTACTTGAAACGTTTGGAGGTCATCCTCTTGCCTCTGGCTTTACAATAAAGAATGAAAAGTTAGAAGAATTCAAGGAGTGTTTGGTTAATTATTTTAAAGCAAGTAATAATTAAAAAAAATATAAAAAGCACAAAGTTAAAGAAAGGATAAACAGGATGGAATATGACCATATGTGTAGTTATATTCCGCCTCTTGGTTATTCAAACTTTGCTCAAAAGTTTTTAAATGATCAATGGAGAAAATTATCCTTTACACTGATGGAGGATCACGGGGTAATCCTGGTCCTGCAGGAGCAGGTGTTTTGATTTGTAATTCCCAAAATCAAGTAATAAAAAGGTATGCCCATTATTTGGGAGATAGTCTTACTAATAATCAAGCCGAATATATGGCAGTGATTTTTGGTTTAAAGAAACTTAAAAGTCTTTTTGGAAAGAAAAAAACAAGGAATCTAGAAGTAGAAGTGAGAACCGACTCCGAATTTTTGACAAAGCAACTTAATGGAGAGTATAAAATTTTAGATAAAAAAATCCAACCATTGTTTCTGGAGGTCTGGAATTTGAAGTTTGATTTTGGAAAAGTTAAATTCCTCTGTATCCCAAGGAAAAAAAATAAAGAAGCCGACAGACTCGTGAATGAATCTCTAAATAAAAGAAATACAACTCAGAGATTGTTGTAAATTAACTCCCTTCTTTCATATTGACATTTCTTAAATTATCTAATATTTTAATATAAAAGCCCAATTAGGTGAGATAATTATTTTGATTCTTTTAAAGAAGATGTTCTAATAGTTAAACTCGATTCCAACGGAAAGACTTGTGTCTTTCGACATTCAGTAATCCTCACTGTCACAACTTTTTCTCCAATTATAACGCGTGTCTCTTCTACAGTCACAACTGTTACTCTCACCGTAATGATCTGATGTTCATCTTGAGTGGTGAGCAATTTTGAAAAGTTACAATTTCCATAAAGTAACTTGTCTTCCAAAAGATGATATTATCTTTCAAAAAAGCAACCTTCAAAAGGCAAAAAGCTTTTACTCTTCCAGAACTCTTAGTAATCATTTTTATTATTGGAATATTGGCTGTCTTAATTGTAATGTACTTCTCGCATAGTAAAGCCAAAGCCAGGGATTCAAGGAGAATCTCAGAGATAAACGATCTAAGGAAAGCAGTCCAGATGTATTATCTTGAACATGGACATTATCCTACCTCCACCGATTCAGAAGATTGGTGTTCTCTGGAAATAACAGATTCTACTGATCCTCATTATTGTAAATATCTCAGACAAGAACTTGTACCAAAGTATATAAAGGATCTCCCTCAAGATCCACGAGCCCTTCAGACAGAAGGAACAAAATACTATTCCTATCAATACATTACTACTTCATCTGCTTCCCAATACAAATTCCATGCTGATCTTGAAACTATGCCTCCCTATGAAGTCTATTCTATAGGAGGTAAAGCTGTTGTAT
The DNA here is from genome assembly GCA_021157625.1 of bacterium. Classification (GTDB taxonomy): domain Bacteria; phylum Patescibacteriota; class Minisyncoccia; order Minisyncoccales; family JAGGXC01; genus JAGGXC01. The sequence continues at coordinate 49,194 of JAGGWD010000005.1, read as the reverse complement.
ATAATTCACCAGGATCGTCACCACCGCCTCCTTCCAATAATCCTCCTGTTGCGAACCCCGACAGCGCTACTACTTGTATAGAGACCGCAATCGATATAGATGTTTTAGCTAATGATAGTGATCCTGATGATGGGGGTGCTGAGATAGATCCAAGTACAGTGGTGGTCGAGCAAAATCCTTCTCATGGTACAGCTACTCCTCTTGCAACGGGAGAAATAAGATATATTCCTGCTCCTGGTTATCTTGGTCAGGATCAATTCACTTATACAGTGAAAGATATTCATGGAGCTCAATCTAATGAAGCTGTTGTTACGGTGACAGTGAGCTGTTGTTGTGGTATGCATATTACTGCTGATACTACTCTAAATTGCGATATCACAGGATGTGCTGGAACTATTATCTACATAGATGCAAGTGATATTACCTTAGATTGTAATGGGCATTATCTCCAGAGTACTGGAGACTACGGAATTAAGAACAACGGTCATAGTAATGTCACTGTAAAGAACTGTAAAATAGATATGGATGGTCCGGATGGAGATTATGGAATTTACTATATAGGAGCAAACAACTCAACTATAGAAAATAACGATGTTTATGTAAGTGATGTATTCTCAATCTATGTTGCAGGAGGCTCAGGAATTACTATTGCCAATAATATTTTGGATGCAGGTACCGGGGATGCGATCTGGCTTAATAATAGTTCAAACGCTACTATCTCCGGCAATACTATAAACGAGTCCAATTTAGCAATTAATGTCCATAATGTGTCTAATGCCATTATTTCTAATAACACTATAGAGGGAGGAATAGGCAACCCTGCAATCGTTTGCGTCACTGTTTCTAATAGTACTATATCTAATAACACTCTTAAAGGAAACATTAAGTTAGCGTCGGGTAGTAACCATAATAATATCATTGCTAATGATATAGATGGAAACGGAGGCGCAATTTATTTAAAAAACAATTGTACACACAATACTATTTCTGATAATACTGCTAGAGTAACGAATATGAGCGGGGCTTTACACCTTCAATGGGGTTCAAACAATAACGTTATCTCCGGTAATGATTTGACTTCATTTGAAGAGACAATTATTTTACAGGGAGTTTCTGGTAATGAGATTTTTGACAATACCGTGATAGCGACAGATAAGGAGGCATTTCTGATGTGGGAACCATCTACAATGAATAACAAAATTTATAATAACTATATTGACTCTCCTAATCCTGTGATTGACTGGGTTAATGCTGGCTCTAATGAATGGAACACGAATAAACAGCCAGGTCCGAATATAATTGGAGGGCCATGGATTGGGGGTAATTATTGGACTAACCCAAGTAAAACTGGTTATTCTGATAAATGTACTGATAGCGATAGTGACGGATTCTGTGATTCTCCTTATGATGTAGAACACAATGATTCCGATTGTTCCGATACGAATAATTGTGATAAATATCCGCTAACACTAACACCATAGGATTGACAATTAGTAAACCTTCGGTTATTATAAAATAAAGCCCAACTAGGTGAGGTAATCGTTCCGATTCCTTTTGGAATCGGAAAGGAAAGTCCGAACACCCTCCTTTCCATTCGGAAAGGAAAAAAGATAGCGGCTAACAGCCGTCGGTCGTGAGGCCAGAGGTGCGAACAGAGACGCCGAGGCTCGAAAGAGCCGAGGTTCCGACAACTCTCTGAGTTGTTGGAAAGTCCCGAGAGAAATCTCGGGGGTGAAACGGCTAAATCCTTATCGGGTGCAAGAACAAACTTTTCGACAATCTCCGGATTTGTCGAAAAGAAAAAGTAGTTCGCATGAGCCAGCAAGCAATTGCTGGCCCAGAGAAATGATTACCACTTTTTCGGTAGAAATACCGAAAAAGTACAGAATTCGGCTTACAGCCTAGTTGGGCTTTTTGTTTTTTTAAAAAATCTGTAAAATATAAAGTGGGATTATGATTGGACGTTTTTTTAATTCTCAGACAAAAACAGTTACCTTCGCTGCAGGACTTTTGGTTTTTTCGGCTCTAGCAAGCCGAATTTTGGGTTTGATAAGAGATGGGCTCTTGGCAGGATATTTTGGAGCAGGTCTTGAAACAGATGTCTATTTTGCTGCTTTTAGGATTCCTGATTTCATATATAATTTCTTGATTGTAGGAGGACTAGGTATAGCGTTCTTACCTTTATTCTCGGAGTATTATTCTCATGATAAAGAAAAAGCATGGAAAATGACATCAAATCTCTTGAATGTCTTCTTAATTGCTCTTGTAGTTTTAAGCTTCATTTTGTTTTTGTTCACTCCGTTGCTGATAGGTGTCATCGCTCCTGGTTTTGGTCCAGAAGCACGGAGACTCTCCATCTCTTTAACGCGTCTTTTGTTTCTGAGCCCAATTATTTTTGGTATTTCAAACATCTTTTCAAGTATTCTTCATTATTTTAATCGCTTCCTTGTCTATTCAGTTGCTCCTATCCTTTATAATATAGGGATTATATTTGGTATATTGTTCCTTGCACCTTCTTTTGGAATTTTTGGGGTAGGGATAGGGGTAATTATAGGAGCGCTTTTACATCTTGCTATCCAAATTCCCTCAGCCATTGGATGCGGTTTTAGATATCTGCCTTTATTTGATATAAAACACTCCGCCCTAAAGGAGGTTGTTTCGCTCATGATTCCACGTTCCTTTGCGGTAGGAGCTCAGCAGATCAATTTGATAGTTATTACTGGAATTGCTTCTACTCTCGGAACCGGAAGTATTGCTATTTTTAATTTTGCAAATAATCTCTATTACGCGCCTGTAGGGATCTTTGGAATATCCTTTGCATTAGCTTCTTTTCCGCGACTTTCTAAATCATGGGCAGAGGAGAAAAGAGAAGAATTTCTTGATACTTTCTCATCTGTATTTAGGCAAATTCTTTTTTTGATCATTCCATCCAGTATTTTAATATTTTTGTTAAGAGCTCAGCTTGTTAGAATCATTCTAGGAAGTCTGGGGCCGGGAAGGTTTGGATGGAACGATACTCGTCTTACCGCTGCTTGTCTTGGGATATTTAGTATAAGTATATTTGCCTCTGCTCTTATTCCTTTCATCTGTCGTGCTTTTTTTTCTTTCAAGGATACAAAAACTCCCACCTTTATTGCTGTGGGAGGTGTTTTCCTAAATATTCTCTTGAGTCTTGCTTTTGTTAAAGTTTTGAGTGTTGGCGGAACTTTTTATAATTTTGTCTCTGGAGTACTTGACCTTGAGGGAATTGAGAACATTTCTGTAACGGGTCTACCCTTGGGTTTTTCAATTGCAGTTATTTTTCAGTTTGTTTTACTTCTATACTTTCTTCACAAAAGGATAGGGGAGATAAGAGCAAAAGAGATTTTATCTTCTTTGCGAAAAATCATATTCGCTAGCATTGTTGCTGGTTTTGTTGTTTTAGTTGTGCTTCGCGCTGTTGCTAAAATTGTTGATATGCATACATTTCTGGGAGTGTTTTCTCAGGCAAGTCTTGGAGGGATAGCAGGGGTATCTGTATATCTCATTTTGAGTCTTCTTTTTAAGAGTTCCGAATTGAGAATTATAAAATCAGCAGTTCTAAAGCAGTTTTCGATGGAAAGATGATATCCTGATAGCTTCTCCTTTTTACTCTTGAAGTTTCTTGTCAGAAATTCCTAAATTTACTAAGATTAAAAGCGAAACAGCCCTACCAAAAGCCAGCCAATCATACTAAAGACTACCAGAGACGCTATAATTATCCAGAAAATTCTTAATAAATTTTTGGGTTTTAATTTCACCATTGTATATTTTATTATGTCTAAGAGAAGAATAAGACAAAGAGAATCATTCCTGGATATTTCTATTTCTGTTGTCCTGGGAATTCTATTTTTAATAATAATTATCTTTCTGGTAGTTTCAAATGTTAAAATAAACAAAAGAAAGAAGGAGCTTAATGAAAGAATCTCTCAACTAAAACAAGAGATTAAAGTTCTTCAGGAAAGAAATAATGAACTTAAGGCAGGAATAGAGGAGTCTCATCAATCAGATTATATAGAAAAAATTTTACGCCAAAAAGGTCTTTATAAAAAAGAAGGAGAGAAAGTAGTAGTAATTCTTCCTCCAAAAGAAGAAAAGAAAGAGATTCAGAAAGAAGAAAAAAGTATTTGGGAAAGATTTTTGGAATTATTTAAATTGCGGGATTAGTTGAGCGGTTCAACACCACCTTCCCAAGGTGGAGAGGCGGGTTCGACTCCCGTATCCCGCTCATAGATCTTTGCCGGTGTAGCTCAGTGGTAGAGCAGGGCTTTCGTAAAGCTCAGGTCGTCGGTTCGAATCCGACCACCGGCTTTATTTTTATTTTGGTAGAAAATGTTAGAAAAATATTAGAGTAGATTGTTTGATATGTATAATAGAGGTTTTTTAATTTACTTTTTTGGAGGAATATGATAAATTATAGATACAGCTTTATGAAAGAGATAAAAGAGAAAATCGAAAATATTAAAGCAAACCTCCTTTATTTGGAGGACTGTCTTTGACATTGTCAAAAAAGAAAAAAGAATAAAAGAACTAGAAAGACAAACCCAGAAACCAGACTTTTGGAAAGATAAAGAAAAGGCTTCTGAAATAAGTAAAGAACTTGCTGAGTTAAAGGAAGAAGTAGAGAGATGGAATAAGCTCAACAACGAATTAATTGAATTGATGGAGTTAACTAAAATAGTGAGCCCTGAAGATGAGCTTGTCGATGAGATTAAGCAACGCCTTGATAATCTTGAGCAAAGGATAAAGCAAGAAGAAATCAGAGTTTATCTTTCTGGAAAATATGACAAGAGAAATGCTATACTGTCTATTTATGCAGGAGCAGGAGGGCAGGATGCTGAAGATTGGGCTACAATGCTTCTGCGAATGTATGAGAGATTTTGCCAAAGAAAAGGATTTAAAACCAAGATTTTGCATCAATCGTTTGGACAAGGAGGGGGTCCGGAGGGGAGAATAGGCATAAAACAAGTGACAATGGAAATTAAAGGAAAATATGCTTATGGCTTTTTAAAAAATGAAAGTGGAGTTCACAGATTAGTGAGACTTTCACCTTTTTCTGCCCAGAATCTCCGCCATACCTCTTTTGCCTTAGTAGAAGTATTGCCTGAACTTCCTTCTTCGGAGTGTTTGAAGATAAAGATAAGACCGGAAGATATAAAAATGGAAACTTTCAGAGCATCAGGACCAGGAGGACAATATGTGAATCGAAGAGAAAGTGCTGTTCGGCTTATTCATATACCCACCGGTATCAGAGTTACTTGTCAATCAGAGCGTCTTCAGGGTCTTAATCGACAGAAGGCTGAAGCACTTCTTTATGCCAAACTTTATCAACATCAAATTCTGGCTCAGAAGGAAGAACTAAAAAAAATAAAAGACTCTCAAAAGAAAACTTCCTCAACTGATCAAAATTCTTCAGCAAGTTGGGGTAATCAAATCAGATCCTATATTCTTCATCCTTATAAGTTAGTTAAAGATCATCGAACAAAAATAGAGACTACTAAAGTTGAGGAAGTTCTTGATGGAGACTTAAATGGATTCATCGAAGCAGAAATCAAACTTAAATAATAAAGTATTGGTATCGTTTCAGAATGTCACCAAGATTTATCCTCGAGATGTAGAGGCATTGCGGAATGTTTCTTTTGAGATAAAAAAAGGGGAGTTTGTATGTCTGGCAGGAAGATCAGGAGCAGGCAAAACCACACTTCTTAAGTTATTAATAGGAGAAGAAAAGCCAACTTATGGAAGGATTTTTTTTGATGGTATTGAGGTACAAAAACTTCCTTCTAAAGATCTGCCCTTTCTTCGAAGAAGAATTGGTGCTATCTTCCAGGATTACAAACTTCTTTCCTCAAGAACTGTATATGAAAATATTGCTTATGCGCTGGAGGTGATAGGTTTTGATAAAGAAGAAATTGATCGTCAAGTGCCTCAGGTTCTGGATATAGTAGGCCTTACTGATTGCGCAGATCATTTCCCGGAAGAACTTTCCGGAGGAGAGAAACAAAGAGTGGCCATTGCTCGTGCCTTAATTACTCGCCCCGAACTTATATGTGCTGATGAACCTACCGGAAATCTTGATCCCTATCATACTCGTGATATAATCCAACTTCTTTTGAAGATTCAAGAATTAGGTGCCACAGTTATTCTTTCCACTCATGACAAAGAAATAATCAATAGTTTACACAAAAGAGTTATTACTCTAGAAAAAGGGAAAATAATAAGAGACGAACAACACGGAAGATTTATATGTTAACTTCTTTTAAAAAAATTATTAGATTTAGCTTCGAGAATATATCTCGCAATAAAGGTTTATTTTTTACTACCACTTTCATCATAGTGGTCGCGGTTTCTTTAATATCAGGACTTTTTGTTTTAAGAAGTTTAACCGACTCTTTAGTTAACTCTATAAAGGATAAGGTAGATATTAGTGTATATTTTGTTATAGATGCTCCAGAAGAAGAAATTATAAAAGCAAAGGAACAACTTTCCAAAATTCCAGAGATAAAAGAAGTAAGTTATATTTCTAGAGAAGAAGCATTAAATATTTTCAAAGAGAAACACAAAAATGATCCTGTAATAATGGAGTCTTTAGAAGAAATAGGAGAGAATCCTCTTGCAGCGCATTTGAATATAAAAGCCTGGCAAGCATCTCAGTATGAACAGATCTCTGAATTTTTAAAGAACAGTCCTTTTTCTAGCATTATTGATAAAATAGATTACTATCAGAACAAAAGGATTATTGAAAGACTATTTTCTATTAGTTCCACTATTCAAAAGATATCCTTTGTTTTCATTGCTATCGCTACTGTTCTTGCTATACTGATAGCTTTTAATACTGTTCGTCTTGGCATCCTTGATTTCAAGAGAGAGATATCTATAATGCGCCTTGTTGGTGCCTCCAATTGGTTTATTCGCGGTCCTTTTATAGTCCAAGGGGCTATCTCAGGTATCCTAGCTTCATTCATTTCGCTTGTAATTTTTGCTTTAGGGTGTTGGTGTTTGAGCCCCAAAGTTGAGATATTGGTTGCAGGATTTAATTTGTTTGATTATTTTAAAAGTAATCTGAGTTCGATAGTATTCCTTCAATTATTTTGTGGGTTGAGTTTAGGAATAATTCCTTCTCTTTTTGCCATTAGAAAATATCTTAAAGTATAGATATTGAATTGCGGGGTGGTGTAATGGTAGCACGCCAGGTTCTGGCCCTGGTAATCTAGGTTCGAGTCCTAGCCCCGCAGCCAAATAGGATGTGTTGGGATATATAACAACAAGATATTTGTGCTACATTTTTATCTAGTTTATGATTGAGCTATTTTTGCTTAATTTTTTTCTTTTAGTTTCATAGAAAAAGTAGACTTAATAAAACCAAGGTTGCAGATACTTGACAGGTTTTATAATTTATGCCAACTTAAGAAAGAAGGATCATTAAAAATGCTTTAAAACTAAAGGAGGAAGATGAATGAATGAAGGTGGAGTAAGAAATTTGAAGGCAGAAGAGAGACTAATACTTGCTTTAGATGTAGGCAGTGTTTCTGAAGCTATTTCGCTTATAGATATTCTAAGAGACAAATTAAGCATAGTAAAAGTAAATTCCTTGGCAGCTATTTTTCCCCAGATTGTTTCAGAGATAAAGAAAAGGGAAATGAAAGTGTGGCGAGATTGGAAATATTACGATACTGCCTCTGTGGTTAGTGAATTTATTCGGGCAGACATCAAAGCAGGGATTTATATGACAACTGTTCATATACTGGGAGGTCCAGAAATGATGGAAAGCGCAGTGAAAGCTGCCAGTGATACAGATCTAAAAATTCTGGGAATTACTATTCTAAATCCAAGAAATATTGATAGAACGATAGGAATCCCAGGTAGGATTAGAACAAAAATAATAGAGCTTGCTTTGAGCGCAGAAAAAGTAGGGCTTTCGGGTGTAGTAGCCTCTGCTCAAGAGGCTCGAGATTTACGGCGCTTTCTCAAACCAGAGACTCTGATTGTTGTTCCTGATGTTAAACCTACTTGGGCTGTACCTTCTCGAGAACAAGCAAAGGTTACTACTCCTAGTGAGGCAATTGAAGCTGGAGCTGATTATATTGTAGTGGGATCTCCTATCTATAAAAGTCGTACTCCGGCTCTGGTAGTAGATCGAATCATAGCTGAAATAGAAAAATCCTTGGAAGAAAGAAATTTGGAAAAAGACCTGAATTCAGAGATGGTTTGATTTATACCCATTGGAAATTATTCCAGTGGGTTTTTTACTTTTATTTGACATTAGTAGAAATTTTATTAAAATCCCTATTGAGGAGGAATGGACCTTGAAAAAAAGTGAAAATATCAAAGGAGAATTCAAGAAAAGAACTGGCATTGGAATAATTGTAATCCTTATAGCAGTTTCTTTCTTTTTTGTTCCCAGGGATATCTTTATTTTTGGGATAGGAATTTTAGGCGGGATAGGCCTTTCTGAAATTTGGCAAATGAGCAGAAATGCTCCTAGAGCGAGAGATATTCTAGTGGCTGGAATATTTGCCATCTATCTCTGTGTTTCTCTGTTTCTTTTCTTTGTGCTTCGTTTCACAAAAGATGGACTCTGGTGGTTAGTGTTAGGGCTTTCTTCTGCTGGTATTTTTGATGCTTTTTCTTACTTTGGAGGAAAACTTTGGGGGAAGCATAGAATAACACCGCATATTTCTCCTCACAAAACACTTGAAGGTCTGATTGCAGGATTTATTGGTTGCGGAATAATTGCTTTTATACTAGGAAAAATGATTTTTTCCTTTGTTCTCTGGAAAATAGCAATAACTCCTATTTTGCTGGGATGCTTTGCTTTCTTGGGCGATCTTTTTGAGTCTTTCCTGAAAAGAAGAATGGGAGTTAAAGATTCGGGAACCATTCTAAAAAGCCATGGAGGATTGCTTGATAGAATCGACAGTGTTTTGGGAGTGGTTTATGGGCTATATCTTCTGAAGTTCTTTCTCTTTCAATAAAGGGCAAACAATGTTTGCCTCTTTATTTTCTTTTTGAAATGAAGTATTATGAATTAATGCCAAGGGAGAAGAAAAGAAAGAGGTTGGTTTTTGATGAAGAAATCTATAGAAGTTTGGGGATAAATAATTTGATTTTGTTTTCTCTTTACTGTCTTGAGGCAGAAAAAAAGAAGGCTACATTTGAAAAACTGCTTGAGAAGTGTTTTGTTTTGTTTCCAAAAGTATTTTCTCTTAATACAATTCCTCAATGGCCTGATGCGCGCAAATTAGATCGTCCTCTGAGAGCGCTTAGAAATAAAAAATTTATAAAAGGGGATCCCTCTAGTAATTTTTCTCTTACTTTACTCGGAGAAAAGAAAGCAAAAGAAATTGCTAAATCTCTTGTGCAAAAAAAATTACTCTAAAATTATGATTAGATATTTTAAAAGGACAATTCAGTCAAAAGAGATAAAAGAGATACCTAATTTTCAGATTGGTTGTTGGATTGAGGTAGTTGATCCAACTACCAAAGAAATAGAATATTTAGTAAAGAAATTCAAATTAGATAAGAAGAATTTAGAATCAGGGCTTGATGAGAACGAAATTCCGAGACTTGATATAGTGGATGGGAATATTTATATTTTCACTAATGCTGTTTTTAATATACCTGAGCATATTCTTGGAACCTACCTTATTACGATAGGGAAAAACTTTGTTCTTACTCTTTCAGTGCATGAGCCTGAATTTGCTGAGAGAATAAAAAACGGTGAAATAAAGTTTATCACCACCCAAAAACTCAAATGTCTTATTAAACTGCTTTCTTTAATAAACGAAGGTTTTGAAAAAACAACCATTAGTATTGTGAAAGACGTCCAGAAAAGAAAGCATCTCAGCATAGAAGAACTAAAAGATGAAGAACTTACTAGTCTTTTGGAGCAAGAAGATATTCTTAATGATTTTGTTTCTTCTTATTACTATATCAATTTGCTTTATGAGAGGATAATAAGAAAAATAAAGTTTTTTGAGCAGGACAAGGAAATACTCGAAGACCTTATTGTTGAAGGAACACAAGGATTTAATCTATGTAAGTCATCTTTAAAAACCATTTCCAACATAAGAGGGTATTACGATATTTTACTTTCCAATAGATTGAACAATATTATTACTATTCTTACTATTTTCACCATCTTAATTAGTTTGCCAGCGGCAATTTCTGGACTTTATGGAATGAATGTAGCTTTACCTCTCCAACATCATCCTTTTATTTTTTGGTATATTTTGGTCCTCATTGCCTTGATTTGGATATCTTTTGTGCTCTACTTAAAGAAGAAAAGAGTAATTTAGAACAATATGTCTCTAGAAAAAATCATTGGTTGGATTTTAATTACGGTAGGAATTTTGATAATAATCTGGGCTCTTTTTACTTCATTTAATATTTTTACAGCTAGAACCCTTCCTCCTCAGATTTTTGTTCCTCATTCAGAAAATAAAAATGAGATAACTCAGGTTCTGCCACCTCAAGATTTAGAAGAGCAGATGAAACAAATAATAAGAGAGCAGATCAAATCAGTAGTTCCAACAGAAGAGTTACTTAGGCTTCTTAACTTGATTAGTTGGTCACTTTTTGCCGGAATTTTAATTTTTGGTGGAGCTCGTATCTCTGAATTGGGTATTAAACTAATCAAAAAATGAGGATAATTAAGATAGCTATTCTCTCTATAATTCTGCTCTCTTTTTTAATTGGTGTTTGGTTTTTACCTAAAATGCCTTCTAAAATGGTTTCTCACTGGAATGTTTTGGGTAAGGCAGATGGATATTTACCAAAGCATGTAGCTTTGTTTTTGATGCCCTTTATTTTGGCAGGTTTGGTGTTGCTTTTTTGGCTAATTCCAAAGATTGATCCACTAAAAGAAAACATTGAAAAGTTTAGAAGGTATTATGATTTCTTTTTTCTGCTCTTGATAATATTCCTTTTTTATATTTATCTTTTGAGTGTTTTATATAATCTTGGCTGGAAGATCAATATGAGTAGATGTATACCTCCTGCTATTGGATTATTCTTTTATTATCTTGGCACTCTCTTCTCACAAGCAAAAAGAAACTGGTTTATTGGAATAAAAACTCCCTGGACTCTGAGCAGTGAAAAAGTATGGGAACATACCCATCAAAGAGCATCTAAATTGTTTAAGATCTCCGGCATCCTTGCTTTTATTGGAATTTTTTTCTCACACCAGGCTATATATTTTGTTATTGTTCCTGTGATCTTTGTTTCTGCTTACTTAGTTGTTTTCTCTTATTTTGATTATCAGAGAGAAGTTTCTGTTAAAGAAAATTAATTTTTTCTGAGCGTTCTCTTTGAGGATGTATTTGGCAATTGGCTTTGCTGTGTTTATTTTTTGCTGTTTGCTTGAGATTTCCAATAAAAAGTAATGAAGAGTCTTTTTTGATTTTTTGATTGTTTTATTATAGAATTGAGAATATGTTGGAGATATTAAAAAAACCAAAAATCATCGTTTTTATTATCTCGGCAATGATTCTAATTATAGGAGGAGTATATAAAGTTTTTGTCTCTGGAGAAAACAATCTATATAGTTTGGCTCAGGTTGAGAGAAGAGATATTGTTCAAGAAGTTTCTGCTGTTGGTCAAGTAAAGAAAGGAGAGGAGATAAATTTAGGGTTTGAAGAAGGAGGCAGAATAGAGAAAATTTATGTCAAAATCGGAGACAAGGTTAGGAAAGGAGAAAAATTAATGAAACTTAGTACTACTCAACTCAGTATTCAGCTTGATGAGGCAAAAGCCTCTTTAAAATTAGCACAGGCACAATTGGATAAATTGCTTGCTGGTGCTAGACCTGAGGAAATTCAGATTGCTCGAACTGCTGTAGAGAATGCCCAAATTTCTTTAGAAAATGCTCAAAAAGATTTAGAAAACGCAAAAACAAAAGCAGCGGAAAATCTTCGTTCAGCATATGAGAGTGCTCTGACTGTTTTAGATAGTGCAGAGATTAAAGTTTCTGCTGCCGCTAGTGATGTAGATTTGATTCAAAGAACTTATTTTACCTCAAATGATCAAGATAGTATAAATGTAAGAGAACAGAAATCCATAATTAATGATGCAAGAAAACAGATAGAACACTATTTAAGTGTGGCAAAACAAAATCCCACAAATGAAAATATTGATGTCGCAATTTCGAAGACCAAAACTGCTCTTGAGAGGGTATATAATGCCTTGGCCAGTATTCGAGAAACTTGTGAGAAACCAGCATGGAAAAATGTGGTTTCTTCTACTTATAAGAGTTATTTAGACACTGACAAAACCTACATTAATACATCTTTGGCCAATGTGATAAACTCTCAACAAACTATATCTTTAACTAAGATAACCAATAAATCAATTATTGATAGCGCCCAAGCTGCTGTTGATTCGGCTCAAGGTGCGCTAAAAAGTGCCCAAGATGAATTAGCGCTCAAACTTGCGAAGCCACGTCAAGAAGATATTGATTTGTATCAAGCTAAATTAGATCAAGCAAAAGCCAAAGTCCGATTGCTTGAGGATCAAATTTATAAAGCTACCTTAAGAAGTCCGGTTGATGGGCAGGTGGTAAAAATTAATAAAGAGATTGGAGAACAAGTAATGATAGGAGAACCAGTTATTGTCTTGATTCCTTCCAATCCCTTTCAAATTGAGTTAGATATTGCTGAAGTAGATATAGGAAAAATGAGATTAGGCAATCCAGCAAAGATTACTCTTGATGCTTTTGCGGGGGTGGAATTTTCAGGAAGAGTAATAGAAATTGATCCTGCCCAGACTATAATAGGTGGGGTTGTATATTACAAAAGTAAAGTTAGTCTTGATACAACAGATAAAAGAATAAAACCAGGAATGACTGCCAACGTAGATATCGTTACTGATTCTCGAAGCAATGTACTTGCAATTCCCTCAAGGGCAGTATTGCACCAAGATAAAAAGACTTTCGTGAGAGTTCCGTACAAGAAGGGATATAAATTGATAGAGGTTTCTGTTGGTTTGAAAGGAAGCGATGGCTATGTTGAGATCATCTCAGGTCTGAAGGAGGGAGATAAAGTAATTACGTTTTTAAAGAAAAAATAATAGAATGATAGAAGCAAAGGATATAAAGAAAATATATCCTGGTATTGTCCCCACTGTTGCTTTAGATGGGGTTTCTTTTCTGATAAAAGAAGGAGAGTTTGTAGCTATTGTAGGACCTTCAGGTTCGGGAAAGTCAACTCTTATGCACATTATGGGTTTTTTGGATAGACCTACTTCGGGAGTTTATAAATTTAGAGGCAAAAGTATTGATGAACTAGACGATGATCAACTAGCTCGAATCAGAAACAAAGAAATGGGATTTGTATTTCAGAGTTTTAACTTACTTCCTCGAACAACTGTATTAGATAATGTAAAACTCCCTCTTCTTTATTCGGGTATTGCAAGAGAACAACAAGATAGAATGGCCCGAGAGGCATTAAAAAAAGTTGGCCTCTCTCATAGACTATTTCATTATCCCAACCAACTATCAGGAGGAGAACAGCAAAGGGTAGCTATTGCTCGTGCTATTGTTAATCATCCTTCTGTTATATTTGCCGATGAGCCCACAGGAAACTTGGATAGTAAATCAGGTCAGCAAATAATGGATATTTTGCAAAATTTGAACGATCAAGGTCATACTATTATTTTGGTAACCCATGAGAAATATACTGCTCAGATGGCCAAGCGTATCATTCAGCTAAAAGATGGAAGAATCGTTGATGATCAAATTGTTGCTCATCGAAGGCTAGCAAAAGATGGACTTATTAAATAAATCAAGACTATGAGTATTCTCTATTCATTCAAAGTCGCTTGGGTTGCTCTAAAGACAAACAAAGTTCGCTCTTTTCTGACGATACTCGGTATTGTTATTGGAATAGCAGCGGTAGTAGCAATGATGTCTCTTGGTGCTGGTGCTCAGCATTTGATAGTAGGCCAAATTATGTCGATGGGTTCAAATAATATTTTTATTGAACCGGGGGCTTTTGATCCAAAGAAGACTTCGATAATGGAGGCAAGGATGGAAGAGGCTGAGATAAAGACTTTGAAGATAAGCGATGCCCAAGCAATCAAAAATCTGCCGGAAATAGAAGAAGTAGCTCCATTTGTTATTGGGGTAGAAAAGGTGATTTATAAAGATGTCAGTAAAAAAGTCACCTTCATTGGTACTACACCAGCTGCTCATATAATAGAAGCAACTGAGGTGACCCTGGGAAGGGATTTTACAGAGGCAGAGGTAAAAAGCCAGGCTAGGGTAGCTGTTTTGGGTTACAAAATTGCTCAAGATTTATTTGGTAATGAGAATCCTATTGGAAAGATTATAAGAATTAAAAAAACCAACTTTAGAGTAATAGGAGTGCTTGAGGAGAGAGGTACCCAAACATTTATGGACTTGGATGAGTTTGTCTATGTGCCAGTTACCACAGCCCAAAAGCTACTTTTGGGAATAGATCACCTTAAATGGATAGTTGCCAAAGCAAAAAGTAAGGATGTAATAGATGAAGCTGTAGAAGATATCCGTCTTCTCTTACGAGAGAGGCACAATATATATAATCCCACGGGAGATTTAACAAAAGATGATTTTAAAGTAATGAGTCAGGTTGAGGCTGCCAACATCTTGAGTTCTGTAATGGGAGTATTTACTCTATTTCTTTCAAGTATTGCTGCCATTGCGTTGGTTGTTGGAGGAATCGGGATAATGAATATAATGCTTGTTTCTGTAACAGAAAGGACAAAAGAGATAGGATTAAGGAAAGCAGTGGGGGCTAGAAAAAAAGATATTCTTTATCAATTCTTGATTGAAGCCATTGTTTTGACTTCTGTGGGAGGTGTTGTTGGCATAGTGCTTGGAATATTAGGCTCTTTCTTTGGATCATTGGTATTTGGAAAAATGCTATATATGCAATGGAAGTTTTTCATCTCTCTTAAAGCAATAGTGCTGGGAGTTGGAGTAGCGGTTGTTGTTGGTTTGGTATTTGGGATATATCCTGCAAGAAAGGCTTCCCAATTGAGTCCAATTGAAGCCTTGCGATACGAGTAAAAATTGTTTGTAGTATAGATCAAAACAAAGACAAATCTTTTCTTTTTTATTTTTATAAAGAAGGTTATAATATTAAAATATGGACTTGATTGATACTTTGATCAGCGAAGGTTGGCTTTCTCAGCCTCGAATAATAAGAGCTTTTGAAAAGATCAAAAGAAAAGATTTTTTGCCTGCCAAAATCAAAGATCTTGCAGATCTCAATGAAGCTCTACCAATAGGATTTGGTCAGACCATATCTCAGCCTTTAGTGGTAGCTTTTATGCTTGAAAAATTAAACCCTCAGGAGGGGAATAAAATTTTAGATATAGGTTCAGGGTCTGGATGGACTACTGCTCTTCTGGCAGAAATTGTTGGCAAGAAAGGGAAAGTTATTGGAGTTGAATTAATTCCTGAATTAGCGGAGTTTGGAAGGAATAATGTCTCAAAGTACAATTTTGTAAAAGAAGGAAGGGTTGAGATTGTGTGTGCTGATGGATCAAAAGGGTACCCAAAGCAAGCCCCTTTTGATAGGATCCTTTGTTCAGCTGCAATTCAGAATGAACTTCCTGAAGCATGGAAAGAGCAGCTGAAAATTGGAGGAAGGATTGTCACTCCTATCCGTTCTTCTATTTGGGTTTTTTTGAAAAAATCTAATGAAGAGTTCGAAGAAAAGGAATTTCCAGGATTTGCTTTTGTGCCTTTAATTGAGAGATGAGACAATTCATCATAATTATTTTTATATCTCTATTAGGAGTCTTGTATGTTTGGCAAGGAATTTATCTGCCAAAAGATTCTTATTCTCAGGAAGAAAAAATATTTTTAATAAATAAAGGAGAAGGAATAGAGGAAATTGCTCAGCATTTAGAAGAAGAAGGGATAATAAAAAATAAAGCCCTTTTTCTTTTATATTTGATCCTTACAAGACAGTTGAGAAATATTCAGGCAGGTGCGTATCAATTAAGTCCTTCGATGAGTATCGATGAGATTGTAGATAAACTGGTTTGTGGAAAAACATTGAAAGAGAAAATAACCATCATTGAGGGATGGAGGGCAAGAGATATTGCTTTGTATCTTGGCAAAAAAGGGATTTGTGCGCCAGAAGAGTTTTTGGAGGTAGTTGATTTTCCTAAAACCAAACATTCTTCCAAAGCAATGGATTTTAGTGATAAATATAATTTTTTGGAAGATAAACCTAAAAATGTTGGCCTTGAAGGGTATCTTTTTCCCGACACTTATTTTATAGAAAGAGATATGACTCCAGAGGAAATTGTTGAGATGATGCTTGATAATTTCGGCAAAAAACTAACTCCCGAACTAAGAAAAGAAATTGCTCGCCAAGGAAAGACAATATTTGAAATAGTAACAATGGCTTCTTTGCTTGAAAAAGAAGTAAAAAGTTTAGAGGACAAAAAACTTGTTGCTGGAATTTTATGGAAGAGGCTAAAGATTGGTATTCCTTTACAGGTAGATGCCACTATTACCTACATTATTGGAAAAAAAACAACGTTTATATCCAAAAAAGAAACCGAGATTGATTCTCCATACAATACTTATAAATACAAAGGTCTACCACCGGCTCCGATTTGCAATCCAGGATTTGAAAGTATTTTAGCTTCGATATATTATAAAGATAGTGAATACCTTTACTATTTATCTGCCCCTGATGGAAGAACAATATTCAGTAGAACTTTAGAAGAACACAATATTGCTAAAGCAAAATACCTAAAAAACAATAATTAAGTTAAAGGATCTGTGAAAGAAAGAAATTTCTATTTTAAATATTTCCTACCAAGAATAGAGATTTGGGCATTTTTGTGTGGTCTTTTTGGGTTCTTCTTTATTTTAGCGCATGCTGACTTTGAATCGCCTGATGTAGAGAAAATTTTTATATTTCTATGGCTTTATTATCTACTTTGCTCGGAATTGTTTAGAGTTCTCTTCAATGGAGGAGCAAGATTATTGAAGCTCAAAATGGAGCAAAAAAATGCCCGCATTATTAATTCTTATATAGTAAATGGTCATATAGACCCTTCTTTGACAAATCAACAGCTAGAGGAGCTCTTTTGCGTCTTGAAAAAAGAACCGATTACTAATCTAATAAATTCGTTGATATACGGAGGTGCAGTAATTGTTCTAACAACCCTTACGATGGCTTTCTTGAAAACTTCCAGATTCAATTTAATTGTTATTGTAGTTGGTGGTTTAATTTATTTAGCCTTTGTGGCATTATTTTCTATCTTTTCAGTTGAGGCTTTCTTTATAAACGATCTATTGCGAGAGTGCAGAAAAATATTAAGTAAAAGAGGAATAAAGCCAAGAGAAGAGATGGAATTGTTTAGTTTGGAAAACAGGTTTCATTATTTTATATTTTTGCTTTTTTTGATAACTATCATTCTCTTAAGTTTCGTCCCTCCCTCTCAATTATCCCTTTTTTTAATTACTCTTTCTTGTCTTGCTTTTGTTATGATTGCCATAATAGGAAGAATGTTGTTTTCTTCAATCTATTCAGTATTTGAGGAAATAAAAGAATTCGTAGCAAGACTTCCCCAAGAAAAGAAAGCCCAATATTTTACCGGAAGTTCCTATAAAGAAGTGCTTGCTTTATCCAAAGACCTCAACAGGAGCGCAGAAGAAATATTTCGAGCCAGAGAGAGAGAAAGAAAAACCAAGAAAGAGTTAGAGGAAAAAGTAGAGGAATTGAATAAATGGTTTAAACTGACTGTTGGTCGAGAACTTAAGATGATAGAACTCAAAAAGGAGATAGAACGTCTCAAAAAAGAAAAGAAGAATAACAATAATCAGAAAACATGAAAAAAGTCTTTACTTTCTTGATAATAATAGGTATACTCTTGATAAGTGGAGTTATATTTCTTGAGAAGTTTCATCCCAAACAAGAGAAGAATTTTGTTCAAGAAAGACTTATGGAAGAAAAACCGTTAAAAGACAAAAAGATAGCGATGGTAATAGCCTTTAGAGATTTTCGAGATGAAGAGTATTTTACTCCCAAGCAGATCTTAGAGAATGAAGGTGCTAGGATAGTAACTATTAGCACTTCTGAAGGAACAGCAATTGGTGCAGATGGCGGAGAAACAATTGTTAATATGGTTGTAGATCAAGTGAAAGCTGGAGATTTTGATGCTATAGTGTTTGTGGGTGGACCTGGATGTTTGAAATACTTAGATAATGAAAGTTCTTATAGATTAATTAAAGAGACTATCTCTGCTAATAAAGTGCTTGCTTCCATATGTATTTCTCCTGTGATTCTTGCCAAAGCCGGAGTGCTTAATGGAAAGAAGGCTACAGTATGGTCAAGCCCATTGGATAAAAGTGGAATTAAAACATTAGAGGAATACGGTGCTTTATATTATAATCAACCCGTAGTTATAGATGGAAAGATAATTACTGCTAATGGTCCTGGTGCAGCAAGAGAGTTTGCTCAGGAAATTATAAGAGTATTGACAGCTCAATAAAGATTTGGTTATAATAGAATTGTCTTTATCCGCAGACAGCAGGCATTAAAATAAGACCTGCCGAGGATAATTAAGTTTTTTTGTTGTTTTTTGTCTGCGGAAGCAGATTTTTTGTTTTTTGATCTACCATTATGCCTCTTTCTCGAGAACAAAAACAAAAAATTGTCCAAGATTTAAAGGAAAAAATAGAACGTCAGAAAACGATGATATTTGTAGATTTCTCAGGTCTTGGTGTAAAGGAGCTTCTTGAGTTAAGAAAAAATCTGAAACAATCTGACTCTTTGTTTAAGGTGTCAAAGAAAACATTATTTAAAAGAGCACTTCAGAGTTTTGATGAATCTTTGGCTTCCTGTATTGATCAACTGAAAGGAGAGTTAGGCGTAGTTTTTGGTTTTGGTGATGAAATATCGCCTGCTAAGGTGGTTCATCGATTTTCTTCTGAGCACAATAATCTGAAAATCTTGGGAGGAGTTTTTGAAAACAAGTTTATTACAAAGGAAGATGTTATTGCTCTTGCTAAGATTCCCACACGGCAAGAACTTCTTTCAAGATTAGTAGGGAGTATTTCCGCTCCACTCTCAAATTTTGTTAATCTTTTAGAAAACAATATTAAAGGTCTTCTTTTTGTGCTTAGAGCAATAAAATAA
The DNA here is from genome assembly GCA_021157625.1 of bacterium. Taxonomy (GTDB): domain Bacteria; phylum Patescibacteriota; class Minisyncoccia; order Minisyncoccales; family JAGGXC01; genus JAGGXC01. The sequence goes on along the minus strand of JAGGWD010000005.1, from coordinate 30,034 downwards.
ATTATTAATTAGTTAAATAAATTCTTATGGCAGAAGAAACCAAGGAAGAAAAAAAAGAGGAAACAAAGACAGAACAAAAAGAACAAAAAGAAGAAAAAGAAGAAAAGGAACAAAAGGAACAAAAGGAACAAAAGGAAGAAAAGGAAGAAAAGGAAGAAAAGGAAGAAGTAGAAGTGCCCAAAAAGTTTGAGAAGTTGGTCAAAGAGATAGAGAGTTTATCCGTTCTTGATTTAGCAGAGTTGGTTAAAGTATTAGAGAAAAAGTTTGGAGTGTCTGCTACCCCTCAAGTAGTCGCTGCTCCTGTTGGTGGAGGTGCAGCTCAAGGGGGTGGTGGAGAAACTCCGGAGAAATCTGTATTTACTATTGAATTAACAGGAATAGGAGATAAGAAGATCGAAGTGATAAAGGCAGTGAGAGATATCACCCAGAAGGGATTAAAAGATGCCAAGGATTTAGTGGATGCTGTAGCAAAGGGTCCACAGGTAATAAAAGAAAATGTCAAGAAGGAAGAAGCTGAGGAAATAAAGAAAAAATTGGAAGCAGCTGGCGCAAAGGTTGAGTTAAAATAAAGTGAAAGTAGATTTTCACATTCATACCAATTTCTCCTACGATGGGATAAGCTCTCCTCGAGAAGTAGTAGAATCTGCTATTGCTCGAGGTCTTGATGCTATCTGTATTACTGATCATCATGAAACTAAGGGAGCGCTTCAGGCCCTTAGTTTTAATTATTCTAAGGATATACTCATCATTCCTGGAATTGAGATAAGGAGTAAAGAAGGAGATATTCTTGGGATAAATATCAGAGAGAAAATCCCAGATGGACTCTCAGCTAAAGAAACTATTATTGCAGTGAACAAACTTGGAGGATTAGCAATCATTGCTCATCCTTTTGTATGGTTGCGAGGTTTTTCGGGCAATATAGTGAAGATTTTCCGAGATCTTTCTGATCTTAATTTGGCAATAGAGGTTACCAATGCCTCTATACCTGATTACTTTAATAAAAAAGCTTTCCTTTTTGCAAGAAAGTTTAACCTTCCTTGCACTGCTGGTTCTGATGCTCATGAGGCAGATTGTGTAGGTAATGCTTTCTTGGAAATAGAAGGAGAGAATTTATCTGTGCAAGAGATTTTTTGGGCAGTAAAAAATAAAAAAGGAATCCCGCATAAAAAAGATATAAGCATCTTTGAGAAAGTTAAATGGGAACTAAAAAGAGATATTCAAAAATTAAAAAATAGAAGAATTAGAGTATAGAGTGGCAGGGATTCTGTAAAGTTTTTTACCATCAAGAGCATAAATAGTTCCTTTGGTGTCAACAGAGAGATCTCTTAAATTATCAAATTTTTCATTTACAAATTGTTTTAGTAGGTTGCCTTTTTTATCTAAAACAATGATTCGTTTTTCTGATGGCTCTAAGAGATAAAGATAGGGGAGAGAATATTTTGTTTTAATTCTTGTTATCTTTTTGGGAAAAGGAAATAAATTCAAAACAAGTTTATTCTTCAATTTTCCTTTAAAGTACTGCCATATATTGTTTTCTTCATCTAGTATCCATATTGAGCCATCAATTGCCATCGATTTTGGTCTCGATGGTTTTTCTGTTGTTTGAGCAAGCCAAAGCTCTCCTTCAAGATTAGGTTTTTGTTCCAATCTGAATTTGATTATCTCCTTTTTTGCAGCATCAAGCAAATAGAAGTTTCTGCCAAAAGTTGAGATATTAATTATATTCACTTCACTGTAAGGAAATTTGAGATCTTTTATTCGAGAGGGAGCAGAGAGAAGAAATATCTTATTGTTTGATGAGAGAAAGATAAGTGAATCCTGAAACTCTGAAGCATTCTTTGGAGCTGTCTTCAACTCAACAAATCTTCCTTTCCGAGGCTTGATTTCGAGCCAATAAATTCTTTTTGCATTTGGCTCAAAGAAATAAATATCTTTTTCTGAGATTAGAATTTCCTGTGGATTAAACCCTTGATCTTTTATTTCAAACACAAGTTGAGGTTCTATCTTTTCTATTTTGTTTAGATTAAGAAGTTTATTTTCTAATGTTTTTTTGAAATCAACAAGTTCTTTGTTTAAAGGAACTCTTTCGTTTTCTGCGAGAGGAGATATTTTTTTCCACGCCTCTTGGAAAAGTAGGTTTGCTTCTTGAGTCTTGTTTTCTGTGAGAGCGAGATTTGCTCTTTCTGCGATTTCTTGACTTTCTTTTAAGATCGCTTGGATTCTCTGAATATTTTTTTGTTTCTCTATTTGAAGAATATAAAATCCTATTCCTACAGTGGCGATTAAAATAAAGATTAATATAATAGCTTTTTTGATAGGAATACCTGAGAAGGCGACAATTCTTTTTTTTGGCCAGTTCTTTGGTAATCCAATAAAGATTTCTTTGATTTTAGAGAGAATATGAACTCTACCTTTTGTCTTTTTCTGTGATTTTGGCTTGATAATTTTTGAGACTTTAATTTTTTGGGTAAGTGCTTTTTTAAACCCTGATATTTTCTTTTTTGAAAGTTGGGCCAAGGAAGACAATACTACGTCAGGTTTTGTTTGCGGCAAAGAGATTTCTTTTGTCTTTTTTGCAGGCGCTTGTAGTATTAAAAGAAAAAGACCTGCCTTCTCTCCAAGATCTTTTTTGTGTTTATTAAATATATACCTCAGGTCCTTATCTAGTTTTTTTTCTTTGTTCTTTTCCAAACATGATAAAATCTCTGAGAAGATTCCTTCTTGCAAGAAAATATCAAAAATTTCTTTTGTCAGAATCAATAACTTATCATCCAAAAGAAATTTTCCCGAGATGATGTTTGAAAATGTCTTTAGTGGTGGCGATTCTGCTTCTTTGTTTTCTATTTCTTTGGCGATATCTATTATTTCATTTTTTCTTATCAAGAGTATTTTAATAGTCCCTGTCTTGGTAAAATTGAGATCAAGGTTTTTTATGCTTACTACAGCAATATTGAGGTTTCCTAGCCAACTGATGTTTCCTTTTTTTTCTTCTTCTTCCAAAAACCTATTTGCTTCTTGTAGTGATTTCTTCAAAGCGCCAAGAGAGGAAGTACGTGGAGAGAGCCGATAATAACCTTCTTTAATGACAGAAGCAAGATTATTCAAGAGTCGATGATTTTGAGATAAGATATTTGTTATTTCTCCTGCAATACAAAGATTTCCTACTTTCTTTTCATAAACATTTTCTGGCTCGAAAACAAAACTCTCAAAAACCTTATCTTCTTTCTTCGGATTAAAATGGAATTCAAATATCTGCATATTCTTTATTATATAATATCTCTTTCTTGATAGAAATCCTTGACAGATAACCCACATTTTGATATTTAAATAATGCTCCTTAAAAAGTAAAAGAGAGGAGAGAATGTTGGCATTTGTATTGATAAAAGCCGAACCATCTCAAGAACACAGGGTCTATACAAAACTACTGGAAATTCCAGAGGTTTCGGAATTAAATCCTCTCTTTGGAGAATATGATCTAATTGCGAAAATAGAGCTTGAGGATGATGTCCACGAGCTCAGTGAAATTATAGAAAAAATTAGGTCGCTTGAGGGAATAATAAAAACTGTTACTTTAACGGGCGTCAAGTTCTAATGAAGGGATATTGTTTTGTTTCCCTTCTTTTTATTTCTGCTAATGTTATAATAAAAAGGGGCGTATAGCTCAGTTGGTTAGAGCGCTGCGTTCACATCGCAGAGGTCTCAGGTTCGAATCCTGATACGCCCACAAAGGGGATAGAAAAAGATATTTATTTAAAAGTGCAAGCTGATTGAGCATAGTGCTCTAATTACCAGGATAAATATTTATTTCAAGAATAGAGATTTTTGTTTTTGGGTTTGCTAATTTTTATGATAAAATTGAGTAATAAGTATGAAAAATAGATTCTTGATTAAGAACACAAAAATAAAAGTTATTGGTATAGGAGGAGGGGGAAGCGCAATTGTAGGTCAGCTTGCCAAAAAGATCAAGAAAGTAACTTTCCTTGCCGCTAATACTGATGTTCAGGCTCTAAGAAAATTGCCTCACAAAGTTTATAAATTTAAATTTGGTCAAGATTTAACTCATGGTCTAGGTACAGGAATGAATCCAGAGTTAGGTAAGAGTGCTGCTGAGAAAGAAAAACAAAGAATTAAGAGAATATTAAAAGGACAAGATTTGTGTATTTTTATTGCCTCTTTGGGCGGGGGTACAGGATCAGGAGCAACCCCTGTTTTTGCTTCTGTTTCTCATGAATTAGGTAATATTAATTTAGGAATTTTTACCCTTCCGTTTAAATTTGAAGGAGAGAAAAGAGTTCAAATAGCCAAAGAGGCACTTGCCAAATTGAAGCAGCATCTTAATGCCTTTTTAGTGATTCAAAATCAGCGAATTTTTAAGGTAATCGATAAGAAGACTTCTCTAGAGAAGGCTTTTTTTACTCTTAACAAAATATTGGCTGATAATTTAGCAAGTCTTGTTAACCTAATTTATGAGCCCGGATTGATAAATATAGATTTTGCCGATTTCAAGACTATGCTTGATGAGATTGGAGAGAAATTCTATTTTAATACAGCTGAAGCTAAAGGCCCTGATAGAGTGGATACTGTAATTAAAAAAATTCTGAGTCCTGTACTTTTTGACTTCAATATCAAGACAGCAAAGAAGATCTTATTTAATATTACTGCTGGAGATGATTTGAAAATGAAAGAGGTTGAGCAAATATCTAATACTTTTTCTAATTTAAACCCTTATGCAAAAATTATCTTTGGAGTATCTTTACTTCCTTCTTCAAAAAATTCAACACTTAAAGTAACCCTGCTTGTAGTAGGAGATAGTAAAAAGAAGAAAATCAAAAGTAAGTTAGCCGAAGAGGAGAAGAAACCAGAGATAAAAAAGAAAGAGAAAAAAGAAGAAATTAAGGGAAAAAAGGTCAAGATCAAGGTTAAAAGACAAAAAAAGAAAAAAACAAAGAAAAAAACAAAGAAACAAAAGAAGAGACTTAGCGCGCTTGAAATCAAGAAAGCGCTACAGGAAGAAGAGAGAAAAATGTTAGCCGAGCAAGAGAAATGGGAGATTCCTGCTTTTCTTAGAAGAAGTCCATGGAAGGAAAAAATCAAAGCCTTGACTCGTCGTAAGAAAAAATAACTTTGAAGAAAAATTCTAATAAAACGTTATGTTAAAAAAAGCAGTTATTCCAATTGCAGGCTTGGGAACAAGATTTCTTCCTTTATCAAGGGTAGTTCCCAAAGAACTATTTCCTTTGGTAGATAAACCGCTTGTGCAATATAGTATTGAAGAAGCAAAGAATTCTGGTATCAAAGAGATTATTTTTGTGGCACGCCCTAAAAAGAAAGGAATTCTTGAGTATTTTCAAGAAGATCCCAAGCTTGAGAAGCTTCTAAAACAAAGAAAAAGAACTCATCTTTTAAAAGAACTTTATCAAATAAAAGAGCTTACAAAAGGTCTTTGTCTCTCTGTTGTTTTTCAGAAAGAACCATTAGGAGATGGACATGCTATATTACAAGCAAAAAAGATAGTTAAAAAAAGCCCCTTTGGTGTTTTCTTTCCTGATGATATTGTAGATTCAAAAACTCCCTGTCTTGTTCAGTTGATGAATATTTTTAGGACAGCTCAATCACCCGTGATCGCTTTAAAGAAAGTGAGTGAAGAAAAGATATCAAGTTATGGAATAGTAGAAGTAGAGAAGATATCAAACCGTCTTTTCAAAATTAAAAAAATTGTGGAAAAACCTGAGAAAGAATCAGCTCCTTCTAATTTGGCTATTGTTGGGAGATATATTTTGACACCAGAGGTTTTTAGTTGGTTGGAGAAGGAATCTACTTCTAAACATAAAGAAATTATTTTAGCCAATGCTTTGCGAAGAATGATTGAGAGCGGTAAAGCAGTTTATGGTTATGAGATAGAAGGAAGGTGGCTTGAATGCGGAACTAAATTTTCGTGGTTGGAATCCAATTTATATCTTTCGCTAAGGCACCCTGAGTTTGGCCAAAGGCTTAAAAAAATTATGAAAGAAATTTAAAAAATTAAAACCATGATTGAAGTGACAAAAAAATTAATCAAAAATATTTATAAAAAAAGATCTCCCGATATTCATAAGTATGATTATGGTCTCCTTTTGGTAATAGGAGGATCAAAATTCTACTCAGGGTCTCCAGCGCTTTCTGCTTTAGCTGCTTTTAGAGCAGGAGTGGATATGATTCAGATTATTGCGCCAAAAAGAGCAGCTGATATTGTAGCTTCTTTTTCGCCCAATTTAGCTGCCTATCCTTTAGAGGGTGACTATCTGAGCAAAGATCATCTTTCTACTCTGATTGCAATGACCAAATCTGCTGAGGTTGTTTCTCATAAGAAAACAGCTGTTGTAATTGGAGGAGGGGCAGGTAGGAGTCAAGAAACAAAAGAGGTGATTCGTGAATATCTTTCTCAGATTTCTGTTCCTGCGGTAATCGATGCCGATGCTATCCATGCAGTGGCTGAATCAGTTGATCTTTTGTCAGGAAAGCCGTTTTTGATTACTCCTCATAGTTATGAATTTTTTCTTCTATCCCAGAAGAAAATAAAGGATATGTCCCTTAAAGAAAAAATAAAAATTGTTTCAGAAGTAGCACAAAAGTTAGGTACTACCATTCTCTTGAAGGGAAGAACAGATATAATTTCAAACGGGAATGAGACAGCTATCAATAAGACGGGAAACCCTTATTTATCGGTAGGAGGAACAGGAGATACTTTAGCTGGTATTTGTGGAGCAATTATGGCTCAAGGATTTGATCCTTTTGTATCTGCTCAGGCAGGTGCATTTATTAATGGGAAAGCGGGAGAAATCGCTGCCAGACAAAAAAAAGAAAGTGTTTTGGCAACAGATTTAATCGAAGCCATTCCAGAAGTTATTCATTAATTAAATTATTTTAGAAAAATATGTTTGACTTAATAATCATTGGAGGAGGTCCTGCGGGAATAACCGCAGCGATATATGCCATTAGAAAAAAAATAAATACCCTGCTCATATCTCGTGATTTTGTTGGCCAGGCAGGTGAAGCTTCCATAATTGAGAACTGGCCAGGATACAAAAAGATAACTGGTCTTGAACTACTGAAGAGAATGAAAGAACATCTTGACAGTCTTGGAGCTCAAATAAAACAAGAAGAAGTAGTGGAGCTTGACAAGAAAGATAATTTCTTTGTGGTTAAGACATCTCAAAATAATGAATATCAAGCAAAGTCAGTGATTGTAGCCTCGGGAGCGTCTCCCAGGTCTTTGGAAGTTCCTGGAGAGAGAGAATTTATTGGAAAAGGGGTCTCTTACTGCGTTACATGTGATGCACCTTTTTTTAAAGAAAAAGTGGTAGCGGTTGTAGGGGGAGGAAATAGCGGTCTTGAAGCAGCGCTAGAATTAGTGAAGTATGCAAAAAAAGTCTATATTCTTGAATTCTCCTCACAACTAAAAGGAGATGAGGTGCTTCAGGAGAAAGTAGAGAAAGAAAAGAAAATCGAAGTGATCCTTTCTGCTAAGACCGAAGAGATAAAGGGAGATAATTTCGTTAGAGAAATTTCTTATTCTGATCGGGTTTCAGGAAAAAAGAAAAGTCTCTCGGTAGATGGAGTTTTCGTTCAAATTGGTCGAGTTCCTGCCACTGTTTTTGTCAAAGAAGATCTCGTGGAATTTTCTGAAAGGGGAGAGATTAAAATTGAACCAGGTACTAACAAAACAAAGACTCCAGGCTTGTTTGCTGCTGGAGATGTAAGTTCTGTTGCCTTTAAGCAAATAATTATTGCAGCAGGAGAAGGAGCAAAAGCAGCCCTTTTTTGTTACGATTATCTAAAGAACTTAAAATGAACTATTTTATCAGGCTATTATAAATTTCCAAAAGTTTTTTGGTTTGTTTTATTTCTGAAAAAGATTGGCCTATTTTTTGAGAGGCAGAGGAAAATTTCATATAAATAGAAGGATTGTTAAGAATATATAAGATCTTTTTTGCAAAGATATCTGGACTTTCTTTTCTAACAAGAAAGCCATTTTTTTTATCTTGCACTACATCTAAAAATGCTTCATCCCATAGAGCTACAATAGGAAGACCACAAGCTGCTGCTTCCAACAATATGATTCCTTGAGTTTCAGTTAAAGAAGAAAAAACAAAAATATCAGAACTTTGATAATAAAAAGGAATTTTTGAATGAGGAATCTTGCCAGTAAAGATTACTGATTTCTCTATATTCATTTTCTGCACTTGTTTTTGAAGTGCATTTCGGAAGCTTCCTTCTCCTATTATTAAAAGGACTGCATCTTTTCTGGATTTGAGAATTCTGGGTAGGGTCTGGATTAAAAAACTAGGATTTTTCTCAATCTCAATCCTTCCAACAAACAAAAGAATTTTGGATTGCAAGGGAAGATTGAGTTTCTTTCTGATTAATTTTTTTGGCTCTTTTGATTTCTTGAAGACATTAGTATCAATGCCGGTACTCAATACTATTATTTTCTTCTTTACACCATAATCTTCCAGGATATGTTTTATTTTGAAAGAAGGAGCAATTACTAAATCAGAAAGATTTGAGAACCATTTACTCCATTTTCTTGCCAAGAAAGGAGGAATTAATCTTCTTTTGAAATACAGCTTGGCATATTTGGCATATTGGATATGGTGAGTATAGACCAAAGGAATTTTTTGTCTTGAAGATATGTATTTGGCAAACAGTCCCATGCTAAATGGAGAGTGAGCATGGACGATATCAAATTTAATGCTTAAAATATCTCTTAATCGAGCGTTTTGAGCAAGAAAAGGAAAGGGGAAGTAAACTTCTTTTTTTCTGAAGACTTTTATTGCTCTAAATCGGAAAATGCGCGGGTTTGTATCTTTGTATCCTTTGTAATAAGGAGCAAATATAAAAACCTCGTGACCCATTTTTTCGAGGTTTTTTCGAAAGCTCTCAATTGAAATCTCCATTCCGTAAGGAATGGGTAAATAGGTATTGGTGAAAAATCCAATTTTCATTAATTTTTATTTTATTATATCATAAAATAATAGAAACATTAATTTCTGATTGAAATGATTTCTGTTATCATTCCTACATTAAATGAAGAGAATTATCTTCCTTTGCTTCTTAAATCCCTCAAGAATCAAACCTATAAAAACTTTGAGGTAATTGTTGCTGATGCTGGTTCAAAAGACAAAACACGCAAGATAGCAGAGGAATGGGGATGTAAAGTGGTAGAGGGAGGTATGCCTGCAGTAGGAAGGAATAGAGGAGCAGATGTTGCGCGGGGTGAGATTTTAGTGTTTTTGGATGCGGATGTTGTCTTGCCAAAGGAATTTCTTGAGCAAACTCTCAAAGAATTCAAGAAAAAGAATTTGGATATAGCCTCTTCTTATATCCAAGTATTAAGCGATAAAAATATAGATGCTCTGATGTACGATATTGCTAATTTTTATTTTGGCGTTTCTCAGTTTTTTAAACCCAAGGCTGCTGGTCACTTTATAATGGTGAAGAAAAAAATTCACGATCAAATTGGTGGTTTTGATGAGAGAATGAGGGTAGCAGAGGATTTTGATTATATCCAGAGAGCCTCAAAGATAGGAAAGTTTAGATACCTGACTTCATGCCGAATTCCTGTTTCAGTAAGGAGGTTGGATAGAGAAGGAAGAATGACAATGGCTACAAAATATGCTCTTATAGGTATTTATTTTGAATTATTTGGAGGTATCAAGTCAGATATCTTTAAATATAAATTTGCTCACTACAGGGAAAGGAAAAAATCGCTCAAGGAAAAAATTAAAGAGCTTAATTTAAGAATTAAGCTCACTTTCAGAATTAAAAAAATAAAAGCAAGAGAAATTCTTGATTCAAGAGGAAATCCCACTGTTGAGGTTGACTTGATTTGCGACAATAATGTGTTTCGTGCTTCTTGTCCGGCTGGTGCATCAAAAGGAAAATATGAGGCTAAAGAATTAAGAGATGGAGGAAAAAGATATAATGGAAAAGGAGTCCTTAGGGCAGTTGAAAATGTTAACAATATTATTGCTCCAACGCTTGAAGGAAAATATGTAATAAATCAGAAAAAAATTGATTTTTTACTTGCAAAACTTGATGGAACAAAGAACAAAAGTCACCTGGGAGCTAATGCAACACTTCCTGTCTCAGAAGCTTGCTGTAGAGCAGGAGCAGAAGCACGCAGTATTTCTCTCTATCGACATATTGCTGATATTTATAATGACAGATTATTAACTTCGCCAAAAGAGAAATTCATTCTTCCCTTACCCTGCTTTAACATAATTAATGGAGGAGTTCATGCTGGCAATGATTTGAGTATCCAGGAATTTATGATTATTCCTCAACAAGATTCGTTTGCAGAAAATTTGAGAATAGCTGTCAAAGTATATCATACTTTAAAAAAGATTCTTGAGAAAAAGTTTGGAAAATTTGCTATAAATTTAGGAGATGAGGGAGGATTTGCCCCGCCTCTGAAAAGAACTTCTGAAGCTTTAAGGTTAATCACAGAAGCAGCAAAAAAAGCAGGTCTTTTAAGAAAGATTAAAATTGGGATAGATGCAGCCGCCACCCAGTTCTACCAAAACAAACGATACTTTATTGAAGGAAGAAAAATGTCACGAGAAGAACTCCTGGCGTTTTATCGGAATTTAGTAAATAGATTTCCAATTATATTCATTGAGGATCCTTTTGCTGAAGAGGATTTTGAGGGATTCAAGAAAATGAAAGATATGTTGGGAGAGAAAGTTTTTATTTTAGGAGATGACCTTTTGGTAACCAATATTGAGAGAATGAGAAAAGCTCATAGAATAGGATGTTGTTCTGGAGCAATAATAAAACCAAATCAGGTAGGGACTGTAAGTGAGGCAATTGAGGCAGCAAAGCTTGCTAAATCTTATGGTTGGAAGGTACTTGTCTCTCATAGGTCAGGCGATACTTGTGATCCATTTATTGCTGATTTTGCTGTAGGAGTTAGTGCTGACTTTATAAAAGCCGGGGCACCTGCTCGAGGGGAGAGGGTAGAGAAATATAATAGATTATTGAGAATAGAAGAAGAATTAAAATTATAATAATTTATGAATTATTCAGAATTGAAAAAATTTTTAGATTATGTAGATAAAAGAATTACTCCGCCAATGAAAGAGTTACTTAATTCTGGAGTAGATGAAATGACTCGAAGGGTGATATATTATCCGATTCTTACAGGAGGAAAGAGAATAAGGCCTGCGTTAGCAATTGCCTGCTGTAAAATGCTTGGAGGAAAGATCAAAGATGTTCTCTATCCAGCTGCAAGTATTGAAATTTTACACAATTTTACTCTCATCATAGATGATATAATAGATGACAGTATTCTCCGGAGAAAGAAACCAACCTGTTGGGCCAAATTCGGAAGATCAATTACTCAAGCAGCCAGTATTGATTATGCAGCTGCTATATTTCAAAAGTCAGGACAGTGGAAAAAACAAGATAAGATATGCGAGATATTGGGTAAGGCAATGAAAGCAATAGTAGATGGGGAGATTTATGATATTTTGTTTGAACAAGCCGGCCGTACAGAAGAGCCATTTGTGGAGAATAATCGATATAAAGAAATTACAGAGAAAGACTATTTTAGGATGGTCAGCAAAAAAACAGCAAGTCTGATCCAGGCAAGTTGTGAAGTAGGAGGTTTGATTGCGGGTGCTAACAAGGTTCAGCGTACTCTCCTTAGAAAATATGGTCTTTATTTGGGAGTAGCTTTTCAGATTCAAGATGATATTTTAGATATTTTTGGTAGAGAAGAAATATTTGGTAAAGAAATTGGTCATGATATTAAAGAGAGAAAGCTTGGCAATATTGTTATCCTGCTTGCTTTCCGTAAACTATCTCAGGCCGACAAGAGAAGATTTCTAAGAATACTAAGAAAAAAAGAAATTACCCAAAAAGATATAAAGGAAGCTGTAGGATTAATTCAGAAAACAGAAAGTCGATCTCAGGCTTCTACAATGGCCAAAAGTTATATTTACAATGCAAAACGCAGTCTTAATTTGCTACCTTCCAACAAATGGAATCGTATACTTAATTCTATAGCAGATTTTGTTATAGAAAGAGAAAAATAAAAAATCTTGTTTAGTTTCAAAGAAGCCTCTTTCAATGCCAAAAGCATTGACTTTTTTTTGAAAATCAATAAAGATGAGAGAAGGTGGGAGAATGGTAGAAGATATAAAGGATAAGGAAAGCGAGCTTCCAATGCAAGTAGTATCAATCTGTCCTGGCTGTTTTCAAGAGGGAGAAATAAAAACCATTCCTGCATTGCTCATTGAAAAATCAAATCAAATATGGATAGTAAAGAACTGTCCAAAGCATGGTCGATTTGAAGATATCGTTTTTAGAGATGCACAGCTCTGGAGGAAATGGATGAGATATCAGAGTATAGGAAGAGCTCCAAAAGGTCCTATTCTTTTGGGATACCCTGGAGGTGAAGAGCTCTATGAAAAGCATCGTTCTTGGCCTTTGTTGGTAAATCTTTTGGTAACAAATCGATGCAACCTTAGATGCTGGTATTGCTTTATGAATGCTGGGCGAGCAGGATATGTCTACGATCCTCCTTTAGAAGTGCTAAAAGAGATGATGCTGGCTGCTAAAGAAGCAGGAGGGATAGCAATTCAAATCACTGGAGGTGAACCTACTGTGAGAGAGGATATTCTTGAGATTCTGAAGTTTGCGAGAGAACACTTTACGCATGTTCAATTAAATACAAATGGAATAAGGTTAGCTGAGGAGATAGAATTCTGCAAAAAGCTAAAAGGACTTATCAACACAATCTATATAAGTTTTGATGGCGTTACAGAAAAGACGAATCCATGGATAGAATACTCAAAAAAAGCTATTGAAAACCTCAGAAAGGCGGGGATAAGAAGCGTTGTTTTGGTCCCAACAGTCCATCGCCAAAACTTAGAGGAGATGGGTAAAGTTGTAAGATATGCCATAGAAAATAGAGATGTAGTTAGAGGAGTGATTTTTCAACCAATTGCGATGGCAGGAAGTATCCGCCAGATTAATGAGAAGTTTTTAAGAGAACAGAGGGTAGATTATGTCGATCTCTTTGAAGTTCTTGAAAAGGAGTTTAACAAAGAAATAACAAGATGGGATTTTTATCCGGTGCCTTTCGTGGATCCTATAAGAAGACTCATAGAGAAGATAAGATCCAAAGAATATCCTCAGTTTTCGCCAAATCCAATGTGTGGAGGAGCTACTTATGTTTTCTGGGACAGAGAGCAAAAGAAGGCAGTACCTATTACAAGATTTATCAATGTTGAAAGGTTTATGGAATTTGTCAGCAATAATCTTTTGAAAAAACAGGGAGTGTTGGTAAATTTGAAGATAGGATTTCTATTACTTACCAATCTCAAAAAATTCATTATTAAAGAGAATCTACCGAAAGGATTAGAGAACTTAGGAAGTATAATCGCAAAAGCCTTGATCAAAGGAGATTACTCTTCGCTAGGAGAATTTCATTATAATACTATTCTTATTGGTTCAATGTGGTTCCAGGATCCGTGGAATATTCAGCTCAAACCCAGGGTAGAGAGGTGTGTAATTCAGTATATTACCGAGGAAGGTCTTATGTCTTTTTGTCTCTACAATGGACTTGGATTCGGAGAAGAACTAAGAAAGAAATATGGAATGGCTATAAAAGAATGGGAAGGAGAAACAGGCAAGAAGTTGATCGATGATATTTGGGAGAAAGCAAGAAAAAATCCTGTGTTATTGACAGGGAAATCTAAATAAAAGGGGGTTTTACAAAGAACCCCTTTTTTATTTAAGAAAATTCTTAATTAATTTTTCTGCATCTTTTTTGGTAGTAATCCAGTGAATTCTTTTGTCTTTTTTAAACCATGTTATCTGTCTCTTTGCATACTTGTTTGTATTTTGAATGATTCTCCTTATCACCTCTGCTTTGTCTATTTTACCTTCAAAGTAGTCTTTCCATTCTTGATATCCTATGGTTTCCAGCGAAGGCTTGTTTTTGTATTTTTTGAATAATCTCTTTGCTTCTTTTTCTAATCCTTTTTTGATCATTTTCTTTACCCTTTTTTCAATTCTTTCCTTGAGCGTTTTTTTATCTAATTTTATCCCTATCTCTAAGACATCAAACAAAGATTCTTTTCTTGCTCTTTGTTGCCAGAAAGGTTTTTTGGTTTTTTTGCATACCTCAATAGCTCTAATGAGTCGCCTTTTGTTTTCTTTCTCAATGAATTTCGCGCCTTGTGGGTCTAGATTTTTGTAAATTTCAAAAAGTTCCTTTTTTGTTTTTTTCTCCAATTGTTTTCTTAATTTTTTGTCAGGTGGAACCCTTGGGAACTCTATATTATCAACTACAGCCCAAATATAGAGTCCTGTTCCTCCCACCAAGAAAGGTAGTTTGTTTCTTGCCTGGATTTCTTGAATGATTTTCATTGCCATTTCTTTATAAAGTGCGACATTAAATTCTTGATCAGGATCTACAACATCTATTAAGTGATGAGTGATGCCTCCCATTTCTTTTTTGGTAGGTTTATTTGTGCCGATGTTCATTTCTTTGTAAATCTGGCGAGAATCAGCTGATACTATTTCACCCTCGAATTTTTTTGCTAAATCAACAGCAAGTTTTGTCTTTCCACTAGCAGTTGGCCCTACAATTACAATTAATTTCTTGTCATATTTTTCTTCTGAGAGTTCTCCAGCAAGCCCCCAGGATGTAGCTTTTGTTATTTTGACACTTACAAAGTTTCCCACCAATTTTTTGTCTCCTTTTAATTTGACGGTTTTGTAGGTATTGGTTTTTCCTATTAGATATCCATCCTTTGCTTTATGTATCAGTACCTTGAGCGTTTTGCCAATATATTGTTTGTTTTTTTTGAGGGCAATCTTCTTTAGAGTTTCAGTCAAAATCTTCTCTCTCCTCTCTTTTTCTTCTTTGGGTACATCGTCTTTAAATATTTGTGCAGCTTTTGTTCCTGGTCTTGGAGAGTATTGGGCAATATATGCCATGTCAAATTTTACTTCTTTGAAGAGTTTAACGGTATTTTGGAATCGTTTTTTGGTCTCTTGGCAAAATCCAACAATTATATCAGTTGAGAGAGCAATATCAGGAATTTTCTTTCTAATTTTTTTAACTAATTTTTTATATTCCGAGATAGTATAGGGTCTATTCATCTTCTTTAGAATATAATTGTCTCCTGATTGAACAGGCAAGTTGAGATATTTAGTGATTTTTTTTGAATTCGCCATCGTATCAATCAATTCTTCAGAGAAATCTTTTGGATTGCAACTCGTGAAACGAATCCAGAAATCTCCATCGATACTCTCTATTTTTTTAAGCAATTCAGCAAAATTTACAGATGGATCGGTAGGGGAGATATAGGCATTCACATTCTGTCCTAAAAGCCAAATTTCTTTAGATCCCTTTTTGATAGCGTTTTCTGCTTCCTTTATAATCTCCTTATGATCTCTGTTTGAGAGTGGTCCTCTTGTAAAAGGAACAATACAAAAACTGCAGAAGTTGTCACATCCTGTTGATATTGGAATCAGAGTAGAGAAATTATTTGAATAAAGAGCTCTTTGTTTTAGATAAACTATATCAAATTTTCTATTAAAGGTTTGACTTCTTGAATTAGGATAGTACAAGAAACTTTTATGTTTTAAGAATTCTTTCCAGCAGGGCAAGGATTTAATATGAAGAATATAATCAAAATAATTCTTAAATCTTTCAAGGTCCTTTTTTGGAATACATCCTGTCAGGAGAGTTTTAATTTTCTTTTTTTTCTTTAATTTGTTGATTTCTTTTATCTTGCCATAAACTCTATCTACAGCAGATTGTCTCACCGCACACATATTAATAACAACTAAATTGGCCTCCTGTATTGAAGGAGCTTTTTTATAACCAATTTTCTTAAGCAAAAAAGCAATTCTCTCGCTGTCTGATTTATTCATTTGACATCCATATGTAATAATAAAATATTTCATATTGGAGTATCTTATCAGAAAATTTTACTTGCTTCAATAAACCAAAAACCCTCTCCTAGAGAAGAGGGTTTTTGGAGATTCTGTTGATTGGTGTTATTTTGCGGGAATGAAAGGCGCTGTTTTGCTTTCGGTTTCTTCTTGCAACGGCTGAGCTCTCGGTACTTTTTTTATTTTTACACAACAGCAGGCCTTTTCTATATCAGAAGTTTTTTCAACGACACGACAATCCAGTGTTTCTCCAATATTCTCTTCATTTTCTCTACATCCTTTCTTGAGCAATGCACTTGTTGACCAACTTCTGCATATTCCTGCGCTATATCCCATAGATCTACATTTTTCAGCACAGGTCATTTCTTTCTTGCATACACCTTTATAGGATATTTCCACACCCGCTATTTTGGCAAAACATTCATTTGAATAAGTTCTGCCATCTTTACCACATACCGGATCCCATACAGCGATACATACTTTCTTTTTCTCTTTTGGAGGAATGCGGGCTTGTAATTCAGCCGGTATAATGCATTTCAGAGAAATGATACATCCTTTTTGATCTCTTTCAAAAACAATCCTTCCTTCCTTACAAAAATCGGGAGCGGGTAGTTTTATTTCAGGACAACCTGCTTTTATTACTTTCTTGGGGATCTGTTTTATAATTCTTTTTCTTACTTCTTGAAGTTTCTCTCTAAGTTCAGGGTTTTCTTTTAATTCTGATCTTAGACTTTCTAAGATTTCTAATTGTTCTTCTCTGTTGCCACTGATTTTTTCCATATAGGCTTTGAATCTTTCTAGATCTTGAGGAGACCAGTTTTCTATATTTCTCTTTGTTTTCTCAAGTATTTTCTCGCGAGCTTTTCTTATAGCCTCTTTTGCTTGGTCGGGCGCTTTTTCTTCTAATTCTTTTAGCACCTCCAGATTCCTAAGGTTTTTAAATTTAGAACCCTTTAGCTTCTCCAGATTCTTCTCTAATCTTTCAGGTATTTTCTCTTTATTCTCTAATCTTGTCATTACTTCGCCAAACCTTCTTAGATGTCTTTCTCTTGCTTCTTTTATTCTTTGAAATACTTCTGGGGGTACTTGGTTTTCTAATTTCTTTAGAATTCTTTGATGGAGAATCTGATGCTTGGTAAATTTATCAAGAAATTTACCAATCTCTGGATTTTGTGATGCCTTTTCTTTTAATTTCTCAGAGATCGATTTTATTCTCTCTATCTGATCTTCATAATTCCTGAGCGCTTTCTTGATAATCTCAGGATTTTTCTTCTTGAGAGCCAATTTCTTTAATTCAATTAGCCTCTCGTTAGCATATCTTGATTCCAAATCCAATTTCTTTACAGGATTGAAGGTCAAATAAAGACGGATTTTTCTTGCCCAGTTTTTAAGGAAATAGAATCGGCTATCAGGAAGAAGTTTTGGATCTTTCACGCCCAAATCTTGAGGAGTTACTTGTTCGTCAGCAGTAACTGCTTGGATTACTTTGCTTTCATCTATTTCCTGGGAAATTATTTCTGGAGAACTCTCTTGTTGTGCTAGAGCTTGCTGGCAAAAAACAAAAACACCTCCCATTACCAGGATTGTTCCCAGCAAAGCCAAGAGCATTGATTTTCTGAAGTAAGCTGTTAAATTGATGTTTCTCATATCTTATAAACAGCGGAATAAAACCCTCGATCGGGATTATATTCCGCTACTTTGATTTTTGTTTCTCGACCTTTTTATCCTTCTTTTTTTATTTTCTCTCTATTTCTTTAATAACTTTTTGGATGAATTTTTCAAGGGGCATCATCCCCACATCTCCTTTTTTTCTTTGTCTTATCCTTACAGAGTTTCTCTCGATTTCTTTATCTCCAACTACCACCATATAAGGAATTTTCTGTATTTCTCCTTCTCTTATTTTTTTGGAGACCGTTTCTGATTGGTCTTTTACCTCTATTCGAAGATCGTTTTCTTTCATTATTTGAGCGATCTGCCGAGCATATTTTATATGCCGTTTTGCTATAGGAATTATCCATACCTGCACAGGCGCGAGCCATAAAGGAAGATCACCGGCGCAATTCTCCAGTAGTACACCTATGAATCTTTCTATTGACCCAAGCAGTGCTCTGTGAATCATGATCGGTTGTTTTTTCTTTCCTGATTTGTCAATGTAGGTTATGTTAAATCTCTCTGGAAGATTGAAATCTATCTGAATAGTAGTGCATTGCCATAATCGTCCTAGCGAATCTTTAATTTTAATGTCAATTTTTGGACCATAGAAAACGCCTCCTTCTGGATCTATTTGGTATTTTAGTTTTAATTTATCTAAAGCGTATTTCAAAGAATTAGTTGCTTTTTTCCATATTTTATCACTACCTATATATTTTTTTGGACGCGTGGAAAGATATATTTCGTATTCTTTAAATCCAAAAGTTCTTAGAAACTTCAATCCAAATCTAAGAGTTCTTATTAATTCTTCCGAGAGCTGTTCGGGAGTACAGAAGATATGAGCGTCATCTTGAGTAAAACCACGCACCCGGGTAAGACCATGAAGTACTCCTGACTTTTCGTATCGATATACAGTTCCTAATTCAGCCCATCTGATAGGTAATTCTTTGTAACTCCTTATCTTCGATTCGTATATTTTTATATGAAAAGGACAATTCATTGGCTTAAGCATATACTTTTCCTTATCAATCTCAATAGGGGAATACATATTTTCTCTATAAAAATTCAAATGGCCGGATCTCTCCCACAATCTCAAACTACCTATATGAGGCGTTCTTAGAATCTCGTAACCATTATCTAAATGTTCTTTTATCCAATAATCTTCGATAATCTGCCGAAGCATAGCACCTTTTGGATGCCAAAGGACAAGTCCTGCTCCTACTTCTTTGTTGATAGAAAAGAGTTCAAGCAGTTCACCTAATCTTCTATGATCCCTTTTTTCTGCTTCTTTTTCTTTCTTTAAATATTCATTAAGCTTTCTTTTATTTTCGAATGCTATTCCATAAATCCGTGTGAGCATCTTGTTTTTCTCATCTCCTTTCCAATACGCTCCTGCTATTCTTGTTAATTTGAAACCATCGATCGGGATTTCTTTGGTAGATTTTATATGAGGTCCACGGCATAAATCTATGAAATCACCGCTTTTATAGATAGTTACCTCTTCTTCATCTAGCTCATTTATCAACTCCAGTTTATAAGGTTGATCCTTAAATATCCTCTTTGCTTCTTTTTTCGTTAGCTTTCTTTTCTCAAAGGGAATATCTTTTTTAATTAACTCTTTCATTTTTTCTTCAATCTTTCCGAGATCCTCAGGAGTAATCTTCTTTGGAAGGTCAAAATCATAATAAAACCCATTTTCTATTGGTGGTCCAATCCCGAACTTTGTTTTTGGATATAGAGAACTTACAGCCAAAGCCAAGATATGAGCAAGGGAGTGACGGATTTTTTCGATTTTTTTGGAACTTCTTGACATATTTTTCTTTTTTAGTTAGAGAAATAATAGGAGGGAGAATATTGGGTAGGAGATCGCGAGAAAAGAAGAAACGCAAAAAAGAGAAATATAGATCTGTGATAGACGATGACTTCCGGAGAGAGATATACGAACTTCAGAAGAGAGTGTCGGAGAAGAAAAGAGATTTCAATTTTTAATTTTTCCTTTTCTTTCTTTTTCTTTTTATGAGATAGGCAATGCTTATCTGTTGCATTGCTTTTTTTCTTCCATAATCTCTTCAATACTGTCGCAGATAATCTTTGGAACTTGATCTTTTTGATCTACTCGTCCAGTAATCATTACTATTTTGTTTTCCTGAAATGCGGTAGGGTTTTGCTCAATGATATTTGGAAAAACAACTACCTCAATTTTATCTTCCAAATCCTCTACTTTGACAAACAGCATTGGTTTTCCATTACGAGTAATAATTTTTTTAATTCCCGAAATTATTCCACCAATTTTAATCCTCTGTCCCCATAATCTCTCACTAATTTCTTTAATAGGTAGAACTTTATTTTTTAGGATGTTCTTGAAGTTCTCCAATGGATGAGCGCTTACATAAAGTCCTAAGAGTTCTTTCTCCCATATTAACTTTTCTTGCAGAGAAATAGGTTTTGCGTCTTCTAATTTAAAATTACAAGCAGAATGAAAAGAGCGACCAAAGAGATTCTTTTGACCGTTTTTTTCCAATCTCCTTATTTCTCTGTTTGTGATAAGAATTTTTTCTACACTTGCAAGAAGTCGATTTCTTTCTCCCAAACTATCCAAAACGCCGGCTTTTATTAAACTCTCCAGCGACTTTTTGTTTAAAACATCTCCATCAATCCGTGAGACAAAATCAGAAATCGATCTAAAAGGTCCTCTTTCCTCTCTCTCTCGAATTATTGATTCTACCACATTTTGGCCAACATTCTTAATAGCCAGAAGACCAAATCGAATTTTTTTCTTTTTAGGAATCACTGAAAAGTTTCTGAAACTTTCGTTGATGTCCGGAGGCAAAACCTCAATTCCCATTTTTTTACATTCACCAATGAGCTTTGAAATTCTCTCAGTGTCGTTTTTTTCTGAAGTCAAAAGGGCTGCCATAAATTCTACTGGAAAGTGGGCTTTAAGATAGGCTGTCTGATAAGCAATGGTGGCATAAGCAGTAGCGTGACTCTTGTTGAAGCTATATCGGGCTGCTGGTTCAATCCAACTCCATATCTTCTGTGCTATTTCTTCTTTTATATTATTTCTTATCATTCCATTAATAAATTTCTCTTTCTGGGCAAGTAATAGTTTCTTTATCTTCTTTCCTATTGCTTTTCTCAAAATATCTGCTTCGCTCAAAGAAAATCCTGCTAATTCCTGAGCAATCTGCATAATTTGTTCTTGATAGACGGGAATGCCATATGTAGAGGCAAGAATTTTTTCGCACTTTGGGTGAGGATATTCAATCTTTTTTATTCCATGTTTTCTCTGAATGTATTCAGGAATCAGTCCCATTGGGCCAGGTCGATACAAAGCTACCATAGCAATGATATCGTCGAATTTAGTTGGCTTTAACTGTTTTAAGTACTTTTTCATTCCATCTGATTCTAACTGAAATACGCCAGTTGTTTCTCCTTTTTGAAGCAATTCAAATGTTTTTTTATCATCGTGAGGAATGTTTTCTATATCAATTTTTTTATTCTGTACTTTATAAATCCGGGCTAGTGTATCTTCAATGATGGTAAGATTTTTTAATCCCAGAAGATCTATTTTCAAAAGACCAAGATCTTCAATTGAATGCATTTCATATTGAGTAACAATAGTTTTTTCGTCTTGAGTAGGGTGTTGAAGAGGAACAATTGTGTCTAATGGCTCGTTGGAAACTACCACTCCGCAAGCATGTGTAGAAGCATGGCGGGCACATCCTTCCAATTTTTTAGCAAAATCAATTAGTTTTCTTACTTTATCATCATTTTCATATAATTCACGAAATTCGCTAATCTTCTCTAATGCTTGATCAAGGGTAAATCCAAAAGGTATCATTTTAGCAATTCTATCACAGAAACTATATGAGTAACCCAGTGCTCTTCCCACATCTCTTACTACTGCTCTTGCTGCCATTGTTCCAAAAGTAATGATTTGGGCTACTCTGTTTCTTCCATATTTTTGAGCTATATATTCTATTACTTCATCTCGTCTACGGTCAGTAAAATCAATATCAATATCGGGCATAGAAATCCTTTCTTTATTAAGAAACCTTTCGAATAAAAGATTATATTTTAGAGGATCAACATTGGTGATTCCAAGAAGATAAGCCACAAGAGATCCTGCAGCTGATCCTCGTCCTGGTCCCACAACGATTCGTCTTTGTTTTGCCCAGTTGACAAAATCTTGAACTATCAAAAAATATGAAGCAAATCCTGTTTGTTCTATAACTGAAAGTTCATATTCCATTCTTTCTATTACTTCTTTCCTTGGAGAGGTTCCATATCTTTTTTTCAGTCCTTCTTGACATAATTCCCTTAGATAGGAATTTGGAGTTTTACCTTCCGGAACTTCAAATCGTGGTAGTTTTGTTTTTCCTAGTTCGAATTCGAAATTGCATTCTTCTACAATTCTTTGAGTGTTCTCAATTGCTTCAGGTATATCTTTAAAAAATTCCATCATTTCTTGCGGACTTCTTACCGAAAACACATCAGATTTCATTGTTAATCTCTCAGGATCGTTGGGATCAGCTCCTGTATTGATAAGCATTAAGATATCCTGGGCTTGAGCATCTTCGGGTCTTAGATAATGCGAATCACACGTAGCCACCAGTGGTATATTTAATTCTTTTGAAAACCTAATCAATGCCTGGTTTACTTTTTTCTGTTCGGGAATATTTGGATGGTGTTGGAGTTCTAGATAAAAATTTCCTTCTCCAAAAATTTCCTTGAATCTTAATGCAGTTTTCTTTGCTTCTTCAATTTTGTTAGCAATTATTAATTGAGGAATCTTGCCTTGAAGACAAGCTGATAGCCCAATCAATCCAGAACTGTGTTGGGCCAATATCTCCTCGTCTATTCTTGGTTTGTAATAAAATCCTCGGAGATGTGCCTCTGTTACAAGTTTTACTAAATTTTTATATCCTTCCTTATTTTTTACCAGAAGCACTAAGTGATACCTTTTATCATCGATATGAGGTCTTTTCTGTTCCATTCTTTCGTAGGCCTGATACATTTCGCATCCGATTATTGGTTTAATTCCTGCTTGCTTTGCTTTTTTGTAGAACTCAACTGCTCCATAAAGATTTCCATGATCGGTTAAAGCTACGGAGTCCATTCCCAGCTCTTTGACATACTCAATAATTTCGTCAATCTTGGGTAGACCGTCAAGTAAACTGTAATGAGAATGTAGATGAAGGTGGGTGAATTTCATAATCAATTTCTGAGGAGTTTGGTTTCAAAATAGATTATTTCATTTTATCTTCTTGCCTAGCTTCAGTCAAATTTTGCTTAAAAAACAAAAAATCCCCCAAAAAGGGGATATAGGAGAGTATTTCAAGAAAAGGAAAAGTATAAACGGAGAGAGAGATTAAAGAACTTTTTTACTTCCTTCTCTCAAAAGAGGATTTCTGACGTTGAGTATCGTATGCCCAAAATCTTACTGCTCTATCTTTGTCGAGTCTAAGTTTTACCATAATTTCTGGAGGGAGATTTTCCTTCTTTGCGATCATAATTTTCAATTTCCTTTTATCCGATTCTTTAAGAAAAGAATTGCTTTCTATTTCTTCCAAAATTGCTACTAATGCTTCAGGGGCGCACTGGTTTATTTTTTCTTTAAAATGTTTGAGCAATTTTTTCGCTTCTTTTTTATATTTTTTGTCATTCCTTTCTCTTTTTTCTTTCTTGTGCTTAATTTTTTTCAATGTTCTCTCCTCCTTCCAATTCTATTTTAAGCATTCAGAAGTAGTTTAGCAAGAGATTTATGTTAGAATTAAATAATGGATATTTTAGAGGAAGAAAAGAAGCTACAGAAGAAAGGATTTAAGATAATTGCTTGTCTTGATGAATCAGGAAGAGGACCTTTAGCAGGTCCTGTGGTTGCCTGCGCCCTTGTTCTTCTACCAAGAAAAAAATTTGATCATACAGTCTTTAAGCTTATGAGGAAAATGAAGGATTCAAAAAAACTTAGTACAAGAAAAAGAGAGGAAATCTTTGATATTATTCTTTCTTGTCCTCAGATAGAGTACGCTACAAGCAGAGTTACTGAAAAGACAATTGATAAAATCAATGTTCTGCAGGCAACTAAATTGGCTATGAAGAGGGCGGTAGCAAAGTTACAAAAAAAATTAGGAAAAAGAATTGATTTTTTAATTATAGATGGAAATTTCGGGATTGATTTGGATATTCCTCAAAAGTCTATTATAAAAGGTGATCAAAAAATTTTTTCTTGCATGGCAGCTTCTATTGTTGCTAAAGTTCTCAGAGATAGAATAATGAAAAATTATCATAAAAAATTTCCTCATTATCGATTTGATCTTCACAAAGGATATCCTACAAAAACGCATCGGATGCTTCTGAGAAAATATGGGCCTTGCAAGATTCACAGAAAAACCTTCGCTCCTCTAAGAGAATTAAAAAGCCATTAGGAGGTTCCTAATGGCATATAATGAATTATTCTCTTTCCTCTTTGAATTCTTCTCTTTGTTCTTCGTTTGGTAAAAGTGCAGGTGGTTTGTCAAACCAAAGATAAGATCGATATCCTATTGGAATGTCTGTCTTTTTGGCTTCTGTCTCTAATTTTTTGGCAAGTTCAAGAGTGAGATTCCACACAATCACTGTTTCTGTTCCTGCTCGAGTGCTCACTGTAGGAACAAATATCGCTCTTCCATTCAGCTTGCTAATCAGAAGTTGGTAACGTGCATGTCCTCCTTTAGGTTTGGTACCTTGTTTTTCCCAAATTTCTTTTATTGTTCTGATTGCTTCTTCTATATCCTTTCCCTCGAATCCAGAAATTACTTCCATTTTATTCCTCCAGGTATTTATTATTAAATATGGCAGTACTTGTCAAGAAATTAGTTTTTTGTTAATATTGAAATCAATCATAGAATAGATATGGCAGTACCAAAGCAAAGACATACAAAATCTCGAAGAAACAAGCGTAGGATGCATATTTTCATCGAACCTCCTACTTTAACGACATGTCCTCGATGTGGTAAATTTGTTTTGCCTCATACTATTTGTTGGAATTGTGGTTATTATAAAGGAAGAGAAGTTGTGAATATTTTAGAGAAACTTGAGAAGAAAGAAAGGAAGAAAAGAGAAAAGGAAATAAAGGAAACCGAACAAAAGAAGAGAAAAGAAAAATCTTTAACTCTAGAAGAGCTTTCTAAAAAATGATTCTAAATTAAAATAAAATGGGAAGTAGACATCTTTCTCGTTCAATTGTAATGCAGAGTTTATACGAGTGGGATTTTTACCATCAACAAAAAGATTTAAAAGAAATTGTTCAAAGAAATATAGAAGAATTTGGACCTGGCTTGGAAGATACTAAGTTTATTTGGAGATTGGTTGAAGGTATAACTTCTCATCTCTCTCAATTAAACAAGATTATAGAGAAAGCGGCCCCTGAATGGCCGCTTGAGAAAATTACTATTGTTGATAGAAATGTCTTAAGAATTGGACTTTATGAATTATTATATGGTAATAAAGAAGAAGTTCCACCTAAGGTAGCCATTAATGAAGCAATAGAACTAGCTAAAAGTTTTGGAGGTGAGAGTTCTGGTAGGTTTATAAATGGAGTATTGGGGACAGTATATAAAGAAATGGAGAAAATTAAAAAATAATTTATGAAAGATTTCTCTCTATTAGAAAAGAAATTAAATCTTACGTTCAATAATCAAGATCTTTTAATTCAGGCATTTGTACACAGATCTTATCTAAACGAACACCCCGATTTTCATTTAGGTCATAACGAAAGATTAGAATTCTTGGGAGATGCAGTGCTTGAGTTGGTAGTAACAGAATATCTCTATGAGAATTATCCTGACAAAACTGAAGGAGAGTTGACTAACTGGCGTGCTGCTTTGGTTAATTCTCATCAACTTGCCCAAGTAGCTAAAGAGTTAGGTCTGGAAGAGTTTCTCTTGCTTTCAAAAGGAGAAGAAAAAGATAACTCTAAAGCAAGGCTCTACATTCTAGCAAACAATTTTGAAGCATTAATAGGAGCAATTTATCTTGATCTAGGATATGATGCAAGTAAGAAGTTTATAAAAAAACATCTGATAAAGGAACTTCCGCGCATTATTGAAAAAGGATTATACAAAGATCCGAAATCACGTCTTCAGGAAGAATCACAAGAGAGGTTAGGAATTACTCCAACATATAAAGTGCTGGAGGAATGGGGGCCGGATCATGCAAAGCATTTTATAGTAGGTGTATTTTTGAACGATCAATTAATAGCAAAAGGTCAAGGATCTTCCAAACAAGAAGCTGAAATTGAAGCAGCAAAGAAAGCACTAAATATAAAAAAATGGTAATATGTTGGCTATAAGATTTCTCAGAAGAGGCAAAAAAAATCAACCCTTTTTTCAGATAGTAGTATGTGATAAGAAAAATCCTCCCAGAGGAGGGAAATTTATTGAACGTCTTGGTTATTATAATCCTTTAACAAAGGAAGTATCTCTGAAAAAGGAAAGAATAGAGTATTGGTTGAAGCAAGGTGCTAAATGTTCTGATACCGTCCATAATTTGCTTATAAAACAAAAAATTTTAAAAGGAAAGAAGATTCCTGTTCATAAGAAGAAGAAAACAGAAGAGTCACCTAAACCCGAAACTGAATCCAAAGAGAAACCAGCGGAGAAACCCGAAGAAAAACCCGAAGAAAAACCCGAAGAGAAGCCCGAAGAGAAGCCCGAAGAGAAACCCGAAGAGAAACCCGAAGAAAAACCCGAAGAGAAACCTGAAGAGAAGCCAGAAGAGAAGCCAGAAGAGAAGCCAGAGGCAGAGAAAGAAACAGAAAAAACTCAACCACAATCAACAACACCAGCAGAACCTAAACCAGAAACAGATTAATTTTTCCTAACTCTTGACAAGCAGTTTTTGAATTGTTAACATTTAAATTGCATGAGAAACATTGTGGATAATTTAGAGAAATTGAATAAAGGAAGCGGTTGATATTTCTGGGAACTTAGGTTCTCAGAAAAACCGCTTCCAAGAAAGCGGTTTTTGATTTAGAAAGATAGATAAGGAAAGCACCTTAAAACTGAATAAGGAAAGAAAAGAATGAAATGATTGTCAGTTACTGGCCAAGAGAAGCATTTTATGGGCAGATGGTGGATGCCTCGGGAGACGGCGGCGATGAAGGACGTGGCGTGGCTGCGATAAGCCCCGGGGAGGTGCTTAGCAACCTGTGATCCGGGGATCTCCGAATGGGGAAACCCGTTCCGATGATAAATCGGAACATCTCGGCTTTCTGCCGAGAGGCGAACCCGCTGAAGTGAAACATCTCAGTAAGCGGAGGAAAAGAAACAAAGTTTTGCGCTTTTGCGCAAAACCATTCCCTTAGTAGCGGCGAGCGAAAAGGGAAGAGCCCAAACCTCAACAAATTTTTGTTGAGGGGTTGCAAGAAGATAACGTCGGGAGCATTCCTGGTGCACAAGAATGCTTGCCGAGGGAGAGTATTTAGGCAAAGGTTGGTTAGCCGAAGCACCCTGGAAAGGGGCACCATAGAAGGTAATAGTCCTGTAGGCGAAAACCCCTTTGCGCTCCTTGTTATCTTTCTTGAGTACTCCGAGAAACGAAAGTCTCGGAGGAAGCAGGCTGTACTACCAGCCAAGGCTAAATACGTCCGTCTCACCGATAGTGCACTAGTACCGTGAGGGAAAGGTGAAAAGCAGGGGGGTGACCCCGGTGAAATAGAACCTGAAACCATCTTGCCCACAAAGAGTCGGAGCTCCGCTTCGGCGGGGTGACGGCGTGCCTATTGAAGAATGAGCCAACGAGTTCCAATACCACCTTTGTCTAAGCTCCTCTGGAGCGGAGGCATAGTGAAAGCGAGCGTTAATAGCGCGACCTTTAGAGGTGGTGTTGGAGACCCGAAGCCAAGCGAGCTTGCCATGGCCAGGGTGAACCCCGGCGAAAGTCGGGGGGAGGCCCGAACCCGTGAGCCGTGCAATACTCTGGGATGAGCTGTGGCAAGGGGTGAAAGGCCAACCGCGCTTGGTAATAGCTGGTTCTCCCCGAAATAGCTTTTCGGCTAGCGTCGAGTTTGAAGCAACCGGAGGTAGAGCACTGGATGGGATATCCGTGGTTTCAAGCCAGGTATCCCAACCAAACTCCGAATGCCGGTTGTGGATTCTCGGCAGTTAGACTTTGGGCGCTAAGGTCCAAGGTCGAGAGGGGAACAGCCCTGACTCCCATCTAAGGTCCCTAAATCTTCCTGCGTTTAGCAGGACTCTGATCTCTTTTTGAGATCAGAGGAGCTAAGTGCATCAAAGGAGGTGGAACCTCTGAGATAGTTAGGAGGTTAGCTTAGAAGCAGCTATCCTTTAAAAAGTGCGTAACAGCTTACTAACTAAGAGGTTCCGCACCGAAAATTCACGGGGCTTAAGCTCAGTACCGAAGATGGAGCCCAGCATCATTATCTGGTGCTGGGGGTAGGGGAGCGTTCTCTTCGCTGTGAAGCTCAATCGTAAGGTTGGGTGGAGCGGAGAGAAGTGAGAATGTTGGCATGAGTAACCGCAAGTCCGGTGAGATCCCGGACCACCGAAAGCCTAAGGTTTCCTTAGCAATGACAATCAGCTAAGGGTTAGGCGGACCTAAGGGAAAGCCGAAAGGCGTACCCGATGGGCAGCCGGTTAATATTCCGGCCCACCCGCTAAATAACCTCAAGATGACGGAGAGTTGTACTCTGAGCGCATTACTGGATTTGCGTTCGTTCTATGAGGATTTTTCCAAGTAGAACGAAAATCTCTCTCTTTGAGAGGGAAATTCAGAGGAGCACTCTTCCAAGAAAAGTCTTGAGTATACTATTTAGCGGGTTCCGTACCGCAAACCGACACAGGTAGGCAGGTAGAGAATACCAAGGTGAACGGGTGAAAGCTCCTGAAGGAACTCGGCAAAAAAGCAGGCGTAACTTCGGGATAAGCCTTGCCCACCGCAAGGTGGGCCGCAGCGAAAGTACCCCTGGCGACTGTTTATCAAAAACACAGGTCCCTGCTTAACTGGAAACAGGATGTATAGGGGCTGAGACCTGACCAGTGCTGGAACGTTAACGGTGGCGGTCACTCTGCTTGTCAGAGTGGCTGACTGCCCGAAGCGCCAGTAAACGTCGGCGGTAAGAAAGTTGCCGCTCTCAAGAGGTAACTCTTGAGAAAAAACTTGGCTATATGCTGGGAACACCGGGTATATTGGACTACTCGCCGTTAATTTAATAAAATAAATTAATGGCAGTGAAAATGTCCAATCGATGCGGTCAACCAGCAGGAAAGGCTTCTAATAGAGATAGATTCTCTAAAGAGATAGGATGGTATTTGAGTGGATTTGCTGATGGAGAAGGTAGTTTTAATGTGACAGTAATGAAGCGCAATGATTACAGAATTGGATGGAAAGTTGGCTTGTCCTTTAACATATCTCAAAAGGACGATACTCTTCCTTTATTATTTAGAAAGATACTGAATTGTGGGTCTATTCGGTATCGAAAAGACGGGATATGCTATTTTGAGGTGAGGAGAGTGCAAGACATTAGTAAAAAAGTTCTTCCGTTCTTCAGAAAGTTTCCTATTCTGTCAAAAGAAAAGCGGAAAAAAATTAGGATATTTTCTCAGATAGTAAAAATTATAGAGAACGGAAAGCATCTTGATAGAAATGGATTAAAGAAAATTCTGGAATTGAGAGAAAAAATCAAGGTGGCTAGAAAAAGAAAGTATTCAAAGACAGAGATTTGCAAGAGAATCTAATTCTCTATTAGAAGAATCCTCAGAGGCCATACGCCAAGCTTCCCTTTTTATAATAAGAGAAGGGAAGAAGATATGGTCCATGCTCTATGGCGACATAGAGAGTACATGAACTATAACCGTCCAAAGGTAGCGTAATCCCTTGCCAGGTAAGTTCTGGCCCGCATGAAAGGTGTAACGACTGGGGGACTGTCTCCAGGAGCTGCCCGGTGAAAATGCAATACCGGTAAAGATGCCGGTTACCTGCGGCTAGACGGAAAGACCCCGGGAGCTTTACTGCAGTCAGATATTGGATTTTGGTTTTGAATGCGTAGCGTAGAGGGGAGACTGTGAAGCCTGGCTTCCGGGTCAGGTGGAGTCGCCAATGAAACACCCTCCTTTCAAAACCTTTATCCTAACCCAGTCTTCTACTGGGGACAGTGTCTGGCGGGCAGTTTAAGTGGGGCACTTACCTCCTAAAAGGTAACGGAGGTGTTCAAAGGTCGGCTAACTCCGGATGGAAATCGGAGTGATAGGGCAAAGCCATAAGCCGGCTTTACTGCAAGGCGGATATGCCGCGCAGTTGGGAAACCAGGACTTAGTGAACCGACCGTGGTTAGTAGAACCGCGGGAGATCACCAGATAAAAGTTACCCCGGGGAAAACAGGCTGGTAGGGCCCGCGAGTCCGCATCTACGGCCCTGTTCGGCACCT
>JAGGWD010000013.1 GCA_021157625.1 bacterium | reverse complement strand
TACGGCAGAGTTCAATTGAACTAAAGTACTTATCATTTTCTATTTTTTCTCCTACATACCTTGCTCCCAATTCTATTAGCCTCTTTTTAATCTTTTTTGGATTATTTGTTTTGGCTCTTATTTCTATTTCTATAATTTTCGGGATTCTATAGAATATTAATTTTACTTTGTCGGCAACTCAATGTAAAAAGTGGAACCCTTGCCTTTGCCTTCAGATTCGGCCCAGATTTTGCCTTTGTGCATTTCCATATACTTGCGGGCAACATACAATCCAAGTCCGGCACCTTGGGTATAAAGCTTGGTGCCTGCCATTCCACGCGAGAAACTCTGAAACATTTTTGAGAGCTCTTCCTCTGTCATCCCCTCTCCGGTATCTGAGATTGTAACTCTAATTTTGTTAACCTTGTCTTTTATCTCTTCTGCTTTTATAGTAACTCCTCCTTTCAGAGTGTATTTAATACAATTACTCACAACATTTGAAAGAACATCTACCATTTTCTCTCTATCTACAAAAA
This sequence comes from bacterium, assembly GCA_021157625.1. Taxonomy (GTDB): domain Bacteria; phylum Patescibacteriota; class Minisyncoccia; order Minisyncoccales; family JAGGXC01; genus JAGGXC01. Next base: position 7,343 of record JAGGWD010000013.1, on the reverse strand, counting down.
CTTTAGGAAGAGGCCGAGCAGGTTTTTCAAATCTCAAATACAATTTCTTCTTTTTGGCTTCAATTCTAAATATATCTATTACCTCTGAAATCAAATCCTCAATTGATGTCTCTTCAGGATTAAATGCCATTTTCCCTGATTCAATACGAGAAATACTCAAAAGGTTATTAACCAAAGCAATTAATCTTTCATTTGATTCATAAACTTTCTTCATAGGCGATCTAATCTTTGGATTCACCTTGCCATAAGTCCCCTCCAAAATCATTGAAATATATCCTTTGATTGCTGTTAATGGAGTCCTCAATTGATGCGAGGCAATAGATATAAACTCTGACTTTGCTTTGCTTAATTTTTCTATCTCTTGTCTCTGCTCAATTTCTCTAATGACACTCTTAATCATTAGATAACCAAAATAAAGGAAGAGTATCAAAATCAATCCTTTCACCAGCTGCAGACTCAAAATATCTGTAAACACCAAAGCATCCAAGGCAAGCAGAATTGCAATCAACGCAACAAAAATAGCAGTAATAACAACCCGTATACCAAAAAGCTCTCTCTTTACAATCGCATACGCAGTAAAACCAAGAAGAAAAATAGCGGAATAGTTCCCAAACTGCCAATATTTTATAGAATTCTGGAATAAGGGAAGAAAAACATTAAAAACAAGATTCATGAGTACAAAAATCAGAAGACCAATTAAAAGATACTGGATTCTTACTTTTTCTCTTCTGCTAAGAGTTATGTATTTTTTTAGTAGAAAAGTAACTATTAAGAAAGTAACGACAATTACTATTCCATAAAAAATAATTTTTCCACTTGGGGTAAAAATAGGATTCACTCCCCATGTGGTAAACTCTATCTTTTGAACAATACGATCCGAAAAAAAAGTAACAACAACAAGAAAAAAGGTAATTACTAAGATGATTTTCTCTAAGAAAAAATATCTTTTCTCTTCACGGGGGAAATATACTGTGAAGAAATAAAAGAAAGTCAAAAAAACAAAAACTGCAGAAGGAGCAAATCTTGCCCAAAACAAAGCACTTTCTGGTTTAGAAGAAAACGTAAGAAAATAACCGGCATTAACCCAGAGAAGAGTAGAAAAAGTGAATAAAGAAAATAACTGATTAGTCTTATTTCTAGAATCAGCAGTATAAACCCAAAAAATTAACCATGCTCCAAAGATGTCTATTAATACTATAAATAATTTATTAATGAGATGGTACAACTCTAGATTGATGTAACCCATATGTTTCTCTCTTTAAAGAAAACATGAGCTACTTATAACCACGACTCATTAAATGCATAAGAAGTAACTTTTCTAATCTTTTAAGAAAGTTTTGGATATCTATAACAGACATCTTCTTACCTAATTTTCTGATCTCTTGATAAGAATTTTCCCATTCCTTTAGAAAATAATTTTCAATATTTGAGCTTTTTATTTTTCTTATTAGTGCTGTTTTTTCTAAATGTATAGATGCAGGATTTACAAATCCTTTTTCAATTGCGTAAGCAATAACTCCACTCGTCAAATCATCTTTATTAATCTCTCTCTCCCATGTACTAATCCAATTTCCAATCCGAGCCATCCTTTGAGCCTGCCACGCTATTTCTCTAAATCTTCCAAGATTTCTAAGAGGGAATTTTAAAAAACACATTAGATCAAGTGTTAAATCTATCATAGCCTGCATGTTATGAGAACAATACATCCAATACTCTGTTCTATTAATAATATATGGCTGTACATTAACTAAGTAAGAATATCTCATACTATTTAGGAGCTGTCTAACATCAAACTCAAAAACATCTTTAATCTCTTGATATCTAGGATATTTTTTAATTCTTTTTTCAATATATCTAAAGAGTCTATTTGTGAAATCTAAATATTCTCTTTCTGAGTGATTAAGCTTAGATCTATCTATATTTTCTTCCTCAAAAGGAACTCTTAATAACTGCTCTAATAATTTCTTATTTAGAGATTCATCTGCTATATCATCTAATAAAGCAAGGAACATATTAAACAATGTTTTGACTCTTCTTAAAGATTCTATATATTTACTAGATATTCCTGGGAGGGTAACAACTTGGTTAGCTCGGTATAACCATTTCCAAAAAAAATCATCTCTACTCCCCACTTTTTCATATTCTTTAACCCATTTCTCTAGTTCAAATGGTAATTTTATTCTCTGAATTGTCTTGATCTCCTTCTGAATTCTCTCTGGAGTTAATCTTTTCAAAATTCTATTAACTACTTTAAGATCGGCGCTTTTTTCCCCAATTCTGAGAGTTGACAGCCTTTTTGGCCGCTGATACAATGTATGTGCCATGGCGATTCAGAAGCGGTCTTTTTTATTTCAAGCACCCCTCATAAGCTTGAAAAAGACCGCTCTTTCTTAATTAGCCAAAGACCCAACGCGGAACGTTGGGTCTTTTGATTAAAATTTAATTTTTAAAATGTTTTTATGAAAAATAAGAATCCCTTCTGTCTTTCTAAGACCTTTTCTATATTTCTTGATTCTCAATTTTTCTTTCATCATTATTATTTTCCCACCTCTTTTTTATTTTGTCAATGAAAAACAAAAGGGCTTCTTCAAAACCCCTTATTGAGATTTATAACTCTACACTGAGCCTAGAGTTTATTAAGTTAAAATAGATTAATTCTACTAAAAATTAAAACAAAAAATGCTTCGTATATTTCCTTGCCACAATAGGAAGTAAAATATGCATAATTTCTTCTACATTTTTATTAAGTTTCCTGAGTTTCATAATTTTCTCCCTTATCGGGTGTGTCTCTGAATAGAAAGAGGAAGAGAAGGAAAAATTTTTCTCCATTCTTTTTCCTTCATCACAGCTTCATTAAAAGCCTCAGAAAAAACCCAGACAGCATAGGAATATCTAGATTTTTTGTATTTGGGAAAGTGCTTAAAAAGATAACTATAAAATAAGAAATGAAGCATCTCATGAGCAATGATTGCTTCTACTCCTAAAATTTCTCATCTTGATAAGAAGACAGATTTGTCAAATACCGAATTATCAAAAATCTACATGATTTAATAAAATCATGTCCAATATTTTAGCCACATCTTACTTACATCTTCTTCAATAACTTCATAAAACCTCTCTACAGGATAAAACCCAGGACTAATGCCATTCTCAGTGACAATTTTCATTAATATAAAAATCTCTGAAAAAATAAGATCCAGAATAGAACTAGGAACAGACTCTGTGTTTAGAAAATTAACAGGAAATCCATCTGCAATTATATGCATTGTCTTTCCATTATAAAACTTATAAGTAGTATATAACTCATTTTTTATCTTACTTGTGATAAGATCTCGCACCGAATCAATCTCAAATTCTCTCTTTCTTGTTGAGGCATTAACAAGTATCGCGCCATTCTTTAAATTTCTCAGATGCTCTCTTCTTAATACAAATTCCCCTGTAGTACCTATTATTATGTCAAACCCAAACAAATCTCTTAAATCTCCGATAATATTAAAACCATACATCCTTGCCTTCAATAGTTTAGTTGCAGATATATCGTAAACGGTTACTAACGACCTATCCTTTAGCAACCTAGCAATGTTTTCTCCTATCCCTCCATAGCCCAACACAAGAATATTACTACTACTTAAGCTTCTACTAAAATTACTATTGACCAGAATATTTTCTAAATTTCTAACTATAGATTTCGCTACAGCATAATTTTCTGCATAAACTTTAAGACGGGAACTAGCCACAGACAAAAGTGGAAATTTAAGCCTGATTTTGTCTTTATTAAACCAGATTCCATTTTTAGTATCTTCAATGACTCCTAACAAGGCACCATATGATGAAGCTTGGTTTTGAAAATATCTGCTGAAATATCCTCCCATATCCAAGCATATAAACTTATCTTCTTCATTTATATATTTCCTAACCACGCTATCTACAATCTCAAGATTCTCTAATTCTTCAAAGGAAGGTACTATCACTTCAGCATATTCTTCTATTTCTTTTAGAGCCTCTTGGTCAACGCTATAAGGCTTAGCAATTACCACAATCTTCCTAAAATTAGACTTTTTTAATAACCTTATAAATTCTACCGTATTTTTCTTAATGTGCTGTATTATTAATAGTTTAATGGACGAAAAATTAGTTGTATTTTTAGAAATGATTTCACTTAGTACCGGCAGTTTAAGATAATTTTTATCTATTTCGCTACTCAAAAATTTTGTAGCAAAATACTTCACCTCTTCTGGAATATTATCCAATTTATTTATTTCCTCTATATCAAAAAAACGTAAATCTTCTATCTCTTGATTGGAACGAAGCTTGCCTCCCTTAACCCGACATAGATAAATAAGATCTATATGATAATGCGTTCCTTTGATATCTTCCAACTGTATATGAGCGGGTTGGTATAGCATTCTTACATTGAATTTTTTACCAGGTTTTACCTGGTTTATTATTTCTACTTCAAGGCCAGTCTCTTCTTTAATCTCTCTTACCAACGCCTCTTCTGGGGTTTCATATTTTTCTATATGCCCACCAGGCGGCAACCACATCCCTATTTTTTTATGATAGACAAGCAATACAGAATTATCTTTTATGACATATCCTTCTACAACAAATTCTTTTATTTTATTATTCTTTCCCATTGCAAAATATTATTGAAAATTTTCACACAAAGTAATGTATTATTATGAAATTCTCTGCAATATCAAATATCACTAATAATATATCTCACATAATTATTCATCATTATACAATGGAAAATTTCTTCCTGTAAATAAAAAGGGCTATAAAAAGTATTATTTAGCGCCTTCCGATAGTTAAAAAACCACTAAATCATCAATATCCTGTGGTTATAAAAAGAAATTCCAATAAGACAGTAATTACTTTCTAGGTAAAATCTTTCTTAATAAATAATCTATATCTTTTTTCTCTCTCCAAATTTTTTTAATTTTTTGGGTCAATTTCTTAAGTGCTGGATAAACCTCGGGTCTCTTATGAAAAATAGCTATCCACTCTCTTTGATTTTGTATAGTTGCATTAAAAGACTCAGAAATTTTCCAAATTTTCTTTTGATATCTTTTCTTTTTATATTTCGGATAATGGCTATAAAGATAATCATAAAAGATAAAATGAAGCATTTCGTGAGCGATAACTTCTAAAGCTAATTTTTTATCTTTATAAGGTATGAAAAATATCTTTTCTTTTATATCACGTGGATAGATTCCCCAAATAGTTACATAGGCTATGTATTTTCCTTTAGGCCAAGGATGATTTTGAAATAGTTTATTGGCTAAATTAAAAAATTGATACTTTACCTTATTCCATCTTTCTTTAATTTCTTTGACTCTCTTTTTCATTATTGCATTATGTTTTCTGTAATAATCAACAACATAATCACTGAGAAGCTTCTCTTTTTTCTTTTTATTTTTTATCTTCTTTAAAATCCTGAGTTGTGGATGGTTCTTGAAAAAATAAGCCTCCATAATATGCTCTCTGTGAGAAATTTTGGTTTCTTTCTCAAAAACAAAATAAACAAGTATGTCTTGTTTTGGTTCTATAAGAAATTTTATATTTGGAATTCTAAAAAAGCTAAAATATCATTTCATTCTAGTCTATAATTTATATTCTGTTAATATCGAGAGCATGGCGACAAGCATATTCTAGATAAGCCAACCTACAAGTTTCTAAGAATACTATTTCTTCTAATAAAAAGAGACACTGCTAAAACAGTGTCTTATTTTTTATGGTAGCGCGCCGCCGTTGCCACGCCGATCTCAATATGTCCAAATAAAGCATATCGTGAAACTCATTGTCTACAAAGATACTATCTCGCATCCTTCCTTGTACCTTAAATCCTACCTTCTTGTGTAGCCTGAGACTCCGTTCGTTAGAACTGACAACGAGCGAAGCAATTGAATTAAGATTCAACTGCGCAAAGCCGTAACTTATGAGTAATTCTAGTGCTTCACTGCCATAACCTTTTCCCCAATACTCTCTGCCAATTAAGATTCCTACTTCTGCTCGTTGATTTTTAAAATCAATTTTGTGAAAACCGCAATTTCCGATTGGTTCTCTTGTTTTCTTGTCTACAATAGTAAATACTATTACATCCTTTTTTCTTTCGATTTCCAGAATCCAATTCTCCTCTCCAATCTCACTCATAGGTAAATATCTGTCTAATGGCTTAGAGATTTCCGGATCATCTAACCATTTAAGAAAGTATTGGATATCTTTTCTCCGGACCCCTCTCAACACAACTTTTCTTCCTTCTATCAAGCTATTTTGCCTCCATTTAGATTATGGAACAGATATCAACAAATGTCAAATATTTTATTTCTTTCTTTGCCCTTTATCTGCTAGCTCGGCGATTTCTTAATCAAAAAAGATTCTACCTTTTTAAGGTAGATTTTTTTTCTTTACTCTGGGTTCCGGAAGAGATATAATGTCACAGGGGTTTATTAATTATAGCTATGCTTAAACTTAAATTTGTAGTAGATGAAGACTATGTAATAGCTCATGCTCTCTCTTGGATTCATAATCGCAGAAGATTGCCTTTTCCTGCATGGAAAGAATTCAGAAGAGAATTTTGGGAAAAATATCCCAAAATTTATTACTTAATAACAGGATTTATAGAGTATAATATTGTTTTTTGTTCTTTAAGAAAAATAAGCTTAGAAACTCAAACCAAGCAAATGAAAGCAGTGCTGCGGGAGATAAAAAAGGACAAAAGAGTGAAGAGACTAATAGAAGAGACTAAACTCTATTGTGAGAAAGTAAGAAAAGATTGGGAAAGAAATAAAAGAAAAGCTCTCAAGTGGTTATCTGAACTTTCTGGTATTTCCCTACCCTCAACTACAATAACTGTCTTGATTACTCATCCTAAATTAAGAAATGGAGTTTATATAGGAGAGAAAATCATCTGTTGGGGAGGACCAGAGGAATACCCTAATTTCAATACTGCTGGATTATGCCATGAAATATTGCATTACTTAACTTATTCTCGGAAGAGGAGTAAAATCATGCATTCTATAATTGAGCTTTTGGCAGAAGAAGAAATAAGAATTAGATTAAATAAAAAAGGAAGATACTTTCAATATCCAGGCAGAAAAGATCTGAAAAAAATAAAAAGGTTTGTTTTTCCATATTGGAAGAGGTATTTAAGCGAAAGAAAGGAAAAGAATATATTTGAATTAGAGAAGAAAATTCAGGAAAATGCCTTAAAGAAATTCAGACCTTCTGAATTAATACATTTTGTTTAACATCCTTCTCTAATCAAAAATTATTAGAAAAAACAGGTTTTAAACTAGAGGGAAGATTAAGAAAGAAAATTTTTTTCAAAAATCAATGGT
>JAGGWD010000002.1 GCA_021157625.1 bacterium | reverse complement strand
TTGCTTGAGGAGGATTGTTGGGAGGTGGAGATTCATTATCTACAATGATCACGGTAGCAGGGTTTGTTCCAATATTGGCATTTTGAGGATTAAACAAGGTAACAGAGAAATCTTCATTTCCTTCATAATCACTATCGTCACAGATAGTAACAGTAAAGGTTTTGGAAGAACTATCTCCAACATTCCACGTTAGAGTTCCTGAATGAGATTCATAATCTGTACCTGCTCCACATGCTGCTCCTCCTGTGGCTGTACCATCAGAGGTAGAGATATCCACAGAAGCAGGATTAGAAACAGGAGCAGAAGAGATATTCACGGTAATAACAACCGAGCCTATGTTTTCATTTAATAAATAGGATGGTGAACTAAAGGAGATGGTAGGTAGAGAAGGCGCTTCTCCTTCTCCTTCCCCTCCGCTTTCTCCGCTTGGCATAGCAAAACCTCCGGTAGAGGAGATAACAAATGGTGCTCTTGTTTCAAGGTTAGTACGGAGTGTATATCCTGACCCAGAGGAAGTAGATTCATATATATAAACAAATCCTCTATCAGGTTCATTTAAAGGATCGATGGGAAGCTCTTTAATATAGTCGGGTACCAATTCTGACTCTAAATAAGAACAATAATGAGGGTCTCCTGGCTGAGCTCCAATATAACATTCTGTTTCTGCATCAGTAGAACTAGGAAATCTTCCATGGTCTATATAATATAGTTGGAGAGCATCTCTGAGAGTATTGAGTTCAGATACTCGTCTCGCATCCCTAGCCTTAGCAGGCCCTCTTTGCTCTAGCTGAGTGTAGGCAACAATCCCAATAATTATAAGGATAAATACAATAATGACTATCTCTATTAAGGTGAATGCTTTAAAAAACTTTTTTTGTTTAAGGAAACTGAATTTGCTGAGCATATTAATGTGTTAATCAAATATATTAAAGGACCTTTATTTTTATTCTCTTATATCTTGAAAAGAATGTCAATGATTCAAAAAAAATCCTCTCACAGTACTCTCTCTAATTAGCAAAAAGCAAATAGCACTTCTCTTTATTTGGCAGGAGAGAGAATAAGAAAGCTTTTCTTTGAACCAAGCTCATAAGAAGTATCTGTTTCAAGTTTTGCACAAATCTTGTAATCTGAACCGTTTTCTGTTGTTCTATAAAGATAAGAATAACCCTTTTTCTTAGGAAATAAAGGGTCTTTCGGAATTTCAGGGAGATAAGATTTAATTTCTTTTGATAATGTATCACAATTTAATTCCAAAGAGCACCACTGCTTTTCAATCGGATAATGACCATTATCAAGATAATAAAACTGGAGAGCGCTTCTTAAATTGTTAAGATCAGTAATTCTTTTCATATCTCTGTCTTGCGCCTCATTTAAATTCTCCAAAAAGAAAGCAAGGAAAACAAGTATCGCTAATACAATCACTACCGCTATCGTTTCTAATGTTTTCTTTTTGAATTTTTTCATTTTAGATTATTGCTCCTTTAATTTTAACATTTAAAGCAGTCAAGAAAAAGAAAGGGACTCTTTAGATTTTTTCGCTTCTTCTCTTTTGGATAGATTTTGAATCTCTTTATCAGAAGTTTTTTGTTTATTTCTCTGCAGATTTTTTGAAGATATTAAGGTCCTTTCTGGAAATAAATCCTCTTCCAAGATCTCCTCGCAATCCTAATAAAACAAATACACCAATCAATCCTAGTATTCCTACAGAAATAAAAACCGGCTCAAAGCCAAATTCAGTTACTGCCCATCCTCCCACAGCGCCTGAGATTCCTACTCCAAAACCAAGAAAAGTAGCATCAAGCCCCCATTCAGTAGCCTCTTTGCCTTTATCAATATGTCGAGTAAAAATGGCTTGCCAACCAGAAAGGGTCATTGCCATGCCGATAGCATAAATAATCTGAAGGAAATATATATGCCAAGGAAGATAAGCTAATATGTATCCAAAAGGCACAAGAGAAGCAACAAAAAGACCACCTACCAGAAAAAAATAATCGTCCTTTTCAGTTGGTTGGCTATCTAAAAAGGCACCAATAGGAACTCTTAAAAGTGATTTAAGAATCCAATAAATCGCTGCAGCAACTCCTACTACAAACGGAGAGCCTCCTTCAATTCGCTGAACCACAAAGATAGCAAACACAGGATTCATTAATCCCCAACCCGTCCAAAAAAGTACGTCACTAAGAATTAAGTATTTTACAACTCTGTTAATTTTTAACTTCATCATTTACCAATAATCTTCACAAAAATCTCGCGCTGGCGAGGCCGGTTATCAAAGTCAAGAAAAACAATTTGTTGCCACGTACCCAAAAGTAATTTTCCATTCTCTATAGGAACAGTTAAAAATGGTTTTATTAGGGCCGAACGAATATGAGCATAACCATTACAATCTCCCCATTTTTTGCAATGCTGGTACTCTTCTGACATAGGGACCAATTTCTCAAGTATTCTTTTTAAATCCTCAATTGCTCCACTTTCATATTCGATTGTCGTAATAGCACACGTAGAACCAGGACAGGATATAACACAAAGCCCTTCTTTTTTTCCTGATTCTTCTACTATTTCCGAGACTCTATTAGTAATGTCAATTACATCATTAAACCCTTTGGTGCTAATTGAAAACCTCATATTAGTTCATTATATTTCTGTTTTGTGCAAAACAAAATAAAGAAAAATTACAAAAAATTGGCTCCGAGAAACTTTTTATCAGGCAATAAATAAAGAATTTCTATTAGAAATTACTTTATCAATAAACTCACCAATCTTTATCTTGATAAGCTTGATTCCGAATTTAATCAAAAGCAGAAATCCTATCATAGCACATAGAAGATCCATACTTCTTAACACAAAGGAAAAGGCAACACCCACATTTGCTCCCATTCCTATGCCAGAGAAAACTATACTTTCTGCAATCTCCAAGCTTCCAAGCATTGCTGGCACCGGAACCAAAGTAGCTAAATTAAAGAATCCATAAGCGGATAACGCTCTAAGTAGATGCCAACTACCTCCAAAAAAGAAGATAAGCATTACACATCTTATCAAGATCAGAAAATACTTTAATAAAGAAATAGCCAAACCTTTCCACATCCGTCCTTTCTTCAACCCAAAAAAGGAAAGTATTTCCTTCTCAGCTCCAAGCACCAATTCTCCTCCTTTTTGATTCTGCAATTTTTTCCTACTTAAACCAAAGAGTCGAAGAAACCATTCAAGGGTACTTTCTTTGCGGAAGGTTTTTATATAAAAGATAGCAAGAAGAAAGATAATAATTGCTGCTACAATTGATCCGGCAATAATCACCTTGGTCTTTGGAAATGTTCCTGCCAAAAGAGGAAAAGTAAATAATCCTATTACCAAGAAAGGAAAGAAAATAGTAGCATCCAATACTCTATGAATAAAAACTGCAGCAGAAGCTTTCTCCCACGGAACAGAAAATGCTTTTTTAAGACCATAGATCATAAAAATTTCTCCCCCAAAAATAGCAATCGGAGTGAAATAAGAAATAGTAAATCCACTAAACCAAATTTCTGCCACCTTCCAAAAAGAAAGATAGTAACCCTGAGTTTTTAGAATAAATTTCAATCTCCAAATCCCTACCAGAACGATAAGAAAAGAAATAAACAAAATGATCACAAGCCCTTCAACAGGAAAAGAAGAAAAAGCCTTTGCAATCTCATCTATGCCTATGCTAGAAGTAACAAGCCCAAAGAGACTTAATCCTATCAGTAGTGAAACTAAAAAAAGAATAATTTTTCGCATATATTTGAATTATAGCTCAACCAAGACCAAAAGAAAATGTTAATTTCTTTGGCAGAGTTTTTGAAGCTCTTTTGCGTTCTCACAGGCATAACCATGAGCGTCGTTATTGAAGTAACAATACACATCAAGTTTTTGTCTCAGACATTTCTTAATTTTGTGAGCAAGTTCTTTTAACTCTTTTTGAGAGTATTTAGAACTATATAGAGATCTCCCTCCATGCATACGAAAATAAGCAAATCCACCAAAAACCTTTTCCACAGAAGGCCAATAAGGAGAATCTGTTATACAAAAAGAAAGATTCTTTTGTTCCTCAAAAAACTTATAAACATCGTCTGAAAACCAACTTTTATGCCTAAATTCAAAGGCAAATCTAAAATCCTTACTTGTTTTTCTAAGTATCCCCACAAAATCCTTGAGTCTTGACAGATTTTTATGCCAGCTGGCGGGAAACTGGAATAAAAAGGGACCAAGTTTTTCCTCAAGAAATAAAGCCCTTTTCAAAAACTCCTCCCATTCCTTCTTGCAATCTTTTAGTTTCTTTACATGAGTGATAAACCTACTTACTTTCACTGCAAATACAAAATTCTCAGGGGTCCTCTTGCGCCAACCCTGAAAAGTTTTTGCATTAGGAAGACGATAAAATGGACTATTGAGCTCTACCGTGTTGAACTGGCTCGCATAATATTGAAGATGGTGAGTACGTGAAAGATTCTTTGGATAAAAAACCCCATCTTCCCAATGAGAATAACTAAAACCAGAAGTCCCGATAAATAGTTTAACCATAGATTACTTTTTATTTATAAAATTTCTTCTTACAAATATCCATAAATTCGAAATTCACTGGATTATCACTTGATTCAAATGCCCATTCCCAGAAAGTTTCTATAGGAAATTTTTTATTTCTTTCCCAATATTGAAGTGCTTGCAAAAGAACAACAAGTACTTCCATTTGCCCAAGAAAATATCCCTCCGGAGAACTCTTTGTCTTAAATTCCTCCCATAGCCGGATTATTTCGCTTCTTAAATATAGAGGAAGATTTGATGTAAGCTTCTCAAGTGCTTTTTTCTCTCTTCTGTATTCTCTAAGAAATCTTTCTTTTTTCTCTTTTCTAGAAAGACGAAACCACCTTTTTAAAATCTTTTCTTTTTCACTTTCACTTTTGTTCCTGAGCAAATAATCATAAGGGGTTCTTTGGCTTGAATACACAGTTGGCAAAAAAGATGTCAATGCCATTTTTAACATTCTTTCTTCGTTAATCTTCAGTTTTTTCTCGGAGTTTACAAGAAAAGCCATCAGAGAAAGAAAAAAAATATGGGAGGCAATTGTTTCTGGATTTTTTACCTTTCTAATCGTCCAACATCTTCTTTGTATTTTCTTGAGCTTACCTATCTTGAGTACAAAATCCAAAACATTTGGCAACTTATCTTTTTTGTCTCTTTTTTTGTGATAAAATCTTTGCTGAATAGCTCCTAAAAACTCAAGAAGTAGAGGATCTTCAACAATTTCTTCAGTCCCCTCCCACCAACTTGTTCCTCCTATCTCCTTTTTCGTACCAAAATACTCAATGGACTGAATTAAAGTTTCTATCCTATCTACTTGTTTCACAAACCTACCCTCTTTTGAAATCCTTTTCTCATAGTCTATCCATGCAGAAAAAATATCTCTTTTTGTCCAAGGACTAAGATCTCTTATTAACTTCATAAGAGATCGTTTTTCTTTTTCAAATTTCTTTTTTGCTCTTTTTATTTTCTCTTTTTGAGAAAGACGAACCCATCTCATCAAAATCGCTTTTTTCTCTTTCTTGTTCTTTGGCAACTGAAGATAGTAGCCAAAAGGAGTCATATCGCCTGCATAAACCTCACATAAATCATGAAAGAGAGCAATCTTAATTGCTCTCTTTGTGTCTATCTTCTTTATCTTGGCAAGCACCCAGGTCAAGATAGCAACTCGGAAAGAATGCTCAGCTATCGTTTCTGGATTTTTTATGCCCATCAACCGCCATCCGGTCCGGGGCATCTTCTTGAGTTTTTCTGTTTCCAGAAGGAATTTTAAGACATTTTTCATAAACGAAAACTAAACTCATCCCAGTTTTTAAAACCCAAGACAATCACAAATCAGAATATCTGACTTTTTTAATCTTATAGGTTATCTTTATAGGCGAAGTAATTACTACCGTATCTCCTACTTTTTTATTAAAGAGCGCTTTACCTACCGGCGATTCAAAAGATATTTTCCCTTCACTTGGATTTGCTTCAAGAGTGCTTACAATCATAAACTCATTAATTTTCCCATCTGGCTCTTCAAGAGTAACTGTAGCCCCCAGATCAACTATATGTTGCCTTTCTTTAGGTGGCGCTTTTATTAATTTAGCATTTTTGAGGATAAATCTAAGCTCAGCAAGTCTGTCTTCTAAAAACCTCATATCCTCTTGAAATACAAGATAGTCTGGGTTTATCTCCTGAGAATGAAAAACCTCAGGGACGCCTCCCTTTGATTTCGCTTTCTTTATCTTCTTCAGCTCTTCCCATTCTTTTTTCAACCTTTCCAGGCCTTCTTTAGTTAAAAAAATTTTCTCTTTCTCCATATCGCTCACTCTATTTTCTGTCTACCAAAACGCTTTGTCAAGATCTTGAAAATTATCTAAAAGAGTGTTCTAATAAATTTAACTATGATAGAAATCGACGGTTCAATTGGCGAGGGAGGAGGACAAATTCTCAGAACTGCCTCTGCCCTCTCTGTCATTACAAATAAACCTCTACATGTTTTTAATATTAGAAAAGGAAGAGAGGAACCTGGTTTAAAAACCCAGCACCTTCTTGGACTCAGAGCTTTGGCTCAATTCTCTCAAGGGAGATTGGAAGGAGATTTTCTTGGCTCTAAAGAAATCAAGTTCTGGCCAAATCAGAATTTTAAAAGGAATATCTCTATAAATATTCCTACTGCTGGAAGTATAACTCTTTTACTTCAAACCCTTCTCTTGCCTGGCCTCTTTTCACAAGAAGGACTTGAGATTCGTTTTAGAGGTGGAGCAACCGATACATTTTTTGCTCCTACTATAGATTATTTCAGACTCGTTTTTCTGAAAATTTTACAAAAGATATTGCCTGAAAACAGTAAGATAGATATCCAAATTAAAAAAAGAGGATATTATCCAGAAGGCGGAGCAGAACTCGAGGTCAAAATTCCCCCCTTAAAAGGAAAATTAAACTCTCTTAATCTCCTAGATAGAGGAAACTTAAGGAAAATTTCTATATATTCTGGAGCTTCAGAACTTTTAAAAGAAAGAAAAGTAGCTGAGCGTCAAATTGCAGGAGTAAAGGAAATTTTAGGAAAATTAAAATTGCCAATAGAAGAATTTATTGAATATCACAAAACTCAATGTCCTGGAAGCAATATTTGCCTGGTGGCTGAATTTGAGAACACTGTAATTGGAGCTGATAATTTAGGAAGGATAGGCAAGAAAGCGGAAGAAATAGGAAAAGAAGTAGCTTTGGATTTAATAAACCAAGAAAAATCAAAAGCCTGTTTAGATAAACACTTAGCTGACCAAATCTTGCCTTATTTGGCTTTAGCTGAAGGAAAATCACAGGTTACGGTTTCTGAAATTACAAATCATTGTAAAACAAATATTTGGGTAATTGAGAAGTTTATTAAAGGAAAATTTGAAATAAAAGAAAACTCAATTAGCTGGACAGGTGCTTGAATATTTTTTTTCAAAGATAAAACCTACTTAAGCCGATTTTCTTGGCTAGTGCGAGTACATTTTCAAATTCTGCCTTGGTAATTCTTCTGGATAACTCTGGATATTGGAAAGCTTTATAGCATGGATAGTATTGATCCATTATGTTTAAAAAAGTATTTTTTGAAATCTCTTTTGCTAAAAATTCAAAAATTTTTTGGGAACCTGCTAAATTATTGGGCAAAACTAGATGTCGAACTAACAAACCTTTAACTGCTATTCCTTTCTGGTCGATTATTAAATCGCCCACTTGTCTGTGCATTTCTTTAATTGCCTTCTTCATTATCTCAAAGTAATTTGGAGCTGCTGAATATTTTTGGGCGATTTTGTTATCTGAATATTTTGCATCTGGCATATAAATATCCACAATCCCATCTAATAATTTTAAAGTCTCAACTGAATCATAACTTGAAGTGTTATAAACCAAAGGAATTTTTAATCCTTTTTCAATTGCAATTTGAAGCGATTTAATAATCTGAGGAACCTGGGGAGTAGGAGTAACTAAATTAATATTATGACAACCCTGATTTTGAAGTGAAATCATGATTTCAGCCAATTCTTCAAAAGAGACCTCTTTCCCAATCCTTAACTGAGAAATCTCATAATTTTGACAGTAGACACAAGATAAATTGCAGGAAGTAAAGAAAATTGTTCCTGAACCATGCTCTCCCACCAAAGATGACTCTTCTCCAAAATGAGGATGAAATGCAGAAACCCGAGGAAGAAATCCCAAACCACAAAAACCAGTCTTTTCTTTCAACCTATTAATCCGACAATGACGAGGACAAATTTTGCATTGCTTTAACATTTCAAAAAGAGTTTCTACTCTTTTCCTAATTTCGGTATTGCCAAGTTTTAAATAACCGGGAACCATATTAATGTGAATCTCGCTTTTATTAAGCGAGATTTCAAAAACTATATTTAACAAGTTAAGTGAAACAGGGCAATTACTTTTTTCTTTTCTCTTGGGTTTTGAACTATTGTATTGAAGGCCTCTACTGCATCTTTGGTTTTGTTAATTATCAATTCGATTCCTTTCTCTTTAATAAAATTCTTACATCTCTCGGTTACTTGAGCCATGCCCCAATCTCCGGTTCCCAAAATTATTATGTCTGGATTTTGAGCAACTGCTCTTTTTACATCCTCCACATCAAAAATATGTCCTTCCTTTCGCCACCACTTAAGAACTTCCCCTGTCCACCGAACTTCTACATCATACCTATATTCTTTTCCATTAATAATTATTAATCCAAAAGCATATTTCTCAACCATAGCTAAAAAAGTGTTTTTTGTCTTGATAGTTCCTTTTTCTCTCCTTTAGAAAAAATTCTTATTTTTCCAAAGACTCCATCATATCCAGGTTCAATATATACTTTTCCTTCCCTTGCTCTTATAATTCCCTCGGCAATCTCTGGCAAGGTAACCACCTCTAAGTCCTGACGCGATACATTAAGTAAAACATTAAATTCTGATCCAAACCGCCTAATAAGATTCTGGTATTCTGTATCTACTTCCTTTGTCTCAGAACCAAACCCAAGGATTTCGGCTATAATTTCTTTCAAGGGAATTAAACTTCTAAAAGGTATAGCCCCTTGTGGTTTAAACCCTTCAGGTCTATCTGCTAATTCTTCTACCCTACTTAACACTCCAATAGTAAGAGGTTTACCACATACAGGACAAATATTGTTGTATTTTTTTGATTCTTGAGGAGAACAAGATATTCCACAATTCCGGTGGCCATCGTAATGATACTTTCCTTCTTGGGGATAGAATTCAATAGTATATAAAAACTTCTTGGGATTTTTCTTTTTAATAGTCTCGATGATAGAAAAATAGTTTAATTCTGTATCAAAAACATTTGCTTCTCTGCCAATTTTTTGAGGGGAGTGAGCATCACTATTTGAGATTAGCGTTATATTATCTAAAGCCGAAAGTCGCCAATTCATCGCAGGGTCGCTGCTTAAACCAGTTTCTACTGCATAAATATATTTTGTATAATCCTCAAAACATTCCTCAATTGAATCAAAGCCAGAGCGTGAGCCAAACAAAGAATACCAAGGAGTCCAGACATGACAGGGGACAATCAAACAATCTTCAGAAATTTCCAAAACGATCTTGAGCAACTCCTTAGCATCTAACCCTAAGGTTGGCCGACCATCAGCTTTTAAGTTTCCGATCCAGCCCAACTGAGTATTGATTTTTTCAACTGTTTCAAAATCTGGGGCAAAAATCAAAATGTGAATTTTCCGAACTCGACCCAATTTTGAATAAACACAACTTATTTCAGTAGTTAAGATAAATCTAGTTAGAGAATCTGAATCTTTTAATTTAAAAAGCCCGGTTTCAGCCGGTTCTAATTTTCCTTTCAAATTCCTAAACCATTCAGGATGCGTAAAATCTCCTGTTCCCAATACCGTGATTCCCTTAATCTTTGCCCACTTGTCAAGATTTTCCAGAACCATCTGGGAAGAAGTGGCACGGGAGTATTTGGAATGAAGATGGAAATCTCCAATGAACTCCATTTTAACAGCTCAAAGAAATAAAAAGAAAGGGTAGATATCTCAAACTTTCCTGGGCTTATAAGAAAAATCTTTTATATGTTGCCTTCCTTTTTGAAAAATCTTTTCTCAAGAAAACCAAAACCCACCAGAATAAAAACAGTAAATAAAGTAGCAAGAATTGCCAAAGAATAAAACCCTATTCCTACACCAACTCCCACAGCTCCTGCCACCCACAATCCTGCAGCAGTAGTCAGTCCTTCAATACGAGAAGGCCGTTGAAAAATTACACCTCCTCCAATGAAACCTATACCTATTGCTATTGCCTGAATTACTCGCCCAGGATCGACAATTCCAAGATGAGAATTTGCTAAGCGAAGAGCTATTATAGTAAAAATACATGCTCCCAAACTCACTAAGGTATACGTCCGAAGTCCTGCCTCTTTTTTCCTAAGTTCTCGTTCAATCCCTATAAAAGCACCTAATACAGCAGCTAGAGCCAATTGAAGAAGGATCTGAAAAAGATAATGAGAAGAGATTGTAATCTCCATTAAAAATTTAAAGTTTATAAACCTTATATCCCTCTCTTACCTTCTTTTTCACCTTTAGTCCAATTGACTGTTTAGCTTTAGCTGTTTTTATCTTTTTGTGTTCAATCTCCATTGACTCTACTTTCTGCTCAAAATCAGTACTCTCTCCACCAACAATCCGAATAGTATCTCCTACTTTTAGAGCTCCTTTTAATTTAATCACTGCTACTCCTATTTTACCAAAGTAATGAGTGACTTCACCTATTAATTTTCCTTCATCAGACAAAGCTTTTGGCATAGATGCATTTATTTTTGTGACCGACCTTTATTGTTTTTTGTCTTTTTTAATAAGAGCAATGAGTTTTTTTACCAATTTAGCAGGATCTTTATCATATACTATTTTCATTTTTCCTCGAAAAGGTCTTTGAATCAAGCTCTTTATTTTATCTGCAGTGCCACCGGAACCTTCAAGAACACCTATTGGTTTCTGATCTTCAAACGCAATAGTAAATTCATTCAAAGTTCCCATCCGGCCACAAATAATTATTATTCCATCCGCCGCCCGAGTCATTAAAAGGTTTCTTCCTGAATAGTCAAACCCAGTATAAACAATAACATCAAAAACGTCTGTAGGAAGACGGTATGATTTAATATGAGCTCTCTCAGAAGCAGCAGGCGAAAAACCAATACTAACACCTCCTGCTTTTTTTGCTCCTCTGGCAGCAAAATAGGGGGCACCGGTAGTAGCACCGGTAACTAAAATACATCCTTGCCTCACTATCTCTTTTCCTACTTCTTCGCTCAGTTTCTCTATATTTTTGCAACAATGCTTAGTATAAGCTGCACCTGAGACAGCGATTTTGAATTTCTTGTCCATATAATTAAATTTTAACAGATACTCTAAAAAAATAAATATTAAACTCTATGCCCCTGGTAGGAATCGAACCTACATCTGAGACTCCGGAGGTCTCTGTTCTATCCATTGAACTACAGGGGCTTTTTATAATAAGCCTTCTTTGTCCAAAGAAATAGAAGGTTTTTGGGCAATAATATAGAGGTTTGCTTTCTTGAATTTTCCGTGAGAAAGATATCCTGAATCTTTTATCACAAATCCTGATTTTTTAACCAAATCCTCGAGTTCTTTTTTCTTGAAACAATGAACATATCTATCAACCATCTTTTTGTTTCCCTTCTTCCAAGGATAAAAAACATCTCTCCAATCAAGTTTTGACTTTCCAATAATTTTTAAAATTGTATACTTTAATAACAATAATGGTTTGAGGTATCCAAGATTCCAGACAGTAAGAAATAACAGCCCTTTTGTTTTCAAAACTCTTTTTACTTCTTCTAAGAATTTGAGTCGAAACTCCAAAGAAGGAATATGGTGCAAGACAGCAATACTAAAAACTTTATCAAAATAATTCTCAGGAAAAGGAAGATTGAGTGCTTCAACTACCAAAAATTTGGAATTAGCCACATCTTTGTATTTCTGAGAAGCAATCTCTATTAGTCTAGAAGAACTGTCTACTCCTATATAAGTTATATTTTTATCTCTCAGAGCAGAAAGAAGACGACCATTTCCGCAGCCAAGATCCAATATCCTTTCTCCTTCCTTTACATATCCAACAAAAGGCTTGAGTTCTTCCCATAAAAAAGCTCGGCTTTGAGAAAACTCCTCAGCGATTTTGTTATAATCACGGCGAGTTTTCACTAATAAATACTCAGCATATCTTTTATCCATGGATTTTTATCAATTTACAATCAAAGAATTAATAAAAAGAAGAGTAAAAAATTCAGAAGAACTAAACAGGATTAAGAGAGAAGTAGCCAAAAAGTTCAAGGCATCTCCTCCTTCCAATGTGGAGCTTCTTAAAGCATATCATAAATTATTAAAGAAAAAAAGAATAAGCCAAAACAAACAACTAGAAAGTGTTCTGAGAAAAAGACCTGTAAGAACCCTTTCGGGAGTCGCGGTTGTTTCTTTATTCACGAAACCTTACCCTTGCCCAGGAAAGTGCATTTTCTGTCCTCAAGAAGAGGGAATACCAAAAAGCTATCTTAGAGGTGAACCCGCTCTAGAAAGAGCTCTAAAGCTAAAATTCGATCCGTTCTTGCAGGTCAAAAAAAGAATAGAAAGCTTAGAAAAACAAGGTCATCCTACAGACAAAATTGAGATAAGAGTAATCGGAGCAAGTTTCTCTTTCTATCCCAATGATTACAAAGTTTGGTTCTTCACCAATATATTTGCAGCAGCAAATCAAAGAAGAAAATCAAAAAAAGCAAATCTAGCTACATTAAAAAAAGAACAAAAAATAAACGAGAAGGCAAAACACAGAATTGTAGGAATCTCAATTGAAACACGACCAGACCTTATTGACACCAAAGAAATCCTGCTTATGAGGAAATTGGGAATAACTATGGTAGAGTTGGGAGTCCAAACAGTTTATGATGATATTTTGGAAAAAAACAAAAGGGGTCACGGTATAAAAGAAATCATTCAGGCAACA
Organism: bacterium; assembly: GCA_021157625.1. GTDB lineage: Bacteria > Patescibacteriota > Minisyncoccia > Minisyncoccales > JAGGXC01 > JAGGXC01. The sequence goes on along the minus strand of JAGGWD010000002.1, from coordinate 1,012 downwards.
AAATTATTAAAAGATGCTGGATTCAAAGTAATGTATCAAATGATGCCAAATCTCCTGGGTTCTGACCTAAAAAAAGATTTTTTATCTTTCAAAGAAGTGTTTGAAAATCAATCTTATAGACCCGATTGGCTAAAGATTTACCCTTGTGTTGTCTGCAAAAACACAGAACTATATCAGATATGGAAGAAAGGCAAATATCAACCATATTCTGATAAGAAACTTATTAATTTACTTATAAAGATAAAACAAATTGTGCCTTACTGGATAAGAATAGCCCGCCTTTTCAGAGATATCCCCGCTTCCCAGATTGAAGCCGGGTGTAAAATCTCTAACCTAAGAGAGGTAGTCCAAAAAGAAATGAAAGAAAGAAATCTTAAATGTAGATGTATAAGATGTCGAGAAGTAAGAGAAAAATACAACCCAAGAGAAAAAATATATTTGTTCTGTCAAGAATATGAAGCCTCTGAGGGAAAAGAAATATTCTTGAGTTTCGAAAACAAAAGCAGGACAAAACTCTATGCTTTCCTAAGGTTAAGAATTCCAGCGAGCCCTTTTATCAGTGTTTTAAAAAACTCAGCTATAATCAGAGAAATCCATACCTATGGCCAGATGGTTCCTTTAGGAAAGAAATCGCTGGCTCCTCAACACAGAGGATTGGGGAAAAGATTGATCAAAGAAGCCCAAAGAATAACCAAAAAATTTAAACTAAAAAAAATAGCAGTAATCTCTGGCGTAGGAGTAAGAGAATACTACAGAAAGCTAGGATACAGACTCAAGGATACATATATGGTGAAGAGTTTAAGTTAGTTAGAATAATATGCTAAAATAACTATAAGCAAGATAATAATACAAGGTCGAGTAAATATGACCATAAGTTAAATAATTAAAAAGATATGCTAATTGTAATTTATTTTTTAGTATTCATATTTTTTGTATTTGGACTGGGAGGTCTAAGAATAATCGATCAATATGAAAGAGGAGTAATCCTTACCTTAGGAAAATATACAGGTAC
>JAGGWD010000017.1 GCA_021157625.1 bacterium | reverse complement strand
TTTTTGGTTGCCTCAGTCTTTCCTTGTGAGATTTTTGAGGCAACCTATAAAGGATTCAAGAGCAAAAAAAGAGGGTAAAGGTCGGAAAAGATAAAGAAAGAATAAAAAAGAAAATAATTTGTTAACAAAAAGGTTATGAACAAAAAAATCTTAATCAGTCTATCGATCATTGGCATTGTTGCTGCTATCGCCGTTGGTGGAACAGTTGCTTATTTTTCTGATGTTGAGGTAAGCAAAGGCAATACTTTTTCTGCTGGGACTTTAGATTTGACAGTTAATAATGAGAATCCTTGGACAAGCACAGTGTTTAGTATCTCTGATGTAAAGCCAGGTGACAGCGGTACAGCAATCATAAAATTGAAAAATGTTGGAACCCTGCCAAAACCAGGTGGCCCGCCTTGGACATCAAAGGTTTATATTGCTTTTGAGAATTTGATTGATGATGATGTAAGTTGTACAGAACCAGAAGGTAAGGTTGACGACAGTTGCGGAAGCGGGAAAGTTGGCGAATTGTCAGAAAATTTAAACATCAGAGTAAGAGATTATTGGGATCCTAATTGTCAAGAGAATAAACGCTTTGAAGAAATTCACACTTTGGCAGAATGGGTTTCTCAAGGTCAAACTTTCTTAAACGATGATATGCCAGCAGGCGATGTGAATTGTGTAGTTATTGATTGGAGTATTGATTCAAGTGTAGGAAATGAAATTCAATCAGACAGAGCCACCTTTGATATTAAGTTTACTTTAGAACAAACAGAACCTTGGGAGTAAGAATTGAATTCTTTTCGGTTGCCTGAGTTTTCTTTATGACTCGGGTGACCTGTAAAGGATTTAATTGATAAATGAATCCAGGAATTATGAAATTTTTAAAGATAATTTATTACATTTTTCTCGCTTTTATTGTGATTATTGCGATTTTGCTGATTGTCTCGGTTTTGCCGATTACCGGAAATATCAAGTTTTTTGTGGTACAGTCGGGATCAATGGAACCTGCAATTAAAATGGGAAGTGTGGTAATGATAAAGCCAGAAAAGGACTATAAAGTAGGGGATATAATTACTTTCGGAAGATACACCAGAACCAAAGCGCCTACCACTCATAGAATATATAAGATAGATAATCAAGGACCAGAACCCTTGTATATTACAAAAGGAGATGCTAACAACGCTCCTGACTTCAAAAAAATAAGAAAATCAGAGATTCTTGGAAAAGTAATATTGAGCGTTCCCTATGTAGGATATGCAGTGGATTTTGCTAAAAAGCCTGTGGGATTTGCCCTGATTATTATAATTCCAGCAGGTGTTATTATCGGAGACGAAATCAAGAAAATATATGTGGAGATCAAAAAGAAAAAAACAAAATAAAAGGATAAATAGAGGAACAATTACGAAATCTTTTCTAAAAATCTTTGTAATCTTGCTCTTGGTTGCTCTCAATTGGCAAGGAATTTTGGCTATTGGCAGAACAATTTCCTATTTTAATGATACAGAGGATTCCAAAGGAAATATCTATTCTGCTTCAACTCTTGATTTTTCCCTACGATCAGGGCAAAGTAATTTTATCCCGCCAGCAGAAAATATGACTCCTGGCGCTTCTACTGCCAGAGATATCTACATCACAAAATTAGGAAGTCTTGATTTTAAATACAGAGGTCATTCCGAACCAGTAGATGATTCCTGCGACTTAGATTTATATAATGCTCTTTGGCTAAAAGTTTGGTATAACTGGTATGACGAGGGAGGAACAAAACATACGGAGTTGAAATATGATGGACTTTTGAAAAACTTTGATGATTTTGATACAAATCCAGATGATCCAGATCTAAGGATCTACAACAGCCATCCTTATTATCCTAATCCTTTCTATGCTGAAAATGAACACTGGTTATATTTCCAAATTACCTTACCTGAAGATGCTTGTGGGCTTCAGAATAAATCCTGTCAATTTAAATTTGTTTTTGATGGATGGCAACCAGAATTTTCTGATCCATCAATGGGATTTTCTGATAGAGAAGAAATCTTCAACACCGTAGCTACTGGCGATTGGATACCAGAAGTTACAGTAATTTATCCTAATGGTGGCGAGATATGGTATATGGTTCCTGATTCCTGTCCCAGTATTCCTTCTTGCTCTGCATGGTGTGTCGCTCATGGTATGAATGAGAATTGCCAATATCCTATTAAATGGACAGCAATAAACAAGATTGGTTCTGACCAAGATCTTTGGATAAACATCTATTACTCTGTAGATAGTGGCAATACTTGGATGACCCAAATTGCTGATCATACTGAAAATGATGGAATTTTCTGGTGGAAGATTCCCTATAATCCTGCCTATACATCAGATCATGCAAGAATCAAAGTTGAAGCTGTACATAAGAGATGTCTATCTCTTATTAATTGGGATATGTCTGATGAAGATTTCTGCCCACCAATGCTTTCTCTGCAAGAAATTCTTGCAATGCAAATGGATTCTCAAGGTGCCTATAATACTCAATCTCCAGAAGATCAAACTACTCCTGAGATAACAGTTCTTCCTCAACCAACTTCCACTCAGGATATATACCAAGAGAATATTTCCGATAACTCAACATCAACCGATGAAGGCGCAACTACTACAGATAATCAAGCGACGAAAGATGAACCAGCATCAACTACAGAAGAGTATTCAACCTCCACTCAACCTGTCAGTACTACCAGCACCAGTTCAGAGTCAGAAACTTCAGAACCAGAACCCCAAAACATCTTATTAGATGTTCCTGAATCAGATTCAACCAGCACTGACGAGAATATTTCCAGTGAAAATGCTCAAACTACTCAAGATATGGTAGATGAATCTCAGTCAGAAGAGCCTGATAATCAGACAGATAAAAACCAAGATAAATCAGAGAATAACCAGACAGAAAGTCAGCAAGAAGAAAGCATAGAAAATCAGCCACAAGAGAATACACAAGAAAACACACAACAAGATTTAACCGAAGAAGATTCAGCCCTTCCATCAGAAGAAAATAGTATTATTCCCCAACCACAAAAGGACGATAATCCAGACGATACTTATGATAACCCTCCAATAGAAAATAATGCTACTGAAACAGAAAATGACACTAACGAAACCACGGAATAATATGGTAAAGATTAACAAAAAAATTATAATACTTGTTGCTTTAATATCAGGGTTTCTATTCGCAGGAACTAATGTTTGGGCAGTTAGCTCTCCTTTAAGTGTGGAGTTCCAGAATGATCCACTATTTAAAGAAGCAAATTTTTTGCCAGGTGACAGCGTAACAAGATGGGTGAAAGTTACAAACAACAGCGGTCAAACACAAAAGGTTTTAGTACACGCCACAGAATATACAAATCCAATCCCTTCGGATGACTTATGTCATGCCTTAATGATTACCATCAGCAAGGAAGGTACGGATTTATATGGCGGCTCAAGCCCAACCGGTCCCAAAACTCTTTGTGATTTCTATCAAGACAGCAATCCTAATCCTATTTATTTGTCAGATATAAACAATGGTCAAACCATTCAATATGACTTTACTGTTTCGTTTCCACCAGACAAGGGCAATAAATGGCAAGGAAAAACCACTTATTTTGATATTGTAATTGGTTTTGAACAAGAAGAAGGTGACGAAACCCCTGGCGGCGGAGGTTCCATCACTAGAACTACAATGGCAGGAGGTGGGGGAGGAGGATATACTGGCTTGAGAATTTTTAATGAAGAAACCCAAGAGATAAGCCCAGATTATGTCACTCTTACTTGGTTTACTAATTATCCAGCAACATCAAGAGTAATTTATGATACTGTCTCTCACTCCACTATAGGTGCTCCTCCAAACTACGGATATGCTTTCTCAACTCCGGAAACAGATACTGATTCCAAAGTTACCTTTCATAGCGTAACTCTTAGGGGACTAACTCCTGGAGTTACATACTATTGGCGTGCAATTTCTCGAGGTTCTCCAGAGACATGGGGCAAGGAGTTAAGTTTTACTGTTCCAACAAGAAGCCCATCTATGCGACCATCTGGCCCAGCAGGACCTGGTGAAGGCATTGGTAGAAGACCAACGGAAGGTGGTGTTCCACTATCAGAAGAAGAAAGAGGTGGCAAAATAACCCCTCCAACTCCACCAGAGGAAGGTGAAGGAATAGCAAGAGCTCCCGAAGTAGAAATTAGTCCAGCGCCAAAAGAAGAAGGTGTTCCTCCCAGAAAAGGATTTATCAATTGGGTTGGAGGAGGTTTAGCATCGATAATTGATGCTTTGAGAAACTTCCTTGGTAGAATTTCTATATGCCATCTCATCATTCTGATACTGATATTAATTATTCTTTTCCTTCTTTATCTACTTTACAAAAACAAAAAGAAGGAAAAACAAACAACTTCCCATTCACAAGGTTCGATTCCTCTTGGTCCTCCTTCAAGATAACTTTTTTTAAGATTAACACAAATAACTATTTTTTATAGTTATATTCATATTGACAAAAAATTTTTTTATTTTAAAATAAACAATAAAGGAGGTGATAGAAGTTGAAAGAAATACTGATAGAGATAAGCGAGTGGATTGTTCTTGGAGTTATGATAGTCTCAATAATAAGCAGTTATGTTTTTCTCAGAAAGACAGAAAAGCAGAGAAAGAAAATTTATGAGTACCTTATAAGACCTTTAAAAACAAATTTTTTGTTATTTTCTTCCCCCTGCAGAATACCAGAAAGAGAACTAGATAAATGGATAAAATATGCAAGGAACTACTTTCTTGGGTGGAGAATAGGTGGACTCGCAGTATTGATTCTTTTTTTGGTGACAGTTTTTTCTCCAGAAAGGACTCTCATAACCTATGCCAAAATGCTACTCACTGCTGGATTAATTATTCTCTACCTAATCATTTTGCCATTAGCGGGTAAAATCTATGAAGAAGTTAAAAGTGCTGCATCAAAAGCCAGAGAGATGGAGAAGATGATCGAAGAGTGGCAAAGTAATTATTCTGTAGTAATGGGAAGACAACTCAATACTTTTTTATCTGAATTTGGTTTATAGAATTACAATTCGGCCCTTTTTCCCAAAAGGGCATTTTTTATAGTAGAACTAGAAAATTCTATTGATTTTTTATAATGTGACACTGAGTAAATTTTATGATATCTTATATATAGAAATGAAAATTGAGGAACTAAAAAACAAAAAAATACTAATTCTTGGGTTTGGAAGAGAAGGAATGGACAGTTTTATTTTTTTGAGAAAGATTTTTCCTCAAAAAACCTTAGGAGTAGGGGACAGGTTGACTTTCGAAAATCTTCAAAAAAAAGCCAAGGAACTTCTTGAAAATGATAATAAGGTAAAACTTCATCTAGGAGAGAACTATCTTAAATCAGTAAAAAAATACCAGATAATCATAAAATCTCCAGGAATTCCATTTTATTTAAAAGAACTAAAAGAAGCGAAAAAACAAGGCAAAGTAGTTACTTCTCAAACAGAGCTTTTTTTTCAAAATTGCCCAGGAAAAATTATAGGAGTTACCGGAACAAAAGGCAAAAGTACAACTGTTTCCTTAATTTACAAAATTTTAAAAACAGCAAAAAAAAGTGCTTATTTGGTAGGCAACATTGGCAAACCCGCTCTTTCATTTTTGCTTTCTGCAACAGAAGACGATGTTTATGTATATGAACTTTCAAGTCATCAATTAGCAAACCTCAAAAAAAGTCCCCATATTGCTGTTTTTTTGAATGTTTATCCTGAACATCTTGATTATTACCGAACCTTTAAGGAATATATCCGGGCAAAGGCAAATATCACTAAATTTCAAACAAAAAATGATTATTTGATTTTCAATGGAAAAGACAAGATAGTAAAAGAAATCGCCAAGAAAACAAAAGCCAGAAAATTTAATTTTACCTTAATTAAGTTGGAAAAAATTATCAAGAAAAAAGAAATTCCTCTGAGGGGAGATTTTAATCTCCTAAATATCAAAGCTGCTGTAGCAGTGGGACGAATTCTTAAAATACCAGATAAAACAATATCTGAAGCTATAAAAAATTTCAAACCTCTTTTGCATCGACTAGAATATGTCGGAGAATACAGAGGAATAAAATTCTTCAACGATTCTTTGTCTACAATACCTCAAACCACTATTGCTGCTATTGATGCTCTTGGAAAAAATACAGAAACTATCATTCTGGGAGGATTCGATCGAGGCCTTGATTTCTCAAATCTTGCAAAGAAAATTCTAAAAACGAATATCAAAACTGTTATTCTTTTTCCTACCAGTGGCAAAAGAATATGGAGCGCAATAGAAAAAGAAGCTGCAAATAAAAAATTAAAAAAACTTCCCAAAAGCTTTTTAGTAAACAATATGAGGGAAGCAGTAAAAATTGCCTACAGATGTACACACAAAGGAAAAATTTGCCTGCTTTCCTGTGCTTCACCAAGCTTTGGACTTTTCAAAGATTATAGAGAAAGAGGAAGATTATTTAAAAAATATGTAAAGAAGTTAGGCTATGAGAAAAAACCCTCCTGATTATATTCTAATTTGGATCGTGACTCTCTTGATCCTTTTTGGGATCTTGATATTATCAAGTGCTTCTTTCACTACATCTCAGAAAAGCTCAGGCAATACTTTTTATTTTCTTACTCATCAGATTGCATTTGGATTCATTCCAGGAATCATATTAGGCTTTATCTTTTTTAAAATTTCTCTCATAAGCTTGAAAAAACTTTCTTTTATTCTGTTGATTGTCAATCTTGTATTAATGGGATTGGTCTTTGTGCCAAAAATTGGTCTTACTATAAAAGGAGCTTCAAGATGGATATCTCTTGGACCTGTAGTTTTTCAACCATCTGAATTTTTAAAAATTACTTTTATCCTTTATCTGGCAAGTTGGCTCAGCAATAGAAGTCAATTACTCAAAGGAAAGTTCTTTTTAAAGAAAAAAATTTTTGCATTGCATCGATCAGGTCATCAACCGAGCAATAAAACTTTGATTGCTTTTTTGATAATTATAGGATTGATTGCCTCGTTTCTTATATTTCAACCTGATATTAGTACTCTTGGAATAATCACAATAACCTCTCTTATAATGTATTTTCTTGCAGGTGGTCCTTTCTGGCATATTATAATAATGATTTTAATAGGATTGAGTAGTCTTTTTGCTCTCATTAAATTTGCACCATACAGAATGGCACGATTTTTGGTTTTTTTACAACCAGAAATCAGTCCTTTAGGTATAGGATATCATCTCCAACAAGCATTAATTGCAACAGGTTCAGGAGGATTAACCGGAGTAGGGTTAGGATTAAGTCGGCAAAGATTTGGATTTTTACCCAGTGTAATGTCGGATTCTATATTTGCCGTACTTGCAGAAGAAACTGGATTCATCGGTGCTTTTATCCTAATCATGCTTTTTTTACTTTTTCTTATTCGCGGTTTCAAGATATCTAAAAATACAAGCGATTTGTTCCTTCAACTCGTGGGATTTGGAATCACTTCATGGATAGTAATTCAAGCATTTGTCAACATTGGTGCAATGATAGGAGTTTTACCTTTAACAGGAATTCCACTGCCTTTTATTAGTTACGGAGGATCAGCAATTGTGGTAGAATTAATAGGTGTAGGAATCTTACTAAACATTTCAAAATATTCTAAAATATAAAAATATGAAGATAGTCTTCACAGGCGGCGGAACTGGAGGTCATATCTATCCGATTATTGCCATTACAAGAGAAATAAAAAAAATCTCTCCACCTGATCAAGAGATAAGATTTTTCTATATAGGTCCTAAAGACGAACTTACTGCTCGTTTGCTTTCTCAAGAAGGAATTAAAATAAAACCCATATTGGCAGGAAAAATAAGAAGATATTGCACAATAATAGCTATTTTGCAAAATATTATTGACATTTTCAAAACAGCTATCGGAATCATTCAAGCGTTTGGCCACTTATTCTTCTTGGCACCAGATCTTGTTTTCAGTAAAGGAGGATTTGGGGCGTTTCCAGTAATTATTTCTGCTAGGATATTACGAATTCCTATCTTTTTACATGAATCAGATGCAGTTTCTGGTCTTGCAAATAGAATAACAGCAAAATTTGCAGCAGAAGTATTCATTTCCTTTCCAAAAACAGAGAACATAAATGCTTCTAAAATGATATTGGTAGGAAATCCAATAAGGAAGGAGATATTGGAAGGTTCAGAAGAAGATGCTAGAAAATTGTTTGAAATTACCTCCAATAGACCTGTTATTCTCATATTAGGCGGTTCGCAGGGTGCTCAAAAAATTAATGATTTAATTCTTGATTCTCTTCCACAACTTATTGAGGATTTTGAAATAATACATCAAGCAGGTATAAGAAATTTTGAGCAAGTAAAGGCAGAAGCAGAAGTAGTAATAAATAAAGAATCAAGAAAATATTACCATATATATCCTTTCTTGAGAGAGATTGAACTAAAACACGCTTATAAAATTTCTGACTTCATCGTCTCAAGAGCAGGTTCCGGAAGCATTTTTGAAATAGCTGCTCTTGGCAAACCTTCCATTTTAATTCCCTTACCTGGTTCTGCTCAAGACCACCAACTCAAAAATGCATATGCCTATGCTAAAAATAAAGCAGCCATAGTAATTGAGCAAGAAAACCTCACACCAAATTTCTTTATAACCACTCTAAAAAATATTCTTGCAGATCAAAAAACACGAAAAAAAATGCAAGAGGCGGCAAAAAATTTTTCAAAACCTCGTGCAGCCGAAATAATTGCTAATTACATTTTAGAATATTTTCAACGTTAATTAGAAAAATGTCTGACTCTCTCAAGATAAAGAAAAATCAAATAAGAGTAAGAATAGCACCTTCGCCAACTGGCTATTTACATATAGGCACCGCTAGGTCCGCACTTTTTAATTTTTTATTTGCTAGGAAACATAAAGGTAAATTTATTCTCAGGATAGAAGACACAGATCAAGAGAGATCAAAACCAGAATATGAAAGAGATATTCTAGAAGGACTCAAATGGTTAGGGCTTGAGTGGGATGAAGGGCCAATAATAGAGGATAGATCTCGATATAGAGGCGAATATGGTCCTTATAGACAAAGTGAGAGAAAGAAAATCTATGAGAAATATATCAAGAAACTTCTGGAAGAAGGGAAGGCTTATTATTGTTTTTGTAGCAAGGAAGAATTAGAAGCGCAGAAACAATATTTCATTTCGATTGGCCAACCCCCACGTTATTCAGGAAAATGTCGAGGACTTTCCAAAAAAGAAGTAGAAAAATTTTTAAGAGAAGGGAGGCCAGCAATTATTAGATTCAAAACTCCATCTCAGAAAGTAGTTTTTACAGATATAATTAGAGGAAGAATAGAATTCGATGCTAGTTTAATTGGAGATTTCTCAATCGCCAAAGATATAACTACACCTCTTTACAACTTAGCAGTAGTTATTGATGATTTCGAAATGAAGATCAGCCATGTAATTAGAGGGGAGGATCATTTACCAAATACTCCAAAGCAAATTTTACTTCAGAAAGCATTAGGATTTCCATCTCCTCAGTGGGCTCATTTGCCTTTAATTCTTGGTCCTGACAGAAGCAAATTAAGCAAAAGACATGGGGCAGTGGCAATCCATGAATATAGAAAAGAAGGTTATCTACCTGAAGCTTTAATTAATATGATGGCTTTCTTGGGATGGAATCCAGGAACCGAAAGAGAGGTATATTCATTGGCTTCTTTAATTAAAGATTTTTCATTAGAAAGATGTCAAAAATCAGGAGCAATTTTCAATATAAAACGACTAAATTGGATAAATGGATTTTATATTCGTCAACGCTCGCCAGAAAAAATAACCGAAATGTGTATTCCTTATCTTATAGAAGCTGGCTTTATTGAAGAGGTGACAGAGAAAAATGACCCCCAGAATCCCGGAAGCGAAAGTAATCCTCAAGAATTAAGATTATTTGAATCAAAAAAAAGAAAATTTAGGATTAAAAAAACCCAAGAAATTGTTGACATCGATTGGATCACAAAAATAGTTGCTATCTATCAAGAAAGATTAAAAAAATTATCAGAAATTTCAGAATTAACTGATTTCTTCTTCGAAGATAAAATTAAATTTAACAAAGAATTACTTCGTTGGAAAGAAATGACAGAACAGGAAATAGAGAAATCTCTCACGTTGCTAGAAAATCTTCTTTCCGAAATCGAAGATTCGGAGTTCACGGAAGAAAATATTAAAGCAAAATTAATGCCAGAGGCAGAAAAATTAAAAGATAGGGGAAAGTTGCTCTGGCCATTTAGAGTAGCTTTGACCGGAAAAAAAGCCTCAGCAGGTCCATTTGAGATTGCCTCTATCTTAGGAAAAGAAAAGACTTTAAAAAGAATTAGGGAAGCAAAAGAATTACTCCAATCAAAATAAATAGGGTGTCTTCCAAATATATGCCTTTAAAAATAAACTTCTTTAGCAAAACTGCAATCTTAGTATTAATAGTTTCTTTAATTACACCAAACTTCATCATTGCCAAAGAACCTCCTCTTGAACTTCCTGAGAATCTGCAGCAAACAAAAGAAATGATTATTCAAGCAATAAGAAAATTTGTGCAGGAAATGCCGTCTGTGATTAAAAACATCTTTAGGAAAGAGGTAATCCCTATCTGGCAAAAAATGTGGAATTGGATAAAAGATTTCTGGCAGAATCAAATTAAACCATTTTTTAATAACTTATGGTACTCTAATCTGAAGCCAAAGATAAGACTTGTTATAGAAAAAATAAGAAATTTATTCAACACTATTATAAGAAGAAAAGAAAAGGAAATAAGAAAAGAATTTACAAAAGAGAAAGAAGAAATAAAAAAAGAGGTTTCAAGAATTATAGAGTCATTGTGGCAAAGATTGAAAAATCTACTGATAAGTTAATAAATTACCTCAAAAGAAATAAAGAAACTCGTTATGTAAAGCACTTGAGATTTCAAATTTCATTAAAAAAAGAAAGAAAAAAGGAGAATTTATCTCCTTTATTTTTATTGTTTCCTTTTTTTTATGAAGCAAATTATGAAGCAAATAACTCTTCTGGTCTTCTTATGGAGGAAAATTTCTTTTCACTTATTTTTTTTATAGCTTCTCTTTCTAAAAATCTTATTCTTTCTGTAAGCTCCTGAGCATTTCTTGAGAACATTACTTTTTGTAAAAATGCTAAATACTCAGCTATTAAAAAACCTGCATAGAATATGGCTAGGAGTAACTCATTGCTTTTCAAGTTTTCTTTTTTCAGAGCAATAATAACTTCGTGTTTTCTCGAACTCTCATTTATAGCTTTGGCAACTAATCTTAAAATATAATTTTCTCTTTCTTCAGTTATCCCTAATTTTCTTCCTATCGTTTCCTCTCGCATAGCTTCTGAAGAAATAGCTTGAAACTCTGCATCAATCTCTTTTATAGCCTCCTTAAACCATTTCTTTTTGGCTTTCTTCAGTCTTTTCTTTAATCTTTCCAATTTTCTATCCTTTCTCCCATTCATCTCTCCTCACCCTTTCTATTTTTCAAATATCTATTCTAGTTTATCTATTTTTAGAATTATGTCAATCTGTTGACAACTATCTAAGAAAAATGAGATAATATTATCAGTAATTTTAAAATCTATTTCTGGAAGGTGATGAAATGTTTGAAAGAACTGATTTAAAAAGGAGAGAGAAAAAAGAATTCAATAAGAATTCATCAAAGATACTTAGGGCTAAAATTATAAGAGATATAAGAAATCTTGCTCCCGTAATTCAGATTACTTTCGTAAACTTCTGTGGAAGAGAAAGAAAATTCTACCTTCACCAGCATAATTTGTCTTTTTTTACTCAACGGTTTTCAAATAAAGAATTGGCTGAAATCTATGCTGATTGTAATCTTCAGTTAAAATCCACGCCTCCTGATGAGCTTCCTCCTGCATTTGAAGAGATAATGAAGGAATTAGAGGGAGTAATAAAGAAAAGGAAAATAACCTTTTTAATTAATCCAAAATAGGCATTTTATATGCCTTATTTTTATTGACAAAATAGTTAATTTTTTTTATACTATAAAGAGAGGAGGGGATAAGGTGTATTTATTTACTGCTGCACTTCGATCCGTAAAAGAAACCCAAAGCGGAAAGATTTATAGAGTAAGAAAACATGGGAAACAGTATGTGATGAAAGGGAAGAGACCAGAAATAATAGTAGAAATAGAAAATCAAAAAGATTCGGCAAAAAGATCAGATCGATTCATAATAAAAGTCAGGGAAAAAGATAGACGATTCAAGAAAATGAAGGCAAGAAAAGAAGAGCATAAAGGAAAGGAACTGAGAATAGGGAACTGGCTTTTCCTTTACGATGGTGATGGAAAAGAAATTTTTGCTGCTCCGATAGAGAGTATATACAGACAGAGATTTATCTAAATTATACATAAATTATATGAGGGTGATATCCCTCTTTTTTTGTTTTTGGCTCAGATTAATCAAATTAACTCTTTAGATTGTGCGACATTAGATTGTGCGACATTTTATTTAAGCAAGCAAAAGAAATAAAATAATAATGATTTGATCTTTTAAAAGGGGGAGAGAATATACTTTTATTCCTTCAATGGATGGTACTTGCGATGTATTCTTTCTGCATATCGATCAGAAGCATGAACATATCTTGTGGTAGTATCTAAGGATTCATGTCCAAGTAGAATCTGAATGGCTGCAGGATTTGCTCCGCTTTCTGCCAAGTAAGTAGCAAAAGCATGACGAATTGAATGACAAGAAAGCGGAATATTAAGACCAAGAAGTTCTCTATATTTTTTTACCTTTGCCTGGAGATAATTGGGAGAAATTTTTTTTGCCTGCTCTCTTGCATTTCTTCCACGATAAGGCACAAAAAGATATGGCGATTTTGTTTTTCCTCTCACTTCTAAATAATTCTTAAGATGCTTTTGAGCACGAGGGGTTAGATAAACAAATCTCTCTTTTTTTCCTTTTCCTCTAATGAATATTCTTCCGTGTTTATCAATTTGAGATTGTTTAAGATTAATTAGCTCAGATATTCTCATTCCGGTAGAAAATAAAACCTCTAACATTGCTCGATTACGTAACTGAATTACTTTATTCTTTTCAAACCTAGAAGGAGATTCAATGAGCTTTACTATTTCTTCAAACTCAGATACACGAGGGTGTTTCTTTGGCGTTTTTGTTAATTTAACCACTTCTGGGCCAATAGGAGTTTTATAGTCCATATCTATCAAAAATTTCAAATAGGACCTAAGACTCGATAAAATTCTATTTATAGAATAACTACTGAGTTTTTTCTGAGATGGTTGATTCTCAGCTGTCTTTCTGTCCTCAGAAGCTAAATAAGCTTTATAATTGAGAATGGTTTTTTTATCAATATTATCAAATTCCACACCTATCTCGCTTAAGAAATTCTCGAAAATCTTTAAATCCCGCTCGTAATTATAAACAGTCTCTTCAGAATAATTATTAGTTCGAAGATTTAACAAAAAATCATCAAGATAAGGAAGAAATATCTTTTTCATAGGATTTTCCCTTAATATCTTTTAATAAAGAGATATAACTTCTTCGGAGAATTTCGCAAGTAATAGGAAAACCAAGACCGCTTATTTTTCCATACTTTTTAACAATTCTTTGTATAGAACGAGGAGTGAGCCGATTTTCTACACCTTTTCTGGAACGATAATGAATAAACATGGCTTTATTGCTGTCTTGGCGTGTTTTTAGATATTTCTCAACCCAAATCCTGCTTCTTTCAGAAAGTTTATCAACATCTTCTCGGTTTAAACTAACGACTTTAGAGAGTTTAAATCCATTGAAAATTATAGTTTCCAAGAGCGCTCTATCTCGTAATCCTTTTTTTTGACTAATATCGGGAGCAAGTAAAATTTTTTCGATCTGCTTGAGATCAGGTAAGATAACTTTTCTTGAATCATCACGCACTTCTGAGAGCTTTATTTTGTTAGGAGTGATACATAATATATCTTTGCTCAAAAAATAGCTCAGAAGCGCTCTCAGAGCGATTAAATAATAATTCTGAGTGACCTTTTTAAGACGCAAACCCTTCTCATTTTTATATCGAGCTAGAAACTCCTTGTAGTGAGATACATCTTCAAGAGAGAGCTGATGAGGTTTTAAATTTGTCTTTTTGTTTTCTTTAAGCCAGAAAATAAATTTATTGAGATATCTTTTATAATTTTCTTGAGTATGAGAAGAAAAACCCTTTTTTCTACAATAATCTATAAATTCAGGAATAAGAGCTATAATAGATTTGGTGGTTTTTGGCATAATTATTATTGAGTGTAAGGGATATTATACTCAA
>JAGGWD010000009.1 GCA_021157625.1 bacterium | reverse complement strand
TTCTTTTTTTGTCAACCCCAAAACGCCGCGTTCTGCGGCGTTTTGGGGTTGACAAAAAAAGAAATTATATTATAATCTAAAATGAGGTGAAAGAATGGAGAAGGAAAGAGAAGAGTGGAGACCTGTTCATGAGATAGTGACCGAGATGCTCAAGGAATGTAGAAAACCAACAATGCAAGATCATCGTAAGTTTTTGACCCTTGCAGAGATTTACAAAAGAGGTGCAAAAGTTCCTTTAAATGAAATACCTTTCTTAATCGAAGTCCTTGAACAAGAACGTCAGGAGTGTTGTGCATATCCAGAGGAACTAGATCCTGAAGGTGTTATTGAGCAGGCGATTGTAGCTCTAAGAAAGCAAGAGAGGGAAGATTTGTTGCGAATTTCAGAGGATAAGAAAAGAAAGAGAATATACCGAAAAGAGAATCCCATACTTCTTGAAGATGCAATGAGAGCAATCAAAGAAGTTATTGAAGCGGCAAAGAAAGATCTTGGTTCAGAGAAGGGACAGCCAGTAGCAGTAGCTGTAATGGGAAGCAATTTCAAGTTGATTGCAATGGCAGCAATGGATGGTGTAATGCCTGTCTCAGTAGATCTTTGCATAAAAAAGGCCTATACTGCACTTGCTGGACAGAAAGACACTATTGAATGGGAAAAAGAGGAAAGGACAGGGCTTGATGGGCGGAATTTCGCTGATCCGAATTGGACCTGTTTTGGAGGAGGAGTGCTGGTAAGAGGTCATAATGGAAAAGTGATTGGCGCTGTGGGAGTGAGCGGAAGACTTTCTTGTAGACCGAAAGATATGGAGATTCCTCCGCAGGATCACGAGCTTGCTAAGATCGCAGCCCAGTGGCTTAAGGAAAATATTCCTATTTAGAGCTAATATCGGTTCAAGATGAGGCAATATTATTTAATTTTGCCTCTTTTTTTTATTGAAAGACCAAAGGGATTAGTTTAAAATATATAAAAAATAGATATCCATTTAAAAAGGCCGCTCCTTTTTATTAAAATAAAAAAATAAATTAAAAATGCGAATTATAGCCATCGCTATAGGATTGTTTATTCTAGGGATAATTGTCTGGATAATTAGCACTTATAATCGCTTGGTTACTTTACGCAACCGTGCCAAAGAGGCATGGGCTGATATTGAAGTTCAGCTGAAAAGAAGATATAATTTAATCCCGAATCTCGTTGAAACAGTAAAGGGATATGCTTCTCATGAGCGAGAGCTTTTTGAGAAAGTAACAGAGGCTCGGAGTAAAGCAATAACTGCAGGAACAATGAAAGAGAAGGCAGAAGCAGAAAACGCCCTTACCTCTACCTTGAAATCTTTGTTTGCTGTGGTGGAGAATTATCCAAACCTTCAGGCATCTAAGAATTTCTTGGAGTTGCAGGAGGAACTAAGGGACACTGAAGACAAGATTCAGGCAGCTCGAAGATTCTATAATACAAATGTAAGGGATCTAAATATCAAGATAGAAACATTTCCTTCAAATATCATTGCTCGCTGGTTTAAATTCAAAAAGATGGAATTCTTTGAGATAGAAGAAGGATATTCTGTTGCTCGTCAACCTGTGAAGGTAAAATTCTAAAATATGGTAAATCTTTATAGATTAGTAGAGTCAAACACTCGCAAAACTTTCCTGCTGATGACATTTTTTGTTGTATTTATTATTGCTTTGGGTTGGCTTTTTTCCTACATTCTGGGAAATTCTATTATTTTAGTAATAGCGATTATTTTTGCTTTCATAATGAATATCGGAAGCTATTGGTATTCTGATAAAATTGTTCTGGCGATGACTCATGCCAAGCCAATAAAGAAAGAAGATAACCCTGAGCTTTACAGGATTGTAGAAAATCTCTGTATTACCGCAGGTCTACCTTTGCCAAAGATTTATATTCTTGAAGAATGGCAACCAAATGCATTTGCCACGGGTCGAGATGCCAATCATGCAGCAATAGCAGTTACAAGGGGACTTTTGGAGAAATTAGACAGGACAGAGCTTGAAGGAGTAATCTCTCACGAACTTTCTCATATCAAAAACAAAGATATACTTCTCCAGACAGTGGTTGTTGTTCTTGCAGGAATCGTGGCTTGGGTATCTCATTGGTTTTTGCGGATTAGTTTTTGGGGTGGTGGACGACGAGAAAGAGGAAAGGGAGGTTCAATTATTCTTTTGATTGGAATTATTGCAGCAATACTTGCGCCATTGGCGGCTACTCTGATAAGATTAGCAATATCAAGAAAAAGAGAATTCCTTGCTGATGCCTCCGGAGCATTGCTTACTCGATATCCGGAGGGATTAGCGCGGGCATTAGAAAAGATTGCTGGCGATACAGAACGTATGAAAGTAGCCAATAATTCAATAGCCCATCTTTTTATTGCTTCCCCTTTTCGAGGCAAGGAAGCAAAAAGTTGGTTTATAAATTTATTTAGAACTCATCCCCCCATTGAGGAAAGAATAAAAGCGCTGCGGGGAATGAAGATAGATTAAGGAAGGGTGCCGGAGTGGACTAACGGGACGGCCTGGAGAGCCGTGCCTCCTTTGTGGGGCTCGTGGGTTCGAATCCCACCCCTTCCGCTATAAGGTTTTATTTACATTTAGGATGATTAATAATTAGTAGCAAAATTATGGAGATACAAAATATTTTTCATCTTGCTGATATTTATAGAATCTCTCAATCAATTGTGCCTTGGTTTTTTTCAACAGGGATAAAAATCATTGCTATTGTTATTAGTGCTGTTGTTGTTGATAAGATTGGACGGATTTTCATTGAAAAGTTGGTAAGGGAATTAGTAAAACCAGATATGGCTGTTCCGGATTATAAAGAAGCAGAAAGAAAAAGAGAAGATACGCTTATTAGAATCTTTAACAATATTTTAAGAATCACTATCATTTTGGTTCTTGTATTGAGTATTCTTCCTCAGCTTGGGATAGATATAACGGGTCTTCTTGCAGGTGCAGGAATTGTGGGTATAGCACTAGGTCTTGGAGCAAGATCTTTGATTCAGGATTTTTTGGCAGGCATTTTTATTATCTTGGAGAATGTCTATCGAATTGGTGATGTGGTTTGCCTTGATGGTACCTGTGGTGCGGTTGAGAATATTACTTTGAGAAAAACGGTTCTAAGAGACCTGGACGGAGTCCAGCATCATATCTCAAACGGTTCTATTAAAAAAGCTTCTAATTTGTCAAAAGACTTTGCACGAGTGAATCTGAATGTAGGAATAGCTTATAATTCTGATTTGAAAAAAGTTATAGAAGTAGTAAATAGGGTGGGGAAAGAATTGGCTGAGGATCCTGAGTGGAAAGATAGCATTCTAAAACCTCCTCAGTTTGTAAGAGTAGATGATTTTGCTGATTCTGCGATGATAATAAAGATAGTAGGGGATACCAAACCCTTAAAACAATGGGCAGTTACAGGAGAGTTGAGAAAGAGATTGAAGATTGCCTTTGATAAAGAGAATATCGAAATACCTTTCCCCCAAATGGTTGTCTGGCAAAGAGGCATAGAGAAAAAATAATGTCAGATTTTACAAAAGAAAAAATAAAAAAACAACTTCTTGAAGATATTGAAAGGCTAAAGACCAAAGAAGGTTTTCTTTTAGCTGGTTTACCTATATATAATAGGCTTTTTGGGCGTGACTCCTTGATAGTTTCATGGCAACTGTTGGATATAGATCCTTCTGTGGCAAAACATACTTTGGATATTCTAGCTTCTTTGCAGGGAAAAAGAGTGAATAAAAAAAGAGAAGAAGAACCGGGCAGAATTCTTCACGAAACAGATTTTAATAAAAAAAGACATCCCAAAGGATACTTTCCGTTTCCTTATTATGGTTCAATAGATTCCACCCCTCTTTTTCTTATTGTTTTTTCTTTTTATTTCAAAAAAACAAAGGATATCAAATTTTTAAAGAGCCATTTCCCAAATCTTATTTCTGCCATAAACTGGATAATCAACTACGGAGATAAAGATGGGGATTTATTCATTGAGTACGAAAGGCAAAATCCAAAAGGGCTTTTTCATCAAGGATGGAAAGATAATTTTTCTGACCATCTTAGGATTAAACCCCCTGTCGCTCTTGTAGAAATTCAGGGATATCAATATCTTGCTTTCATTGAGATGGCTGAAATTTTTGGCAGATTTAAGGAGAGAGAAATTCAGCATTTTTTATTGGAAAGAGCTAAAAAACTGAAAGAAAAATTTAACAGAGATTTTTGGATGGAAGATAAAAAATATTTTGCTTTAGCCCTTGATGGCAAAAAGAAGCAGAGAAAAGCTATTACTTCAAATGCAGGCCATCTTTTGTTTACTGGAATTTGTGACAAGGATAAAGAAAAATTGATTGTAGAAAGGCTTTTTGCCAAAGATATGTGGACACCTTTTGGTATAAGAACTCATTCTAGCAGAGAACCTGATTTTGATCCTTTCAGTTATCACCAAGGCTCTATATGGCCTCATGACAATTGGATTATTGCTCAGGGACTTAAGAGTTTAGGATACAAAAAGGAATATCAAAAAATAAAATCCGCTATCTTGGCGGTTTATCAGGAACTTGCATATATTCCAGAAGTATACACTGCTTTAAAAAATAAACTTGTCGAACTGCCCCGTGCTTGTTATCTACAAGCTTGGGCAAGTGGCACTTTGCTTAATTTTCTAAACGAATAAAATTTTCTCAAATCCTCTCAGCGAAGCTTTTATTGCTTTAGCAAAGAAGTTTCTCCTTTCTTTTAGCTGAGATGTTTTTATTTCTTTTGGTTTGGCAAAAAAACCTCCCTCCAGCAAAAAAAGAAGGTCTCCTCTGAAAAGAATTTTAAAGACCTCTTTTTTGGTTTCTGAGACTTTATCCAAATATCTTTCAATTAGGTATCTTCTCTGCCATTTCTTTGCCTGCCATAAATGACAGAAAAGATAAGCGATATCGTAGGCAAAGTTATTGATCTCCATAGATTCCCAATCAATTACTTTCAATCCTTTCTGAGTGAAGATGATGTTTCCTAGATTGAAATCGCCGTGAGAAAAATATTTGTGTTCTCTTTTGAAAATAGCTATATTCTCTTTCAAGAAATTTTCAGCCAATGAGAGATCTTTTTTGTTAAGTATCCTTTTTTCTTTTAGGGAACGCAGAGGATAAAGAATTTCTTTGTAGTTTTTGAAAGGAAATTCTTCCAAAGGAATTTTTTCTAAGGAAGATACATTTGTTTTTGAAAGTAGCCAAAGAAATTCACAGATTTCTGAAATTTGTTTTTTTGTTAGTTTTTTGTTTAAAAGTTCATTATCTCCGATAGGTTTTTCTTTAATAAATTCTCTCTCAATCCACTCAAAGTCCTTTTCAATTTTTCCTTTGTAATATTTGGGTAGAAATTTCAAAAAGGGAATTTTCTTTTGAAACTTCTTTCTCTGGAGCAAAATTGCAAAGATAGCCTCCTTTCTTACTTTCTTGGCAGCGTCTTTGTTTTTTTGAATTCTTGCATAAAAGACTCTCTTTTTGCCTTTTTTTGTTTTGCAAACAGAGAAATAGCGGTGTTTTCCTGCATTGGTTTTTTCAATAAATTCTTGAGGCAAAACACTTACTTTTAGTTTTTCTTTCTTTAAGACTTTCTCTATTTTCTGAGATATTTGAGGAATAAGATCTTCTTTCATCTATGTCTGTTGACAATTTTTAGGAAAATCTTTTCGTATTCCAGAACCATTCTCTCTAAAGAAAACCTTTCTTCTACCCATTTTCGGCAATCCTCTCTTTTAATCTGGTCTATTTTCCTTATAGCCTCTACAAATCCTTCAATGTTTATTTCTCCTTTTTTGTTGTATGGTTCTACAACAAATCCCGTTTTTTTGTCTTTGATTACCTCAGGAACCGATCCTCTTTTGAAAGCAATGACAGGTGTTCCGCATGCCATTGCTTCTGCAAAGGTTAAACCAAATGGTTCTTCCCATTGAATTGGACAAAGCAGGGCTTTTGCTTGACCATAATATTTGAAAGTTTTGTTGTATGGAATATTGCCTACATATTTTATATTTTCTCCAAGATATGGCTTTATCTTTGTTTCCCAATATTGACCACTGGTAGGAGTGCCAGCAATTAAAAGTTTCTCTTTTGCTTTTATAGCTGCCTGGATTGCGATATCGGGTCCTTTTGTGGGAAGAAGTCTTCCTAGAAATAAAAGATGATCTTTTGATTTTGCGGAGAAGGGGAAAAGTTTTAAATTAATTCCATTGTAAATAGTAGCAATATAGTTGAGTTTTGAAGCGGGTTTTCTTTGAGCATCGGAGATAGAGACAAGATATTGATTTTTTGATGAGAATATTTCAAATACTTCAGCTCGCCAGGGATATATGGGATCGTGAAGGGTATAAACAACAGGAATTTTTTCAAAAGCCATCCCAAATGGAATAGCAGTGTCGATGGGATGGATATGGAGAATATCAAAATTATTTTTAATCGCAGTTTTATACATCAGGGAAATAAAATACTGATCCCAAAGAAAGTATATTTTTCCTCTCTCTACAGGACCTACATATTTGCCAGAAAGGATTTTCAGTTCCTTTTTTCCTCTTATTCCATGGAGGGGTTTTATGTCCCCACTAATAATCCTGCTGACTTCCAATTTTGATCCCTTTGGAGCAAAGAAATATACTTCATGTCCTCTTTTTGTGAGTCCTTCAGCTATTGCTTTTGCAATCACCATGGGGGCGTAGATGATGTCTTTTGGAGGAGGGATAGTATAATGCCCCGTAATTGTCATTCCTATTTTGAGTTTTTTGTTCATAGAATTTTCTTTTTTATTTCAATAGCTTTGTAATAGACTTCTTCATATCTATCTGTCATTTTTTGATAAGTAAATTTTTTTTCTACCCATTTTCGACAATCCTCTCTTTTTATTGTTTCAATCTTATGGATAGCCTTTACTATTCCATTAATGTTCTTCTTTCCTTTTTTATCTAACATTGGAACAACAAATCCTGTTTTTTTATCTTTAATTACTTCCGAAACAGACCCTCTATCAAATGCAATGACAGGTGTTCCGCAAGCCATTGCTTCTGTCATAATGAGACCAAAAGGTTCATGCCATTCAATAGGATACAGAATTGCTTTTGCTCTGCCATAGAATTCAGGTAATTCTTCTTGGGACAGTTCTCCAACATATTTTATCTTCCTTCCCAAATGTGGTTTGATTTTTGTTTTAAAGTAATCTCTCCTGCTTTTATCTAATCTTCCTGCAAGCAAAAGTTTTACACCTGCTTTTTCTGCAGCTAAAATGGCATTTTCTATTCCTTTATACGGATCAATTCTTGCTATCCAGGCAAAATATTCATCGCCTTGAGGATAAAACTTGTATTGAGAAAGATCAATGCCATTATAAACAACCCAGTTGTGAGGAAACTTTACTGGACATAGTTTTCTCTGGGATTTTGAAATAAAACACCCCAAAGTAGTGTTCCGATGGATTTGAAACATTTTCAGGCGAGTAGGAAGTCTTTCAGGGGCAGTAATAGAGGAGGTATAAAGAGGATTATGAAAGGTGTGAACAACAGGGGTTTTGGTTAGTTCTTGAAAAAAGAGAGTCCACAAATCTAAATGTGAATGCACAATATCAAATTGATTAGCTGAGTGGAATGCAACCGATAGATTTTCAAGGTTCCAGAAAGGATCTGTCCAAGGAATGTTGTCTTTTTTTAGCGCTCTGGGATAGACAGAGACCAATTTTGCTTTTGTTTTTGAATCTCCAGAAGCAAAAAGAGTGACCTTATGTCCTCTTCTAACTAGTTCTTCGCAAAGATAATAGACGATTCTTTCAATTCCTCCATATTTCTCCGGAGGTATGCTTACCCAGAGGGGAGCAATCTGGGCGATTTTTAATTTTTTATCTCTTTTCATCTCTCTGTTTCTTTAGAATTTTGTAATAAAGAGCTTCATATTTGTTGACCATCTTTTTTAGGTTAAACTTCTTTAATACATGTCGTCGGCAGTCAATTCTTTTGATTTCATTTATTTTCTTTACAGCTTCTACTGCTTCTTCTTTGCTAGAAACTAAGAATCCTGTCTTTTTATCTTTTACAATTTCGGGCATCGAACCCTGATTATAAGCAACCACTGGCGTTCCACAAATCATTGCCTCAATGACCACAAGACCAAAAGGTTCTTGTCTCTTTATTGGATAAAGGAAACCTTTAGCATTGCTGAAAAGCTCAACTTTCTTTTGAAAGTCAGCTACTCCTACAAATTGAATTTGTTTTCCATCAATTAAGGGCTTGATTCGATACTCAAAATAGTCACTAAAGCCTGGAAGAATTGGTCCTGCTATTATAAGGTTTTCTCCTGCTTCCTTGGCTATTTCAATTGCCTCAGCTGGTCCTTTTTCAGGCGTGATTTTTGAGAGCCACAGAAGATAGTTTTTTGGTTGGGGATTGAAAGGATATTGTTCTATAGGCAAACCATGGTATATCGTCTTTACGATGTTGATACCAGGAGCTGATCTTTTTTGATTTTTGGAAATCGTTACATAGTTTATTTTCGGAAATTTCTTGAACAAAACTATCATCTCTTCATATATAGGATGATGGATAGTACTTATTACTGGAGGTTTTAGTAGATCGCTTAAATGGGCAGTATAAAATTCACAGTGATCGTGAATAATGTCAAATTCATCTTGCATTTCCAGAATTTTTTTATACAAGAGCGAATAGACAGCATGAGGGGTGCGCAGATGAGCACGCCATAAACTTTTATGCCATATAGGAATTAACCTTGCTGAAGTTTTTGAATCTCCAGAAGCAAAAAGAGTAACCTCGTGTCCTCTTCTAACTAGTTCTTCTGTGAGCCAAGATACAATTAATTCGGTTCCGCCATAGTTGTAGGGCGGAACAGGGATCCATAGTGGTGCCACTTGAGCAATTCTCATAAATTAAGTATAATTAAAACTACTCTGTGTATTTCAGTGATTATATTTATCATAACTAATTTGCACCACAAAAACAATGCTAAATTCCCCAATCGAGGAAATCAAGGCTCGTCTCGACATAGTAGAGGTGGTATCTTCATATGTCAAACTTGAGAAATGTGGAGCAAATTATAGAGCACGTTGTCCTTTTCATTCTGAGAAAAAAGCTTCATTTTTTGTCTCGCCCAGACTTCAGATTTTTAAATGTTTTGGATGTGGAGTGGCAGGAGATATCTTTAAATTTATAATGATGATTGAAGGGGTAGAATTTCCGGATGCTCTTAAACTCCTAGCCCAGAGAGCAGGAGTTCAGCTGAAACCAATAAAACCAGGACTGAAATCGGAAAGGCAACGTCTTTATGAGATCTGCGAACTTGCTTGTAAGTTTTTTGAAAAGCAACTTCATGCAAGCAAAACCGGACAGGCAGCAAAGGAGTATCTTTTGTCAAGGAAGATAAACGAGAAATCAATAAAAGAATGGAGATTGGGGTATGCTCCTGATAAGTCAAATGCTTTGAGTGAATTTCTACTCTCCAAAGGTTATAAGATAGAAGAGATCAAAAAAGCAGGACTAGGGGTCAGGAATGAGGAAGGAAGATATTTTGATCGTTTCAGGAGCCGGATTATTTTTCCTATTTTTGACTCAAACTCTCAAGTTATTGGATTTGGTGGCAGAATCTTTGGTCCTAAGGCAGAAAAAGAAATTGCCAAATATCTCAATACTCCTGCAACCCTGCTTTATGACAAAAGCAGAGTATTGTATGGTCTGCACAAGGCAAAGTTGGAATTGCACAGAAAAGATTTTTGTATCCTGGTGGAAGGATATACTGATTGTATTATGGCTCATCAAGCAGGGTTTGAAAACACAGTAGCAGTTTCTGGTACAGCCCTGACCCCTTGGCAATTGAGGATTCTTAAGCGTTATACTGAGAACTTGGTTACTGCTTTTGATATGGATGTTGCAGGTGATTCGGCTACAAAGAGAGGAATAGAACTGGCTCAGGGTATGGATTTTAACATAAAGGTAATCACTATGCCCGAAGGCAAGGATCCTGCTGATGTTATTTCTCAAGATCCTGGGCTTTGGGAGAAATTAGTAAGAGAAGCAAAATCCATACTGGATTTCTATTTTGATAGCGCTTTTTCAAAACACAACAAAAATACCCCGGAAGGAAAAAAGGAAATTTCCAAAATAATTCTGCCTGTTATTAAAAAAATCCCTAACAAGATAGTTCAATCACACTGGATTCAGAAACTGGCTTCAGAGTTAGATGTAAAAGAAGAGGATATAGAACAAGAACTCAAGAAAATCGAGATAGAAGATAAGGAAAGAGTTTTCGAACAAGAAGATGATTTAATTTCAGGACCTTCAAAGTCTCGCAAAGAAAGATTAGAAGAACAGGTACTTTCGTTAATTGCCAGAAATCCTGCTCTTCATCAGATCATTAGCGATCAAGACCTCCTATTTTTAGATGAGAGAACAGCAAGGATTATTTCAAAACTCAAAGAGGTCTTTGGAAGCAAAGAAGATTTTGAGAATTATTCTCAGAGATTTCTTGTTTTTCAAAAAGCTCTCTCTCCTGAGGATTTTGAGTTTGTTGCTTCCTTAATTCTGGAAAGAGAAGTTAAAGGAGAAACAGATATAAACGCTTCTCAAGAGATCCGTGTATGTTTGAAAGAACTTCGAGAAATTAGGATAAAGGAAAAATTGGCTGAGATTTCCCAGAAGATAAAGAAAGCCGAAGAAATGAAAGATTATAAAAAAACAGAAGAATTGATGAAAGAATTTCATCAACTTACTCAGCAATTAGCCCAAAAATAACAATATGGTTCAAAGAACCAAAAAAAATAAATCAAAAGTCTCAAGCAAAAAGTCAAAGAAAAAAAGAAAGAAAAGCAAAAAAGTG
Organism: bacterium; assembly: GCA_021157625.1. Taxonomy (GTDB): domain Bacteria; phylum Patescibacteriota; class Minisyncoccia; order Minisyncoccales; family JAGGXC01; genus JAGGXC01. The sequence continues at coordinate 8,147 of JAGGWD010000009.1, read as the reverse complement.
TCTTCAAAAAAGAAGGCCAAGAAAAGATTGGTTTCCAAGAAGGCTTCCAAAAAACAGAAGAAGTCAAAGAAAGTCAAGAAATCAGAGAAGAAAAAAGCTACCAAGATAAAAAAGAAAACCCCAGCCAGAAGAAAAAAGGAGATTTTTCCTCCAGAAAAAGTTAAAGAATTAATAGAAAAGGGAAGATCGCGAGGTTTTGTTACATATTCTGAGCTTCTTTATTATTTTCCTGATATGGAACAGGATCTTGTGGGGTTGGAAAATCTTTACCGTGAACTTGAAAAAAATGGCATAGAGTTAAAACAAGCAAAGGAATTTCTTGAAGTGAAAGGTCTCAAGGGCAAGCCATCGCAGGAAGAAAAAGTAGACCTGGTGCAAATGTATCTTAAAGAAATAGGAAAGACGCCTTTTCTTTCAGCCAAGGAGGAGAAGGAATTAGCTAAAAGAATTGAAAAGGGTGACGAGGAAGCAAAGAAAAAACTTGCGCAAGCAAATCTTCGCTTGGTAGTCTCGATTGCTAAAAAATATGTTGGTCGTTCTCCTCATCTGACTTTGCTTGATTTAATTCAGGAGGGAAATTTAGGTTTGTTCCGGGCAGTAGAGAAATTTGATTGGCGAAAGGGGTATAAATTTTCTACCTATGCTACCTGGTGGATTAGACAAGCAATAACTCGTGCTTTGGCGGATCAGGCAAGAACTATCCGTATTCCTGTCCATATGGTAGAAACTATCTCCAAGTATGTGAAAGTCAGACGTCAACTTGCTTTGACGTTGGGAAGAGAGCCATTGCCTGAAGAGATTGCTGCAGAGATGGGATTGGATGTGGATAAGGTCCGTCATATTATGAAAATATCTCAAAAGACCGTTTCTCTTGAAACTCCTGTAGGCAAGGATGAAGGAGATAGTGTTTTGCTTGAATTTGTAAAAGATGAAAAAACTCCACCTCCTTCTTCAAAAGCAGCTCTTTCACTTTTAAGAGAACGATTAAAAGAAATCCTTGTTGATTTAACTCCCAGAGAACAAAAGATATTATCAATGAGATTTGGCTTAAAGGATGGAGTGAATCATACCCTCGAGGAGGTAGGAAAAGTTTTTGGAGTAACAAGAGAGAGAATTCGTCAGATTGAAGCAAAAGCTTTAGAGAAGATAAGACGACACCGGGCCATAAAAAAATTAGAAGGATATTAATTGATTTTTTTCAGGAAATTCTTAGAATATATAAAATACCATTCCGGGGTGGCGCAATGGTAGCGCGAGGGCCTGTTAAGCCCCAGGTTGCAGGTTCGAGTCCTGCCCCCGGAGCACTGGATCTATGCTCGAACTCTTTTTTGGCGAAATCTTATCGACTTCGCCTTTTGTTTTCTTGCACCTTTTAAAAAATTAGGTTATCATTAAAAAAGATACTCTTTACATTCTTTAATGGTTTATAAACATCAATATTTTACTTTAGACACGAGAAGTAAAAAAGTATTTGATGAGAATGGCAAAGAGCTCCGTTTAACGGGTAATGCTTATCGCTTACTCGTTTTTTACGTAAAAGCAAACACGCTAATCTTACAGAAATCGGGGAACACTTAGATAGGGTAAAGGAATATACAGAAGATCATATTAGACAATATAAATATAAAATTAACACCATTATAGGACATGATGTGGTTGAATATAAAAACTATATTTATTCTTTGGTCGGCGAGATAAAAGAAATTAATACCCTAGATGTAAAACAGCGTAATACGGATTTATTACGGGAAGGTAGTTTAAGATTAGAAAAATATATTATGAAAGAAAATAAAAAAATCATGTTCAATATATTCCCCTCAATAATTGCTTCAATCTTTTTAATATTGAGCTTTTTAAATTGGCCTTATAGTTATTACACATTTCTACGAGTAGTTGTGACAGCTATAGCTATATATTATGCATATTATCTTTATTCAGTGGTCGATAAACTTAATTTTTGATTTTGGTCCTTGGTTGGTATTGCTGTTCTTTTCAATCCGGTTTTCCCGATTTATCTTAGAGAAAAAACAACTTGGCTTTTCATTGATGCAATAGTCGCAATATTTTTTATAGCCATCATTATTAAGTTTAGGAGGTCGTAATAAAATTAACAAAAAATATATGAAATTTTTTAGTCATTACAACGAGAAAGAAAAAGCCTTATTAGAACTATATTCTCGTTTATTTACTATGAATGGTATTCCAAATGCACATGATATAGCTAAGAAGATACTTGATCAAGCCATTGAAAAATCTAAAAGAGAGGGTACTTATAATCTACCACCTAATTTCGGTGATATCTTATTAGGGAGGCAAAAACCAGAAAATTCTATAGTAGAGAGAAAAGCAGAGATGGTAAGAAAAACATTACCTCAAAAAATAAAAGAGGGCGTAAGAGAAGAAGATATAAGATGGTGGTGGAATTTAAACGACGTCGAAAGACAGATGATGCTAGGCGTTGACGATTTTTATCGTTTGACATTCTTCATAAATCAAATAAAAAGCGGTAAAACTGCTGAAGAGGCTGGAAAAGCTATTTGGAAAGCTCATCCAATATATACTGATGGCGATCCGAATGTAAAACCTAAACAATCACCAATCGAACTTAAAAGAGAAGATTTTCCATTACCGGTGGAATTAAAAGATAGAGTTAATCGTTATATTAAAAAAAGAACCAACGATGATCCTGAAAAAATTCAAGTTGAGCTTAAAAAATTCTCAACTTTTAATGCTTTTATAAGAAAAGAAATTAAAGCGGGAAAGATTTAGTTTTTAAAGATGAAAAATCGAAAGTAATTTTTCTGTGATAAAATCGAAAAAATGTAACCTCGTCGAATATTCTATAAATCTATAAGAAATAAAATAAAAATATCAGATTTTGTAAAGAAACTCACTGCTTTTTCAGTAGATTCAAGCATAATAAATAGCAACAGAAAAACATACAAATTTGAAGTAATTTTCTAGCAAGTCTTACGGTATAAAATAAAAAAAATGAAAGAAAAAGAAAGAAATTTAAAGAAGAAATGAAAAGAAGGGAAAACGATGCAATTATTTACGATAAAATTACTAGAAATAAGCAACGATTTGTAGGATCACTTAAAGGAGGAAAAACGGATGCAAGGTTAAGTAAATTTATGAAAGAAAATAAGATAAAATTTCACATCACAAAAGCTATAGAGTCAATTTTTTATATAGTCTTGATGGCTCTTGTTATTTTTAATTTCTTCTCTGGTATCATTTCTGGTGTTTGGCTTGCTATACTGGGACAATGGCATTTAATAGGGATTGGTATATTGATGGCTGTTGTGATGCCTTTCGGTTTTTCTATTGTCTTGTTACCCTCCTTTTTTATTGCTGTTCCTATATTAGCTTACGCTGCTGAGAAAAAGCATAAAATATTATTATATGTCGGTGGCTTTATCAATTTAATCTATACCAATTTTTTAATTGCAATATGGATAGTAATGGTTTTTAATCTTTTTATAAAAGAAGTAGCCAATGTAAGTTTCATTCCCTTGTTAATTTGGATTTATTCAGTCATTATGGCTCCTTTAGGATATATGGCTAAATCTGAACCTCCCGATGCAGTAGGAACTCATTTAGGTTTAATCTTTGCACAGTTAGGATTCGTCTCGCTGTTTATTACATGGTTTTTTGATATAGATATAGGATATACAGCATTATTCTTTTTAATGATAATTTTCGCTTTGATTCCCTTACGCTTTCTTAGTGAAGAAATATAGAAATATAGAAATATAAAGAATAATTTTATGGAAAATTGGTGGGAAATAGCAATAGGTTGTGCTGTAGTTGTAACAGTGAGCTTGCTCTTTGATTTTGCTAGCATTCCAAGTGGCGTTGGGAAATTATTTGCATATTTAGGGACAGCGTTGTTTCCAACGCTTATTATTCAATTTCAAAACATGAGAGATATTAACGCTGATTTAAAAACCGGTGAGTTTATGTTTTACTTAGTTCTTAATACTTTCTTAGTTTTATTTTTCGCCACTATTATTCTTGAATTTGTCTTTGGAAGAAGTTAATCTATGAAAGAACAAATTAAGAAAAAATTAAATTTAATAAATCAATGGAAAGTCATTGCAATAATAATTTTGATTGGAGCTGTATTATTTTATTGGTTTCAAATTCGTCCTTCAATAATTTATTCTAACTGTCATAGAATTGCTACTGAGAAAGCCAAAGAAATATTAAAAAACAAATCTGAAATGGCTGGTGGCTATGAATATAAGGAAGCTGTAGAGAAAGGTATGTTTTTAAAAGATGATTATGATTATGCTTATAAACAATGTCTAAGAGAAAAAGGGATTGATAAATAATTTATGTATAATCCCAGAATTAAAACTCAAAAAGCTTTTATCCAAATTCCGTTATTGATAGCAATTATTGTTTCGATTACTGTAATCTCGGTAGGGATTTATTGCGGTTTTGAATACTATAAAACTTCTAAATTGATAAAGGAAGCCAAGCAATTAGCGGGAGAAGAAAAGTACGATGAAGCAATAAAAAAATTAGAGACCATTCGAAATAATTTAGTTGTTAAAAATTTAGGATTAAAGAGACAAGAGATAAATGACGAGATAGAAGTAAATAAAAGAAATCTCGAAGACAAATTAAAATTTACTCAAGCTTTGGCAAAAATCGATGAAAGAAATTATCAAGAAGCCATAAATTTGTTTTCGAAGCTTTCCGAGAACTCTTTTTATTATCAAAAAGCTCAAACCAAAATAGAAGAAGCAAAAAGGAAAATAGTTGAAGAACAACTTAGGGAGACTGAGTCAGCTAAGGAAAAGGCGGAACAAAAAGCTCAAGAAGAAGCGATTAGACGATCTCAAGAAGAAATGCGGAGAAAGGAAAAAGAATTAGAATTAGCTGAAAAAGAAGCAAAGGAAAGAATGATGAGTGCCGATCATGATGGAGACGGTCTAACTTACAGGAGAGAATTGGAATTAGGAACTTCCGATTGGGATACTGACTCTGATGATGATGGGATAAAAGACAATGAGGATCTACATCCAGCCGGCGGTGGAAGATATATTGCTCAAGAATTTGAGTGGAATTACGAAGGAACAAAAATCACCTTTAAAACTTCTATTCACGAAGATTGGTATGAATATTACAAAAGAAAACCACGAAGTCCTCACGGGGCCGAATATATAACCCCAAATGACCCATTTATTAAAGATGTAGCTCAATTTCTTAAGAAGAAGGCTGATGAACACAACTATCACTTTGGCAAGTTCTTACTAGCTTTTGTTCAAGGATTACCATATGTAGAAGATTATTACACGCATTTCGATGAATATCCTAAATATCCAGTGGAAACTTTTGTTGAAAGAAATGGTGATTGCGAAGATACTTCATATTTATTGGCCTCACTTGTAGAAGCTGCAGGTATAGGAACTGTATTGGTTGAATTTCATGATCATATGGGAGTAGGAATTAACATGGTCCATGAACAATCAGTTATTATTATCCAATAGAGGACGATTGGTATTATTATTATGAAACTACTGGAAAAGGGTGGCAGATAGGAGAACTACCAGATGATTATTTACATGAAAAAGCCAAAATAATAAGAGTATGGGATGGAAGCGTTTATTATAAATATCCTGGGTACGTAAAACCTTGTTATGCTTTATCAGATTTACCTGGTTATTATTCCGATGGTGAAAAATTTTATTCTGATAGTCAATGTAACCATATTGTCTATTGCGTTCCATATAAGGGATTTTATGTTAACCCCCAAGTAAAAACTAAATTATATTGGGATAGCAATTGCTCTCAAGAAGTAACAATTGGCTGTTATAAATCAGATGATTATCCAGGCTATTTTTATGACGACGCGTTTGAGTATTATTACGACTCTCGTTGTATATCAAAGGCAAGATTTTGTAGACCTTCTCCTCATTATTCTGATACATATTACGATGGCTATAACGAGTATTGGGATAGTAATTGTACTCAGAAAGTAGTTTCTTGGTGTTCTCCATCGATCTATTATCCAGGATATTTTTTCAATTCTATTGATGGAGAAATTTATATTGATTCCCAGTGTATTCAAAAAGCGAACTTCTGAATTAAAACAGCGAAGTAATTATTTCTCTAAAATACAAATTTATGTATAGTGGTTAAAAATATTAAATTAAAGAGAAACGATACTGTGGCTTTTCATGTAGTTTTGTTAGAAAAATAGTGAGTAGCGGGGTGAGGTGAATATTAAATCTATAAAAGAAAAAATTAAAAAATTTTATTATGGATTGTTCTAACCTGGTTTGCTATGATAGTTGTCAATTCTTTTATAAATGCGGTGATCATTATCTTCATCTGATTGTCCTCAAAATTCTCTTATGACAATTTCTCTTTTAACGATTTCTGCTGTAGTTATTGTAAAACTTCAAAAGAAACAAGAGACCCCTTAATTGATTTGAAGAAAGAATGTAGAAAATATTATTAATAAGGCTTATGAAGAAATTTCTCAAAAAAATTCTTGAACTTTCTGTAGTATTTTTTTATAGTTTCTTGGAGTCTTGCTACTCAAGCATATTTTGATGAAGATTTTCCAGCATCTAGATCAGAGGCTTTAACAATGTTAATTCATTTCTTTATTTTTTTCTGGATTGTCTATATTCTCTATCGTATTCTTAAAAAATTCTTTTTTTGGCTTTACCGAATGGAAGAAGAAAACAGAAAAGAACCTAAAATTGATCCCGATATCTACTCTTAAATTTCTACTTATTATGTTAATATAAGAGTGTATGAAAGATGTATCCAAAAAATTTGAAGAACTTTTAGGCAAAGAGGTCTTCATTAAATGGGAAGGAGATATCTTTAAAGTTCGAACTAAAGATTTACGAGCTTTTAAACTTTCTGGCAATTCTTGGAAACCAGTCTCAGGTAAATTAGTTGCTACTCTCTTCTTTGAAGGGAGACCTGTTAAAAAACCTTGAGGTTTTTTAACATAATATTCTGCACTACTCGTCTAAGGCATCCATTTTTTGTTCCTTCTTTTGTTATAATTTTAATAAGACTTATTGAGGTTTTGAATACTATAAAGCTTAAGATACGGTAAATTGTATTAATCCTTTGATTTGTTCCATCAGAAGCTCAGGACATTTAATCGAATCTATCCATTTCAAAGTTCGAAAATCGTCCCATCGAGCGAGCCAAAGATTGGGATAAGAACTCTTCTTTATTAATAGGATTTGAACTTTCCTGGCTTTCAGATAAGACAGATGCCCCGCCTGCCGTCAGGCAGGCGGGGCGAATCTGTGATAAGTCCACGCGGAGCGCGGTGAGGGAAAAATTCGTTCCAGCTTCTTCGATATACGCCGCCATTTATTTTTTATTAAGGTTAGTAGAATCTGTCTAAAATTGAAAGACTAAATCAAAATCAGGGCTCTTAATATTAGAATCTTTGTTCTTGATAAATATCTTGTTTCGAATATTATAGAAATAAGGCTACTTTTTGATTAAGAAAATCGAAACGATATGACCAAAAAGGAAGTTATCTGGGGAGAAATCTTATTTCAAGCCACAGAAAATAAAAAACTTGAGTTCACCCAAAAGAATTGGCTCAAAAATATGGTTTCTCTTTGAGTGCTGTTTTTTTTAATGCTTTAAGAGTACCTAGGAGCGTTGAAGCTATTGAGAGAAAAAGAGGTTTCAAGATAAGAGAAAAGATTTCTTTATCAAAAAGGATATCAAAATTTAATTGTCCTAAAAGCCGATTATTGGCTTAAAGACTTCAGTACGTTAACTCCTGATTGCCAGACTTTTGTTGATTTGTGAAATCTGCCCGAATGGTATGCTAAGGATTTTTTAAATGCTTTTAAAAAACTGATAAATTTTTTAAATTTTTTCATTACTGAAATTCAATTTTTTAAACCACCAACTCTCAACATTAAAAAGAAAAATTTTAGAAAACCTATGAAACCATTCACCCTCCACGACCTTCCAAAAGAAGAATGCCCCCACGAATGCCTCAAAAAGTCGGAGTGGATAATTTATTTTTAGCCGAACTTTGTTAAAGTTATTTTTTATTTGATTTGCGGTTTATCTATATTGACAATGAAAAGAAAGTTTGCTAATATGGTATATAGTTAATACATAGGATATAAGATAATGAA
>JAGGWD010000008.1 GCA_021157625.1 bacterium | reverse complement strand
CAGAGGTTGTTGAGAAAAAAGTTGAGAGGTATTTCAGAAAAATCAACACTACTGCTCCTTGTGACAAACAAAAAGTTATTGAAGTTCAGAAAAAGCCAAAAAGCCTTCTCTATTTCAAAGAAACTGATCAGACCCATATTGCTTTAGGAGTGAGAGGATATGATTTGTTTCATCCTCAACGATTTTCTCAGATAATCCTTGCCAAGATTTTAGGTGGATTTATGAGCTCTCGTCTTTTTATTTCCGTTAGAGAAAAGAAAGGATTGGCTTATTATATCAGGACTGTTTCTGAGAGTACTACTGATACGGGATATCTGGTGACTTTTGCAGGAGTAGATAATAAAAACTTCCAGGAAGCTATAAAAATAATACTAAGAGAATACAGAAGGCTTAAAGAAAGCAAAATTACCGCTTCAGAACTTAAAAAAGCCAAAGATAATCTAAGGGGGTCTTTGGTGCTTTCCCTTGAGTCCTCAGATGCACAGGCTTCTTTTTATGCTGATCAGGAATTGTTAACCCAGAGGATTCTTACGCCAGAGGAAAAAATAGCAAAAATTGATGCAGTTACCCGAGAAGACATCTATCGAGCCGCAAAGGAAATGTTCCAGCCAAATAAATTAAATTTAGCCATTATTGGGCCGTGGAGGAATAAAACTAAATTAAATAAACTACTTAAGATTTAAAAATGGAGAGAAAAAACATCTTAGATGTTTCGTGGGGAACAATTTTCAAAGTTTTTGTTACGGTTATTTGTCTGTACTTTCTTTATCTAATTAGAGACCTTATTATTTGGTTTATTTTTGGTTTGGTTATTTCTATTTTGATGGAACCTCTTGTTATTCTTTTTTCTAGAAGAAAGGTTCCTCATACAGTAGCGGTAGTTATTGTATATCTTCTTATTTTTGGACTCTTTGGGTATCTTTTGTATTTGGCTATCCCGTTTTTCATTTCTGAAATTCAACATTTCTCTGAGGTATTTCCTAACCAATTGAAGGAATATCTTGCGGAAATTTCTCCCTTTCTTGAAAAAGTTGGGTTAGAGGCTTTGGGAGATTTTGAGAGTATGCTAGAAAATATAGAACAATATTTTCAGGAAATGAGCAGAAATGCATTTAGCACTATAGTTACTCTGTTTGGAGGTATCCTTGCAACCTTTTTCACTATCAGTCTTTCCTTTTTTCTCTCGCTTGAAAAAGGCTTGATGGAAAAAGGTTTAATAATTTTTTTTCCTAAAAGATACGAGGAGTATCTGTTAGGGCTCTGGAGAAGATCTAAGCAAAAGGTAACAGGCTGGTTTCTGATGAGAATTATTGGTGTGATTTTTGTAGGCTTTAGTTCTTATATAATTTTTAAAGCTCTAGATGTAGGATATCCTATACTACTATCTGCCATTGGTGGAGTGTTTGATTTTGTTCCTATTCTTGGACCAATAGTAGCTTCAGTTTTGATATTTGCTGTTGTTTCAGTAGAAAGTATAGTAAAGGGAATTTTTGTAATTATTGCTTTTGGTGTGATCCAACTTATTGAAAATACTGTTGTTCTTCCTATTCTGGCTCAGAAAATTATCAGAGTACCTCCTGTTTTGGTTTTAATTGCTCTCTTTATTGGCGGAAAACTTTGGGGGGTGTTGGGAGCAATTTTATTAGTTCCTTTGATAGCGATTTTGTTTGAGTTTATTAAAGATTTTCTTGAAGAAAAAAAAGAAGAGGTTTTTGCTTCCCGTTTTCCGTCAGAAGAAAACGTTTTTGATTAGTGAGGGGTTGCAAAAAATCCAAAAATATGTTATGTTATAATAGCTCCTTAAAAAGAGGGAGAAGATGAGAGGAGAAAAGAAGAGAAGAAGGAGGTGTTTTTGGTGTGTAAAGCGCTGATATGGCTTTCGGCAACCAACAGAAGAAGAAGGGCAAAAGACCTGTATCAAGAGATTGGAAGAATCCCAGGAGTGAGAAATGTATATCCCTTGGGAGCAAGATACGAAGATCTTGAGCAGATAGTGATCGAGATTACAGAGGATACTCAAGAACTGAATAGAATAGTTGATAACAACATCGATGAGTTTATAGAAATGATTCTTGAGAAAGAAGAACCAAAGAGCCCTGCTACAGTAAGCGTCTTGATTTCAAGATACAATACTATTTTGGCATGGATCAGAGAAAAGTTATTAAAGATTGATCCAGTGAGAGACGTAAAAATTGTAGAGAAGATCGAAACAATTTAGATTTAGACTTTTTCTCTCCCCCTTTTTATTTTTTTATAATAGATTAGATAGCAGCTTATAGCTGCTTTGTTTGTTTGTTGACAAAGTCTGTTTATTTGCTACACTAAATTTGATACACTAAAAGGGAGGGATTGAAATAATAAGAATAGTTCTACCTAGAAAAGAAATAATTGGAAGAGATCCCCATTTTTTTCTGGAAGAGTTTGAGCTATTTGAACGGTTTTTGGTAAATTGCGACGAGAAAGACAAAGAGAAAATGAAAGAAAAGCTAAGAAATATTAGCGTACTCAAGAGAAGCGAGGCAGATTCGTTTCTGGATTGGCTAAAGAAGAATATAAAATTGGAGTTCTCTCAGGAGGATAGATCAGGAGTAAAATTTATTCAAGAAGAGAAAGCTTTAAAGAAAGAGTCAATCATTGGTGTTATGGTACCCCTACGCTATATTCTGTTTTGGTTAGCAAATACGTGGAAAGGTTTCTGGTGAGCCAAAATAAAATAGCCTAGCTTAGATAAGCTAGGTATTTTAATGCCCTATGATAATCGATTCCCATGCCCATCTTAATTTTAATGCTTTCTTGAACGATTATCAGGAAGTGATTGAACGTTGTCTTCAAGAAAACATTTGGATGATTAACGTAGGAACAAAATATGAAACTTCCAAAAGAGCTGTAGAAATTGCGCAAGAATATGAAAAAGGTGTTTGGGCAGCAATAGGTCTTCATCCTATACATTTAGATACAGGTTTGGTGAAAATGAAAATCGATAAAGAAGAAATAGAATTTAAAAGCAGAGAGGAAAATTTTGATTACAATAAGTATAAAAAGCTAGCTCGCTCAAAGAAAGTAGTGGCTATTGGAGAGATAGGTCTTGATTATTATTGGAAACCAAAAACTAAAAAGAAACAAGAGCTATTTAAGGAAAAGCAAAAAAATGCCCTTTTGTCCCAGTTAAGATTGGCAAAGGAATTAGGGTTACCTGTCATTTTTCATTGCAGAATGGCTCATAAAGATCTTATAAGTATTCTTTTAGAAAATCCTGATCTTAGACCATCGCGAGCCGTGGCTCATAGTTTTGTAGGAGGCAAACAAGATTTAAAAAAATATCTAAATTTTGGATTCTATATTGGATTTAATGGAATAATTTTCAAAGAAATACCGGGAGTTGATTTTAAGGAAATTATAAAGATTACTCCTCTGAATAAAATTTTACTTGAAACTGATTCCCCCTATCTTGCACCTCCTCCTTTTCAAAACAAAAGAAATACACCGTTGAATACAAAATATATAGCCAAGGAGATATCCCGTATTAAAAAGATAGATTTTAATAAGATAACCGAAATCACAACCCAAAATGCGAGGGAATTATTTTCGATATAGTTTATTGACAAAATATACATTATATGTATAATATAGAGCCCGGAGGGAGAGAAGATGAAATATCTTCTCTATGAGCTCTTTGAAAAATAAAAAAGGAGGTGATAAAGAAAATGGAAGAAAAGAAAGAAAAGAAAGAAAAGAAAGAAAAGAAAATATTGTGGGAGAAGTGGAAGGCAAGAATTATAATAGCAACACCAGTGACCTTCTTTTTAGTGCTCACCATAGCATTACTGGCTGGAGAAGGAATAATAGAGTTATTTGCTTTGATTGGAGCAGGACTCTTTGTTATCACTTGGATAGGTACTTTCTTTGGGATATGGCTGCTGAGGAGAGAAGATATCTATGGAGTACTATTTTTGCTTGTTCTTTTGGTAATTGAGTTTGCGATTTTTGTGCTAAGAACAAGCCCCTTGTTTCATGGAATAGCAATGTTTTTTTATTTAAGGCCGTGGTTTTTGGAAGCGATTGTGATTTCTGCCATCATAGCAGGAGTGACAGTAGGATGTGCGATTGCAAAAAGAAAATTCTTTGATGTAGCAGTTTTGATTGGAGCAGTAGCATTCTTTGTCTCTTTGGTTATTTTTTCGGTTATTTTCGGATTGCTAGCAGGTCCTTATACAAAGTGCTATTTAGCAGAAAACCTTGAGATAAGAGAAATATCTGAATTGCCATCAATAGACAAGGATTTTGTGAGGATTATTCCGATGAAAGTAGCAAATAGGTATGCAAAAGATGCGTGCCAGTTCCCTCAGCATAGACCTAAAAATCCTCCTGATGTCGTAATGATATACGGAAAACCATATTGGGGATATATTCTTGTTCCTAATGGATGGGTAAATTATTACAACATCAAGGCAGTTGGTCTGACTTTTGTTGATATGACTACCACAGAAAAGAATGTTACTGTGAAGAAGGTCTCCTTCAAGTATGCGCCAGATCAAGGAGTAGAAGATGACATTTACTGGCAGATTTTTAAAAGAAATTATTGGATTGAGTGCGAAAGAGCAATGCCGGTCTATTCTGAAATTTCGGATCAGTGTTACTTGGCAGTTCCATATATCAGTTACAAAACAGAGTTTACCTTTCCAATATGGTATAGAGTGCCTACCTGGGGCGGAGTGTTTCTGATAGATGCCAAAGGCAATATAGAGGATCTTAGTCCTGAAGAAGCAAGAGAAAGTCCTATCTTAAAAGGTCAAAAGATATTTCCTGAAAAATTGGTATTGGAGTATATTGAGAGCCAAAAATTCTGGAAAGCAAAAGACTCGTGGTGGGATGCTATCACTAATGTTTGGTTTTCCCACGAACAAGAAATTGAAATTACAGATGTTTCTGGGCAAGGAAACAAACAGCCTTTCTTGCTTAAGACAGAAAAAGGGTTTAAATGGACTGTAAGCGCTGAACCATGGGGCGAGGCTTACGGGATTTACAGGATTTATCTGATAGATGCAAGAAATGAAAATGTTGCAATAGAGGTAAAAAAATACTCTGGAGGAGAAGAAATAGGGCCCGTGAAAGCATGTGACTATGTCAGGAAATCTAATCCGTTAGTTGATTGGTCTTTGTTTAGCACTGTTGAACCTATTCCAATTACGCCTGGAGGAAAATTATTCTGGGAGGTTAGGGTAGTGCCAGAAGATGGTAGTGGGATTTCTTATATTGCTTTTGTAGATCCTCGGACATGTATGGTCTATAACTTCAAGGAAGACAAAGATATTATAGCTTTTATGGAAAATGGAACGGTCAATCAATCGGGTTATCTAACTCCAGGTCAAGAAAGAGAAATTACAGGTCTGATAAGTAAAGTTTGTAACTATGTAGAGAATGGAAACACAAGATGGTTAATTATGCTTAATACAGAGAATGTTACAGGTATTGCTTTGTATGCCAGAATAGAAGAGCTTGATGAGGAAACAATAAAAGAAATAGCTCTGCTTCAGGAAGGCGATAAGGTAAGGATAGTAGTTAGAGACAATGTTTTGAAAGAAATAGAGATCCTTAATTAAAATAACACACCTTTTTTATTTTTTTGGTGTGTTTTTTTATTTCTTGAAAACTAATTTTTTTTATGTAAGAATTAAGAAATTAAGCCTATGCAATATAGTCCCCATGAAATTGAAAAGAAATGGCAGGAACGGTGGGAAAAGGAAGCTAGATACCAAGCAGAAGATTTTTCAAAAAAACCAAAGCAATATATCTTGGTTGAATTTCCTTATCCTTCTGGTGAAGGTCTTCATGTAGGACACGTCAGAGGATATACAGCAATGGATATTGTAGCCCGAAAGAGAAGAATGGAAGGGTTCAATGTGTTATTCCCTATCGGCTGGGACGCTTTTGGTCTTCCTGCTGAAAATTATGCTATCAAGAAAGGAATTCATCCTTCAAAAACTGTAGAAAAAAATATTGCCAATTATAAACGTCAGATTAAAAGTTTAGGTCTGTCTTTTGATTGGTCGCGAGAAATCAATACCACTGATCCAAGGTATTATAAATGGACACAGTGGATATTTCTTCAGCTTTTTAAGCATGGACTTGCCTATCAGGCAGAAATTCCTATCAATTGGTGTCCTTCTTGCAAAATCGGGCTTGCTTATGAAGAAGTAATTGATGGAAAATGTGAGCGATGTGGCACTCCGGTTATAAGAAAAGAAAAGAAACAATGGATGCTCAGAATTACAAGATATGCAGATAGATTAATTGAAGACTTAGAAAAAGTGGATTTTATTGAGCAAGTAAAGACTCAACAGATAGAGTGGATTGGGAGGAGTTATGGAACAGAAATAGATTTTCAAGTAGAAGGTTCAGATAAAATAATAAAAGTATTTACCACTCGACCCGATACCTTATTTGGGGTAAGTGCGGTAGTTGTCGCACCTGAGTATCCTCTTGTAAAAGAACTGGTTACCCCTGATCATTTAGAAGAAGCAAACAGATATATTGAAAAATCAAAACAAAAAACAGAATTTGAACGGACAAAGCTGGAGAAAGAAAAAACAGGGGTATTTACTGGATCTTTTTGTATAAATCCTGCCAATGGAGAGAAAGTGCCTATTTGGATAGGAGATTATGTTATTGCTACCTATGGAGGAGGTGCAGTAATGGTTGTTCCTGCTCATGATAAAAGAGATTATGAATTTGCCAAAAAATATGGTCTTAAGATAAAAGAAGTAGTTAAAGGAGGAGATATTTCAAAGGAAGCGTTTGTTGGATATGGAATTCTGGTAAATTCTGGTCAGTTTTCTGGATTAAGTTCCCAAGAGGCAATTGAAAAAATTACCCAATGGCTCATAGAAGAGAAAAAAGGAAGAAAAGCCGTTCATTATAAGTTGAGAGATTGGATTTTTTCTCGTCAGCATTACTGGGGAGAGCCTATTCCCATTATTCATTGCGAGAAGTGTGGAGCAGTTCCTGTTCCAGAAGAAGATCTTCCTGTAGAACTTCCTTATGTTGAGAAATATCAACCCACTGGTACAGGAGAATCACCTTTGGCAGCAGTTAAGGAATGGGTTAATGTGAAATGTCCAAAATGCGGCGCTCCGGCAAAAAGAGAAACTGATACAATGCCAAACTGGGCAGGGTCTAACTGGTATTTCATGCGTTATTGTGATCCTAACAATAGTCAAGAGTTAGCTGATTTCAAAAAACTGAAATATTGGCTTCCTGTTGATTGGTACGATGGAGGGCCCGAGCATATAACCCTCCATTTGTTATATTCCCGTTTTATTTATAAATTTCTTTATGATATTGGAGTAGCTCCTACTCCTGAGCCTTATCAGAGGAGAACTATCCATGGGATAGTATTAGCTCAAGATGGTAGAAAGATGTCTAAATCATTAGGAAATGTAGTGAATCCCAACGAGATAATAGAAAAATATGGAGCAGATACATTAAGAGTGTATGAGATGTTTATGGGACCTTTTGATCAAGCTATTGCTTGGAATCCGGAGAGTGTTAATGGTGTTTTTAAATTTCTCAGAAAAGTATGGAACTTGATTATTGAGTGCAAAAACAATCAAAAAACTAGCCCAGATGTTTTGAAAAAGATTCATCAGTTAAACAAAAAAGTTAGTGACGATATAGAACAAGCAAAGTTTAACACTGCAATAGCTGCTTTTATGGAGTTTGTTAACTTTGCTCAATTGCATAAAAAAGAAATTGGCAAGGAAGCTATTGAGAGATTTCTTTTATTGCTCGCGCCTTTTGCTCCTCATCTTGCTGAGGAACTTTGGGAGAGAATTGGTCATAAAAAAAGCATTTTTGAAGAAAGATGGCCTCAATATAATAAAGACCTGATAAAGGAAGAAAGAATAACTCTTGTGATTCAGATAAATGGAAAAGTTAGGGATAAAATAGAGGTTAATCGAGATATTTCCCAAGAAGAGGCAAAAAAGCTTGCATTAAAACAAAAAAAAGTACAAAATTGGATAGATGGTAAGGAGATCAAAAAGATCATATTTATTCCTGGAAAACTTATTAATTTTGTAATTTAGCTATGTGTGGTATTGTAGGATATATTGGAAAAAAACCTGCTCTTCCTATTCTGGTTTCTTCTCTGAGAAGGCTTGAGTATCGCGGATATGATAGTTTTGGTTTTTTTGTTCTTAATAGAGATTCTCATTTCTTACTTAAGAAAGTAGGAAAGATATCAGAATGGGAAGAAAAACTTCTAAAGGTTAGTTGCCAGGGTAATTTAGGAATAAGCCATACTCGTTGGGCAACAACAGGAGAGGTTAATGAACAAAATGCTCATCCTCACTTTGATTGCAATAAAGAAATTTTCCTTGTTCATAATGGAATTGTAGAGAACCATCAACAACTTAGAGAAAAACTTATTGGAGAAGGACATAAGTTTAGTTCTGAGACAGATACAGAAGTTTTCTGTCATCTTATTGAGAAGTATTTTCAAGGCAATCTTGAAGAGGCAGTAAGAGAAGCTTTGAAAGAGATTAAGGGTAACTATGCTATTGCGGTTATTTCAAGAAAAGATCCAAATAAAATTGTGCTTGCAACCTTCGGAGCTCCATTGCTGGTAGGATTATCAGATGGTGAATATTTCATAGCCTCTGATCCTGCAGCAATAATCTCTTACACGCGTCAAGTTATCTCATTAGATGATAATGAGATAGCGGTAGTAACTCCTCAGAATCATTTTATTCTTAAAGAAAAACCAATAGAGCAAATTGATTGGGAGATTAAAGAGGCTCAGAAAGAAGGATTTTCTCATTTCATGCTCAAAGAGATATTTGAGAGTCCCGCGGTTATACAAGAGGCAATTAGAGGGAGAATGGATATTGAAAGAGGTTTGGCAGTGCTTGGAGGATTGGATCAGGCATGGGAGAGATTGGAGAAAATAGAAAGGTTGATTATAACTGGATGTGGAACGGCCAGATATGCAGGAATGGTAGGAGAATATATGTTAGAAGAATATGCCAAGATTCCTACAGAAGTAGAAGTTGCTTCTGAATTTCGATATCGCAAACCTCTTCTTGATGAAAAGACAGCTCTTTTGGCTATATCTCAATCAGGAGAAACAGCGGATACCCTTGAGGCAGTAAGAGAAGCAAAAAGAAAAGGGACGCTGACTTTAGGACTAGTGAATAGAGTGGGTTCTTCTATTGCTAGAGAAACTGATGCTGGTGTTTATAACAGAGCAGGGTTAGAAATTGGGGTGGCAGCTACCAAGTCTTTTGTTTCGCAATTAACTATTCTTGCTTTGCTGACAGTGTCTTTGGGAAGGAAAAAGGATATGAGTTTGGTGATAGGGAAAAGAATTTTAGAGGAACTGAGCAAATTACCTCAACTTGCAAAGAGGGTATTGGAGCAGGCTGATTATATAAAAGAACTGGCTCAAAAATACTCAGAATACAAAAACTTCATCTATTTGGGTAGGAAATATAACTATCCTATTGCTTTAGAGGGTGCACTAAAACTAAAAGAAATTGCCTGGAAGGTTCATGCGGAAGGTGTTTGTGGTGGAGAAATAAAACATGGACCAATTGCCTTGTTAGATGAAGACTTCCCCGTTGTTTGTATTGCACCTTCGGATTCTGTTTATGAAAAGATGAGAAATGCTATAGAAGAAGTCAAATCAAGAAATGGAAAGATTTTAGCAGTAGCAACAGAGAACAACGAAGAGATTAAGAAATTAGTAGACGATGTGATTTATATTCCAAAGACCTTAGAGATGTTGACACCTATCCTTTCAGTGATTCCTTTGCATCTATTCGCTGCCTATCTAGGACTGGAATTAGGACTAGATATTGATAAGCCTCGGAATTTAGCAAAATCAGTGACAGTAGAGTAAAAATTCCGCAATTCCCTTTTCTTTTTTGGAGTTTTTTTATTTTTTCTTTATTTGTGATAAAATAAAAAGATCAAGAAACATTAATTTAGCAAAATTAACTTAAAAGATATGGCTTTAATTTCTTCTTTAGAAAAAGACCAAATAAAAGAAACCATAATTTCTGTTTATGAGAAGTTTGAGAAAGATACAGGAAAAGTTCCTGAGTGGGTTAAAGTAATGGCACATCGACCTGAGATATTGAAGGAGTTTGTGGAGTTATTTAAGGCGGTAATGGGCGAGGGCGAAATAGAGACTTCTTTAAAATGGAAGATAGCTTATACTGTATCTAATCAATTAAAGTGTCCTTTTTGTGTGGATGTAACAACAAAAATGCTCAAGAAACTTGGAGCAAGCGAAGAAATGATTCAGAAAATAAAAGAAAGAAAAGATCTGCCCGAGAAAGAAAAAGATATTCTTGAATTAGTAAGAGATGTGACAGATAATGCTCATGTTGACAATCCTGAGATTTTTGAAAGATTGAGAAAGAAATTAAGCGAGCCTCAGATTGTTGAGCTTGTCTCTGTTATCGGACTTTTCAATTACATTAATCGTTTCAACAACACTCTAGGAGTTTTACCTGAGTAAAATTATAAATTTCTTGAGGCTTTCTTCTTGCTTTATGAGAAAGACAATATTAATTGGAGGAAAAGCAGGTCAGGGTATTGCAATGACCTCTACTCTTTTGGGAAAGATTTTTGCTAATGCTGGGTTTTATGTCTTTAATTATCGGGATTATCCTTCCCTAATTCGGGGAGGTCATAATTTTAATGTATTGGCCATTTCAGATTCGCCTGTTTTTTCTTTTGAGAAAGATTACGATATTATAGTAGCGCTTGATCAAAATACAATAAACAAACATAAAAAATATCTCAAAAAACAAGGATTTATCTTAGGAGGAAAAGCGCTCAAGTCTCAGAAATTGATCTCTCTTGACTTGGAAAGGATACTTTCTGCAATGAGACTTCCTCCTATCTTTGGCAATAACATATTGATAGGATATATTGCTCATTACTTTGGGCTTCCTTTAGCAGATGTATTGAGGGTTATCAGAAGAGAGTTTGGGAAAAAAGCAGATGTTGTTTCAAAAAGTATTAAATTTGCTTATGGAATTAAGCTCCATCATCAAGAAAAAGTTAGGAAAAAAAGAAAGAAAAAATATTTCTTTTCCGGAAATGAAGCAATAAGTCTGGGTGCTATTGCAGCAGGACTTGATATTTATTTTGCCTATCCAATGACACCAGCCACCCCAGTGCTTCATTACTTGGCCAGGAAGCAGAAAGAATATAACATTCTGGTAGTTCAGCCAGAAAATGAGATAGCAGTCATCAATGCTGCCCTGGGAGCTTCTTTTGCAGGAGCAAAAACAATGGTAGGGACATCGGGCGGCGGTTTTTGTTTAATGGCAGAAGCCTGTAGTCTACAAGGAATGTCAGAAGTTCCTTTAGTGGTATATCTGGCTCAAAGAACTGGTCCTTCAACTGGTGTACCTACCTATACTACTCAAGGAGATTTAAAATTTGCTCTAAATATTGGTCACGGAGAGTTTCCAAGAATTGTAGTCGCTCCAGGAGATGCCAAGGAAGCATTTCTGAGAACAATAGAAGCTTTTTATCTCTCTCAAAAATACAGAACCCTTGTTATTATTTTGGGAGACAAACATTTGGGGGAAAGTCACTTCAGTTTTGATGAGATTGAAAAACCAAGAGTTCAATCAAGAGATTTTCTGATAAAGAATCCTTCTCCGGATTATAAGAGTTACAAAATCACAAAAGATGGAGTTTCCCCTCGAACAGTTCCGGGAATAGGACCTACAGTAAGAGCTTCTGGTTATGAGCATGATGAAGAAGGAATAACTACAGAAGAGGAATTTAAGGTCTCTCAGATGACAGAGAAAAGATTAAGAAAAATAGAATCTATAAGAAAAGAGATAGCCAGACTGGATCCTATAAAAGTTTATGGAAGAGGAGAAAATCTTATTGTTAGTTGGGGATCAACAAAAGGAGCGATCATTGATTCATTGAAGAAGTTAAAAGGTTTCAGGTTCTTACAAATAATTTATTTAGAACCTTTTCCTTGGCTTCAGGTAGAAAGGGAAATAAAGAAAGCCAAAAGAGTGTTTCTGGTAGAAAATAACGCCACAGGTTTGTTGGGTAAGGTTATAAGAGAACAAACAGGAATTCTTATAAAGAGAAAGATTCTGAAATACAATGGTAGACCCTTTTATCCTTCCGAGATTATTAAAAAAATAAAATGAAAAATTTAAATCTTCAGACAAAAGCTCAAAATACATGGTGTCCAGGTTGCTTTAATTTTGTTATTCTTTGGGCATTTCAAGAAGCCATCAGAGAGTTAATTAAAGAAAGAAAACTACAAAAAAAGAATCTGGTTGTTGTTACAGGGATAGGGTGTCATGGAAAGATATATGATTATCTTGATCTAAATGGATTCTATACTCTTCACGGAAGAGTAATCCCTACTGCTGTAGGTATAAAGTTGGGGAATCCAGAATTGACAGTGGTAGGATTTGGTGGAGATGGGGATACTTTTGCTGAAGGAATTGCTCACTTTTTACATGCCTGCAATACTAATCCGGATATTACAATGCTTGTTCATGACAATCAGGTTTTTGCTCTTACTACTGGTCAAATGACGCCTACTACCGAGAAAGAATATAAAGGCCCTTCTTCTCCAGAAGGAAAAAAGACCAATCCTATTAATCCTATAACTTTGGCTCTTGCAGCAGGTGCTTCTTTTGTTGCCAGAAGTTCTGCAACACACAAACAACATCTTAAAAGAATTCTAAAAGAAGCTATTGTTCATAAAGGATTTTCTTTTGTTGATATCCTTCAACCTTGCATTACCTTTCATAATACAGCTCCTTATTTATCAAAGCGCATCTATGATCTAAAAAAGGAAAGATATAATCCCAGGAATTTTGATCTGGCTTTCCAAAAAGCTCTTGAATGGAACTATTCTCTTGATCAAAAATCACGTATTCCCATTGGTATCTTTTACAAGAAACGAAGAGAAACTTTTGAAGAAGGTTTTTTTCAGTTAAAGAAACCGTGGTATCAGGTACAACGAAAAGTTAATTACAGAAAACTTTTCCATCATTGAAGGAGATTAATTTGAAATGGATGACCAACAAAGAGTTCAGAAATTTTTAGATGAGTTTATTTCTCGACTTGCAAGAAAATTTAGAAAAGACCTTGATTTTGTTTTGCTTTTTGGAAGCGCTGCTCGAGGAGAATGGAAGAGAGGAATAAGTGATATAGATTTGATTATTCAAAGCAAATCTCAACAAAAAGTAGAAGAGATTTCCAAAGAAGCAGAAAAAATATTTTGGGAACTAGATAAAAAGTATGATACCAGATTTAGAGAAGCATGTTCTATTGGTGATACTAAAGATCCTTTAAAAAAAATTTTAAGAAAAACGCGGCTTTATGTTCCTTTTGAGGTTTTTGGACCAGAAGATATAGATTGGATTTGTGGGAAGATAAAAAAGAAAGAAATTTTGCTTGGAGCAGAATTAATTGCTCCTCAGAGTATGCTTTTCTTGAAAATGAAATATGAAGGAAAGGTTCTTTACGGAAGAGATATAAGAAAGATAATTCAAGTTAAGAAGACTTGGTGGGAAAAAATAAAATCTCTCCTGGTACCTTTTTGGATCGCACTTTTTTCTACTACAATAGCCTTGTTTTTTCCAAAAAGAGCGCTGAAGATGGCTGATAAATCAGTTCTCTATTCTATAGAGTCTTTTTTGTATTTTTTAGATAAGCCCATAGGAAAAGGAGTGTCTTTGACTTTCGATGAATTTAGAAAAGAAATAAAAAAGATTGCCAAAACCAAATCTAGAATAATGGGAGCAGTTGAGGTAGATTTTCTTTTGAGTTTTGATTATAGAAAGAATACAGAGTTTGTAAAAAGAGCTATCCAAATAAAATATAACTGGCCTCGAGAATATGAAAAATTCAGTAGACCAGAGATCTTGAAATTCTGCTGGCAGTCAGTATTTTTTACAAATACAATGAATTGGCATGCGATATTGAGATCAGAGAAGAATCGTGCAGTTTTAAAAGCTC
This sequence comes from bacterium, assembly GCA_021157625.1. Classification (GTDB taxonomy): domain Bacteria; phylum Patescibacteriota; class Minisyncoccia; order Minisyncoccales; family JAGGXC01; genus JAGGXC01. Next base: position 8,210 of record JAGGWD010000008.1, on the reverse strand, counting down.
TAATTATTTTGAGGACACTTCTTTTAGTGGTACTTATTATTGGAATTATCTATTATTTAAATAAATTTATATGAATTTGCTAGGAAAGGAAATTATGGGTTTGGAAAAAAGTTTCTTTTTGAAGAAAACTCTCTGGTATCAAAGATTTCAAGATATAGAAGTTTTATAATTGACATTTTTTTATCTTTATGTATTTCTAAATTGAGGCAATAATCTTAACAAATCAACAAGATTTGCCACATATTTCTCAATTTGGTAGATCAAAAAATGAGCAAAAAAATTGTAGTTTTTGGTGGAGGAAGTGTTGTTCCTAAACTTATTCTCAATCCTTTAAAAGAAGAAGGTTTTGAGATGATAGGAATTACTTCTATGGTAGACAATGGAGGATCTACAGGGGCATTAAGAAAAGAACTAGATGTTCTTCCTCCAGGAGATATAAGAAGACACTTAATAGCTTTAGCTGATCTTCCGCCTGAAGAAGAATGGAAAAAAAAGCTCTGGGATTTTAGGTTTGCTGAAGATATTGAGTTCTCGCCTGGTCATTTTGGGCATAATTTTGCCAATGTTTTCATTGCTGGTCTTGAGAAAAATTATGGATTTGAAAAAGCATTAGAGATTTTGCATGACTTTTTAAGAGTAAAGGGGAAAGTACTTCCGGCTACCCTAGAGAAGGTCCAGTTGGTGGCAGAACTTGAAGATGGCGAATTAGTTGAAGGTGAAGATGAAATCGATATGGGAGAAAATCATGATAGGACAAAAACGATAAAAAGAATATTTTTAAGGCCTGAAGCTACTGCTTATCAAAAGGCTTTAGATGAAGTGGCGAGAGCGGATATTATTTTAATAGGGCCAGGAGATATGTATTCTAGTATTTTGCCTTGTTTTTTGCCAAAAGGAATGAAAGAAACCCTTAGTTTCTCTAAGTCAAAAAAGATATTTATTTGTCCTTTGATGACAAAATTAGGAGAAACACAAGGGTTTTCTGTTAAAGATTTTGCTAAAGAAATAGAAAAATATATTGGTTGTGATTTAGATTATGTTATTTATAATAATTTTCTTCCTTCAAAAGAAAGAATAGAAAGGACAAAGGAAAAAGGAAAGTTTTTGTTAGATCTAGTACCCTTTGAAAATTCTCTACCAAAAGAAAAATTTATAGGAGAAAACTTAATTTCTGAAGAAGGAATTATTGTGCATGATAAGGAAAAGCTTAAAAATATCTTAATCAATTTAATCTAATTTGTTTATGCAAGCTGTAATTTTAGCAGCAGGAGCAAGTTCAAGGTTCTGGCCCTTAAATAAAAGACATAAATCTCTCATTAAGATAATGGGAAAGCCTTTGATTTGGTATACAATAGATGGAATGAGGAAAGCAGGTGTAAGAGAAATAATTATTGTTCAAGACAAAAAAAAGGAAATAGAAAAGGAATTATCAGGATATAATTTTGGGAAAATAAAAATTAAATACATTGTTCAACCAGAACCCAAAGGGATGGGAGATGCTCTTTATCGAGCCAGAAATTTATTAGGTTCGAAATTTTTTGTTTTGAACGCAGAGAGAATAGATGTAAAAGACTATATAGAGCAAGCAAAAATTAGATTTAGAAAAGATTCCTTAATTCTTTTTGGTGTCAAAACTTCTACTCCACATTTGTTTGGAATATTAGATGTAAAAGGAGATAAAGTGCTAAGAATAGTAGAAAAACCCGTTTGTGGTTCAGAACCTTCCAATTTAAGAGTGTTAGGGATATATGCTCTCTCCAGAGAATTTTTTGATTATTATCAGAAAGTAAAGGGACATATGTATGATTTTGAGGATGCTCTTAATTTATTTATTGAAGACAAAGGGGCAAGGGTAATAAGAATCAAAAGAGAGACGTTTTCTCTTAAATACCCTTGGCATCTTTTTGAAATCAAAAAGTATTTGATGGATAAATATTTAAGAAGAAAAATTTCTAAATCCGCTACAATTTCAAAAGGAGTAATCATAGAAGGAAAGGTTTATATCGGTAGAAATACAAGAATTTATGAGGGTGCGATAATAAAAGGTCCTTGTTATATTGGAGAGGGGTGTGTTATAGGAAATAATGCTTTAGTAAGAGATTATACTGATCTAGAAGCCAATTGTTTGATTGGAGGATTAGCTGAAGTAACAAGATGTATTTTTCAAGAAGGTTGTCATACCCATTCAGGTTATTTTGGTGATTCAATGTTTGGAAAAAGCTGTCGGGTTGGAGCAGGAACAGTTACAGCAAATATTCGGCTTGATAGAGAAGAAATAAAATCAGTGGTGAAAGGCAAAAAGGTCTCTACTGGGCTCAAGAAATTTGGTGCGGTGATAGGAGAAGATACAAAGATCGGAGTTAATGTTTCGCTGATGCCGGGAGTTTTGATTGGTTCGAATTGCAATATCGGCCCTCATTCCATCGTCCTAAAAAATATCAAAGATAATATCACTTTCTTTAGTAAATTTAAAAATGTAAAAAAATCAAAGTCCTCATCAACATAGGAAACATTTTGATTTTAATTCTGTCCTGTATACATAATACCCCTGCTTCCTTGACAAGTTAGGTTTTTTGTTTTATTATTTAAATATGTTCTCTGAAAAATTAATGAAGGAGTTAGGAAAGAAAGAAAAAGCGGCAAGGATGGCAAATGCTATTTTGAAAGAAGTCAAGAAAGGAGTAGGAGTAATTGGAGGGACAAAAAGAAAGAACGACAGAAGGATTATTAGAGAGAGTGATAGAACTCTGCTGAATAAAAATGGGTTATGTTATCTTCATAGGGCAAGAGGAATCAATCCTGTAGAAATAGAAGAATATGATATACCTTACAGAGCTTCTCCGGAGATGATAAAGAAAATCATGCCAGAAGTATCTTATATTTCTGGGTTAAGTATTGCAAATCCCGTAGCGAGGCTCTTAATGCACGATTTCTCTTTAGAGAGGATCAATGAAGTAACCCTTGAAGAGATACTCAAGAATGCAAGAGTTCCTATAGTTGTAGATATTCTTTGGTCTGAGAAGGAAAGATATTGGCAACAAAAAGTTGAAGATTTTAGAGTTTCTCTTGACAGACCTCATTGGATTCTTAAGATAGTTGATCTTGATTCTCCTTGGATTACAAAAGGCAAAGATGGTAAGGCGAAAGAGCTATCTTCTTTAAAGAAGAAAAAATATCTTAGCAAAATCTTTGTGCCAGAAGCAACAGGAGTAGAATGGGTTGTTGATTACGGAATCCTTGCTTTTTTGCCTAATCCGGTCACAAGGAAGAAAGTTGCAGTTGTAGGAGGAAGCCATTGGTTGTCAACTTTTGCCCTCAATGCAATGCTTTATTTAGTAGAGAGAATACCTGAAATGAATACCGAAATAGAAGGATCAGTTGATTCAATGATCTGGTTGTTTGATGCTGTCTGGAGTAAAGGAGAATTTTTCGAAGCAATCTTTAGAGTAACAGATAATTTCGGAAGAAAAAGAAAAATTAGCATAGATCCTATAGGTCTTTTTGTTCTTGATCCCCACAGTATTATGGAGAAAGATTCTTGACTTTCTCCATTTTTTATTTTATAATATTGTTGCTCTGAGGGCATTTCCTCAGAGCAACAGAAAGAAGAAGGAGGTTGCTCATTTAAAAAATTAGGAATTGAGGAGAGCTGTTGTGGTCTTGGGATACTCTCCTAATCAGGAGAACTTTGAGGAAGTTGTCTGGGGTATACCTCCAGATAAACCAGGAAGAATAGTCACTGGGCTGAAGATCTTTCTTGAGAATCAGGCAGAGCTCTTAATAATTACTGGTGGAACAGAAAAAGAAGGAAAAAAGGAAGCAGAGGTGATGAGAGATTTGCTTTATGAAAAAATAGAAGAACTTTATGATTTCACGGTATTCCCTATATTTCAAGGATATTTTCCCTCGACAATCAAAGAGATCATTTGGAGGCGTTTAGTCTTGGAGATAAGCTCAAAAAATACAAGAGAGAATCTTCAGAATGTTGGAAAGATTTTATATGAAAATTCCATCGATTCGGTGATAATAGTAACCAGTCCCGATCATCTTTCCAGGGCACTACGAGATGCTATTATCATCTGGCAAGATGAGTATCCTGAGTTGACAAGAAATCTTTTTGGCTCGCCATCTGTGACGCTTTATTCAAAAGGAAAAATAAGCGATGTAGTGATTGCAGAACCACCGGTAAAGAAAAAATTTGATTTTTCACGGATATTCAAGATACTAAAGAATCAAGAAGCACTAGAGAAACTAGACCGTCTATTGAAGGAATACCAAGCCTAAAAGTATTCCAAGACCAGCCAGAATAATTTCTCTTCTTTTTCTCCTTTTTTATTTTAGCAGGATTTGTTCTTTTAAATCCTGTTTTTTTATAAGAGGCTATGTGTGTTTTTATAAAAAAATAAAAAATGGTATAAAATGAAAAGATCATGCAAGGAAACATTTCAAAGGATATTAAAATACTTGCTTTCTCGTTTTTTTTGATTTTCTTTGGGTATAATGGTGTTCAGCAGTACATCACGACGTTCTTTTCTGAAAAAGGTTTCAAAAATATAGGATTTTATTCTCTCTTGGTAATTTATATCTTCCTTTTTCTTTTTTCATTCCTTGCTATTTTTCTTTCTCTAAAATTTTCTCTAAAAAAGCTCATGGCTTTCTCTTCTTTGACTTATACTTTTTTTGTCTTTTCTCTCTTGTCTTATCATTATTGGATTCTATATGCTTTTTCTGCTCTTTTAGGAGTCTCAGCGGCTTTTTTATGGACAGCACAAAGAGCATTTTTAATTAGAAACTCAAATAAAAAAAATTACGGAAAAAATTCAGGTTTTTTTGTTTCCTTGCAAAGATTAGGTAGTTTTTTGGGAATAGTGTTTTTTTCTTTTCTTCTTTCTCGTTTCTCTTTTGGATTGTCGATATTTCTATATGCGGTATTTCCTTTTTTGGGATTTTTGATGCTTCTTGTGCTTAAAGAACCAGAAAGACAAGCGTTATATTTTAATTTCCGGCTAATTGATTTTTTAAATAAAATAAGAAAAGCAAAAATTTTACCAAGGTTGTCTTTGTTTTATTTTTGTTCGGGCTTTATCTTAGGTCTTATATTAGGAACAGTACCTTTTCAAATAAGATCTATTTTAGACCCTCATTGGATAGGAATAATTACTTCCCCTTTTTATATTTTTCCCTTTTTGCTTGCTTTTCCAGCGGGGCTACTTTCTGATGTTATAGGAAGAAAAAATATAATAATCTTAGGGTATCTCTTTCTTATTTCAGGAATGCTTTCTCTTTATTTTGGTAATTCCTTTTTTTCTATCTTGCTAGGGATTATTCTTTTATCTATTGGAGCTCCATTCGTTCTTCCGGCTTCTATATCTCTTATAGGCGATGTAGGTTCTGAGAGAAATTTTGAGATTATTGGGGGGTTTTTCTTGGGAATAGGAAGTCTAGGGACAGTAGTAAGCTTATTATTAGGATTATTCTTGAGAGAGGGTTTGGTGTATATAATTTCTATTATAATAGCCGTGTTGACTCTCTGGATGATAGTTCCTATTTTAAATATTGGTAAAGAAAAATTACTAAAAGAAGTTATTTATGAAACAGAAATTAGATAAAAGAAGAATTGTTTTAATTTTTGATCTGGACGATACCTTGATCTCTACCAAGAAAGTGTTCTCTTCTCTTGAAAATGCATTTGTACAGAAAGAAATAGAAAGAAAAAGGTTTCAGAAGCTTTATAGAGAATCAAAGGTTCAAGGAGCCCTAAGTCTAAAGCGCTTTATTTATTTGGTCAAGAAATATTTCTCATTATCTGAGAAAGAGATAAGAGCAATTCTGAAAGAAGCGTTCAAAGAAGGAAAGAAATTTCTTTATCCTGATACCTATCCTTTTTTGAAGAAATGGTCAGAGAGAGCTAATCTATTTCTTGTTTCTTTTGGCAATAAAGATTTTCAAATGCATAAAATAAAAAATGCTGGTATTTTTAATTTTTTTGAGAAAATATTTATCACAAGCGATCGACAAAAAAGAGAAGAGGTGGGAAATATCTTAAAGAATTTTTTAAAGAAAAAAAAGATATTCTTTGTGGATGACAATCAAGAGGCTCTTTTTTGTATAAAAAAAGTATTTAAAAGAATAATAACCGTGCATATTAACAGAGAAAAGAAAAGGAATAGCATGTCCGAAGGTGATAAGAATATAGATTTTTCCATTAAAAATTTAAAAGAACTCGATAATTTATTAGAGAACTCTCTTAGAAAGCCCAGAGCACTATTGCTTTTTTCTGGAGGTTTGGATTCTATTTTGGCAGCAAAAATTCTAGCAGAGCAAGGAATAGAAGTCAAAGGACTGACTTTTGAGAGTTATTTTTTTGATGCTTCGCAGGCAAAAAAAGCAGCACGAGAATTGGGAATTAAATTGAAAGTAGTTGATTTTTCAAAAGAGCATCTAAAAGTTGTGCAATCTCCAAAATATGGATATGGTCAATCAATGAATCCTTGTATTGATTGCCATCTTTTAATGCTCAAATACGCCAAAAGAATTATGAAGAAAGAAGGTTTTGACTTTGTGGCTACAGGAGAGGTTCTTGGAGAAAGGCCAATGTCCCAAAACAAAAAAGCTCTTTTGCTTTTGGAGAGAGAATCGTCTTTGTCAGGTTATCTTCTTCGTCCCCTTTCTGCGAAACTGCTTGCCCAAACAATTCCTGAGCAAAGAGGGCTTGTAAAAAGAGAAAAACTTCTAGATATTTTTGGAAGGTCGCGAAAAAGACAAATAGAATTGGCAAAAAAGTTCAAGATTAAAGAATATCCTGCTCCCGCTGGTGGGTGTTTACTAACCGATTTAGAATTCGGAAAAAGATTAAAAGAATTATTTAAAAGATGCTCAAGACCCAGCGATTCTGATATTTATTTGCTTAGATATGGTCGCCACTTCTGGAAGGAAAAGATACTGATTGTTGTGGGCAGAGATGAAAAAGAAAATAAAGCAATAAAAAGATTAGCTCAGAAAAGAGACATCTTGGTTGAAATGGAAAATTATCCAGGCCCTACTGCTTTATTGAGAAATTATGACAAAGGAAAGATTGCTTCAGAAATATTGAAATTTGCTCAAGATCTTGTCCAATATTATTCAACGAAAGCAAGAGGAAAGAACGATGTCGAATTTAAAGTAATGAAGTTCAAGAAATGATAGCCAGTATGGTATACTGAAATATGCGAGTTTTAAAATTATCTCCCAAAAACTTACAGAAAATGGCTCATTATCTGGGAGAGGAGATAAAGAAGGGAAAGGTTGCTGTTGTTCCTACAGATACGGTATATGGATTGACAGCTGATGCTACAAATCAAAAGGCTATAGCAAAGATAATCAAGATAAAAAAGAGACAGAGCAATAAACCGCTTCCTGTTTTTGTGAAAGATCTCAAAATGGCAAAACGTGTTGCTTTAATTGACAAGAAACAAACAAAGATTCTAAAAAAAATATGGCCAGGTAAAGTTACCGCTATCCTGATGCGAAAGAAAAACTCTTTGTTACCCAGCACTCTCTTTGCTGGAAAAAAAACAATAGGATTAAGGATACCTGACTATAAATTAATTAATCTTCTGCTTGATATCTTGAATATACCTCTTATAGGAACTTCAGCGAATTTATCAGGCGGGCCTGAGCCAGTAAAAATTAAAGAGATACTTGATCAATTTGAAAACCAAAAAACCAAACCTGATATTGTAGTGGATGCCGGCGATCTGAAAATAAAGAAACCTTCAACTGTTGTTGATTTGACTGGGAAAGAAATAAAAATTATAAGAGAAGGAGCGATATCAAAGAAAAGTTTATTTAATATAATTAAGTAAATCTAAATGGATGCTTTTTTGTTTCAAAAAATTAACGGATTTGCGTTAAGAAATGCGTGGCTTGACACTCTGGGAATATTTTTTGCTGAGTATTTTCCTTATATAGTCGCTTTTTGCCTTATTGCTTTTTTGATATGGAATTTCAAAAAATACCATTCTATGGTATTTTGGGCTTTTTGGGGTGGTATTGGTGCCAGGGTTATCACTGCCTTTATTCGGTTTCTTTGGAACAGGCCTCGTCCTTTTGTAGAAAATCATGTAAAATTACTTATTCCTTATTTCAAAACTGGTTCTTTTCCATCCGGCCATGCTGCTTTCTTTTTTGGGATTGCAGGAGTGGTTTATTTTTATAATAAAGATCTTGGT
>JAGGWD010000012.1 GCA_021157625.1 bacterium | reverse complement strand
TTCTTTTTTTGTCAACCCCAAAACGCCGCGTTCTGCGGCGTTTTGGGGTTGATTCAATTATTTACTCAAGAGTTATTTATTTCTTTTTATCGATTCTTCTAATATCTCTTTCCTCTTCCCATAGCAATTTAGAGAAATCTTTGGTTTCCATCCTCTGGAGAAAAATTATTCCTTCCAGATGATCAAATTCATGTTGAACTACTCGAGCATGGAAAGGATTTCTGATCTCATCTATATGTCTTTTCCCCTGGGGATCAAAATACTCAATTTTAAGAAAATCTGCTCTTTCTACAATTCCAAACAATGAGCCATAAATTACACTTAAGCATCCTTCAAAATCTTTATTCTTTTGATCAGAGATCTCTATAATTGAAGGATTAACATATGCTACAAAGCCAATCTCTTCTCCTTCAGGATATTTTTCTTTGTAGGAAAGAGTATTTTTTATATCTACAATAAATACCCTTTTTGGGATTCCAATCTGAGGAGCAGCAAGACCAACTCCTCCATAGTAATCAAGCGTTTCTTTTAAAGAAGCAACTATTGCTCTTGCCTCATCAAATGTTTTTACTTCTTCTGACTTCTGAAAAAGCAATCTACCCTCTTCTGTACCTACTTGTTTTGGTAAGATAATTGCCATCTACCTATCTCTTATTTAGTATTCGGGAATTGGGGGAGTCTTTTCTTTCTTATCTTTCTCCTCTGGTTTTTCTGTCACCAAAACCTCTGTGGTCAAAAGCATAGCTGCAGCAGAAGTAGCATTCTCCAAGGCAGATCTTACTACTTTGGTAGGATCTACAACACCTGCCTCCATCAGATCCTCAAAACTACCAGTCTGGGCATTAAATCCAAAGCTCGCCTTATCTTTGTTTTTTCTTACCTGGTCAACCACTACCGATCCTTCATAACCGGCATTTTTGGCAATTTGACGAATGGGTGCCTCAAGAGCTCTTTTTAAAATATCAACTCCAATCTTCTCATCTCCTTCCACCTCCAAAGACTCTAAACTATCTATTGCTCTCAGAAGAGCTACTCCACCTCCAGGCACTATTCCTTCCTCAACGGCTGCTCGAGTAGCAGATAGAGCATCTTCCATTTTGTGTTGTCTTGCTTTTTGCTCTACCTCAGTGGCTGCTCCTACCTTAATTACAGCTACTCCTCCTGTTAACTTTGCTAATCTTTCTTGAAGTTTCTCTTTATCAAACTCTGACTCTGTAGTTTCAATTTCTTTTTTGATTTGCTTTATTCGAGCTTCAATTTCTTCTTTTGACCCCTTTCCCTCAATGATAGTGGTATTTTCCTTTGTAGCTACAACCTTCCTTGCCTGACCGAGCATTTCTTGTTTTATATCTTCCAATCTCATACCGGCTTCTTCAGAAATCACTTGAGCACCAGTAACACAAGCAATGTCGGCCAGCATTTCTTTCTTTCTGTCTCCAAATCCAGGAGCTTTCACCGCCAATGTATTAAACACGCCTCTTAATTTATTAACTACCAAAGTAGCTAAAGCATCTCCTTCTACCTCATCAGCAATAATTACAAGTTCTTTTTTACCCATTTGGGCAAGTTTCTCTAATACAGGTAGGATTTCATTTAAGGAAGAAATTTTTCTGTCGGTAACCAGAATATAAGGATTTTCATATACTGCCTCCATCCTTTCAGTATCGTTTATCATATAAGGAGAAATATAACCGCGGTCAAACTGAAGACCTTTCACAATCTCTTTCTGGAGACCAAAAGTCTTTGATTCCTCAACAGTAATTACACCATCCTTTCCAACTTCTTCAAATACTTCAGCAATTAAATTACCCATCTCTGGATCTTCAGCTGATATAGTAGCTACCTGAGCAATCTCCTCACGGGTGGTAACCTTCTTTGACATTTTCTTCAAAGCCTCAACTACTTTCTCTTTGGCTTTCATAATTCCTCTTTTAATGGCAAGAGGATTGGATCCGGCAGCTACATTCTTAAGACCTTCTGTAACAATCGCTTGAGTTAATAGAACTGCAGTAGTTGTTCCATCTCCTGCTACATCATTTGTCTTTGAAGCCACCTCTTTGACAATTTCAGCTCCAAGATTTTCTGCTTTATCCTCCAATTCAATTTCTTTGGCAATAGTTACTCCGTCATTTGTAATAGTAGGAGGACCAAAGCTAGATTCCAGCACCACATTTCGACCTTTAGGCCCTAGAGTAACCTTAACAGCATTAGCTAACTTATCAACGCCTTGTTTAAGTTTTTTTCTGGCTGCCTCTGAGTATTCAATTTGTTTTGGCATATTTTTTATTGTTCTAAAATTGCTAAAATATCTTCTTGTTTTGCAATGAGATACTTTTTATCATCGACCTTTACTTCATTGGGAGCATATTTAGTAAATAAGACGATATCTCCTGGTTTTACCTCAGGAGGAATAACTTTTCCTGACTCAGTCACTTTACCAGGACCAACAGCAATAACTTTTCCTTGTTCTGGTCTTTCTTTTTCTACGGTTGAAGGAAGCAAGATTCCACTCTTTGTTTTTTCTTCTTGAGTAATAGGCTCTATTACTATGTAATCACCTAAAGGCTTTATTTTCATAAGTTCATTATTACTTAATTACTTAAAGCAAATTTTAAAAACGACCTTTAAGTTTTAGCAGACCTATGGGAAGAGTGCTAATTTAGTATTTTAGTTTTTCAAGAATCTGTTGTCAAGTATTTGAGAAGGTATTGAAATATAACAAAAGTTTTGCTATCATCAAAATATATTCATGTCTAGACTAAGAAAGTTAATTCTTCAGATTCTTGCTGGAATTGTAGCAATTTGGTTAGCAAAAGAGTTTATTGAAGGAGTAAAATTCTCAGGAACATTCAAAACCTTACTCATTGTGGGAAGTGTTCTTGGATTTATCAATTTCTTTATTAAACCGCTCCTGAATTTGATTACCCTTCCTTTAAGAATCATAACACTTGGAATTTTTTCTATTTTCATTAATATAGGAATAGTATGGGGAGTAGATATTTTTTTTCCTGAATTAGAAATTACTGGATTGCTCCCCCTTCTATTAACTACCCTAATTGTATGGGGTCTTAGCATAATTGCTTCTCATTTATAGAGAGAAGTGCTACTGAGATTATGAACTATCTTGCCTGCATTCAAATAATAGTATGCGTTCTCCTGGTGATTTTTATCCTTCTTCAACAAAGAGGAACAGCACTGGGATCAGCTTTTGGTGGAGGAGGAGAATTCTATTCTACAAGAAGAGGGATTCAGAAAAAGCTCTTTTGGGCAACAATTTTTCTCGGAGCAGCTTTTATCTTTCTTGCATTACTAAACCTTATTGTTAGATGAATAGTAATTACTTCCACAAAAATTCCCCGTTTAAGTGGCCTACATTAAAGCAATGGAAAAAACTCCCTCGAGTCCTTGGCCGAAACGAACGGCGGATACTTTTTTTATTAATTATACTCGCTTGCATTTCTTTTCTCTTTCTTTCTACTAAATTCTACTTTAAACACACTTCTCTTGTACCTGTAAAAGGAGGAAGCTATACAGAAGGAATAGTTGGACAACCACGGTTTATAAATCCTGTTTATGCTTCCTTGAGTGATGTAGACCGAGACTTAACTGAGCTTTTGTTTCCTTCCTTGATGAAATATGACAAAAATGGAAATCTCACAAAGGATATAGCGACTGATTTTGAAATAAAAGAAAATGGAAAAATATATGAGTTTAGTATCAAAGAGAATGTATTTTGGTCAGATGGAAAAAAGCTCACTGCAGACGACATAATCTTTACGATAGAAACCATCCAAGATCCAAAATATAAAAGCCCTCTAAGAGCACAATGGTTAGGGATAGAAGTAGAAAAACTATCAGATTATAAAATTAGATTTGAACTAAAAAAGCCTTCTTCTATATTCCTTGAAAATACTACTCTAAAAATAATACCAAAACATATCTGGAAAGATGTTTTACCAGAGAACTTTCCTTTTAGCATCTACAATCTTCAACCCATAGGAGCTGGCCCTTATCAGTTTAAGGAATTACAAAAAAATAAGTCCGGGTTTATAGAATCCATAACTATTGAAAGATCTTCGAATTACTACTCAAAAGAACCTTTTATTTCACAAATCAAATTTAGATTTTTCAAAAACGAAGAAGATTTAATCAAAGCAGCAAAAAAAGGAGAAATTGATGGTTTTTCTCTGATTAATTTTCAACATCTAAAAGACCTACCCTCTGATGAGTTTGTAGTCCATCGAATTATCCTTCCTCGTTATTTTGCTGTATTCTTTAATCAAAAGAAATCAAAGGTTCTAGCAGAGGAAGAAGTAAGAAAGGCTCTTAATATAGCTACCAATAAAGAAGAGATTATAAATGAAATACTCTCTGGTTATGCTCATAAAGTTGATTCTCCTGTTCTACCAGAAATATATGGATTTGCTACTCCTTCTAGTGTATATGAATTTGATTCTCAAAAAGCAAAAGATATTCTCAATAAAGCAGGGTTTAAAGACTTTGACGGAGATGGATTCAGAGAAAAACATATTGAAAAGGAACCCGCTTTTCAATTTACATCAACTCTAAAGGTTGGCAATAAAGGAAATGAAGTAAGAGAATTGCAGAAATGCTTAGCAAAATATCCAGATATATATCCAGAAGGACAAATCACAGGTTATTTCGGGCAAAAAACCAAAAATGCAGTAATCAGGTTTCAAGAAAAATACGCATCTGACATCCTTCAACCTTTAGGACTTAAATCGGGCACTGGAAAAGTAGGGCCTTCTACCAGAAAAAAACTCAATGAAATATGTTTTCCTTCTTCAGAAGAAACTCTTCCTTTAGAATTTTCTCTGGTAACAGTAAACCAGCCCCAGTTAATAGAAGTAGCCAATTCGCTCAAGAAGCAGTGGAAAGAGATAGGAGTAAAATTAGAAGTTAAAACAGCAAGTATATCTGATCTTGAAAGAGAATTTATAAAACCAAGAGAATATGAAAGTTTGCTGTTTGGAGAAGTACTTGGCTCAATCCCTGATCCCTTTCCTTTTTGGCACTCTTCTCAAAAAAACGATCCTGGTCTTAACTTAGCAATGTATGAAAACAAAAAAGTGGACTACTTTTTGGAAAAAATTAGAGAAAGCTACGACCAAGAAACCAGAAAAGAAAATTATGAAAGTTTCCAAAATGTCCTGATAAAAGATGCTCCTGCTGTTTTTCTCTACAGTCCTGATTACTTGTACTTAGTAAAACCAAAAATTAAAGGAATAAAAACAACCATAATTATTGATCCATCAAAAAGGTTCTCAGATATAGAAAATTGGTATATAAAAACAAAAAGAGTTTGGAATTTCTTAAAAAAATAACTTCTTTTGTTGTTGGGCCGGGGTGGTGGAATTGGTAGACACGCACGGTTCAGGACCGTGTGCGAATAATCGCTTGTGGGTTCGAATCCCACCCCCGGCACTTTAAGAAAGAAAAAATGGTCTCGTTATTAAATTCGAATGCGAGAACAAGCTTTAATCTCTCAAAGATTATTTTGTCTTTTGTATTTATCTTTTCATCTCCAAAAGAGTTATTTTTGCTGATATCTTTTTTCTCGCTCAGAGAGATATCATAAAGTTATGGGAAAAGGACCAAGAAGAAGACAAAAAGAAAAAGCACTCAGAATCATCCCTTTAGGAGGACTAGGAGAAGTTGGTCGAAATATGATGCTTCTTGAATATAAAAAGAAGATTTTAATTATTGACATGGGATTTAGGCTACCAGAAGAAGAAATGTTTGGAGTTGATTACATTATTCCCAACATTTCTTATCTTTTAGGAAAACAAAAAAATATTCTAGGTATTGTCTTTACTCATGGCCATTATGATCATATTGGAGCTGTCCCCTACTTAATTGATAAACTTGGTAATCCTCCAATTTTTGCTTCACCTCTCACAGCAGGTATTATTTTAAAAAGACAAGAAGATTTTCCTCACCTTCCATGGTTAAACATAACTCGTATAAAAGACAAATCGAAAATAAAATTAGGAGAGTTTGAAATAGAATTTTTCCGTCAAAACCACAATATTCCTGATAATTTTGGATTATTTATCAAAACACCAGTAGGAAACATTGTTCATACATCAGATTTCAAATTTGACAAGAATCCAATCAACGATCCTCCTACTGATTTTGGAAGGCTAAGAGAAATAGGCAAAAGAGGAATCTTGCTCCTGATGTCAGACTCCACAGGCGCAGAAGAGAAAGGTCATTCTTTATCAGAAAAACAAATCTTTAAGAATCTGGAAGAAATCTTCAGAAACTCGAAGGGACGGATTATCGCAGCTACTTTTGGCTCTCTAATAAATCGTATTCAGCAGATAATTACCTTATCTGAGAAACATAAAAGAAAAGTAGCTATCGACGGATATACTATGAAGATGAATGTAGAGATTTGCAGAAATCTAGGATATATAAAGACCAAAAAAGGCACTTTGATCAGTCCCAAGGAAATTAAAAAATACCCTGACCCAAGAATTACCTTGCTCTGTACAGGTGCTCAAGGTGAAGAGTCTGCAATTCTAATGAGAATTGCCAATAGAGAATATCCTTTTCTTAAAATAAAGAAAGGAGATTCGGTAATTTTCTCTTCTTCAGTGGTTCCTGGCAACGAAAGGACTGTCCAGTTTTTGAAAGACAATATTCTAAGACAAGGAGCTATTGTTTTCCACTACAAGATGATGGATATCCACGCTGGAGGGCATGCTCAAGAGGAGGAGTTGAAGAAAATGATAAGAATTATGAAACCAAAATTCTTTATGCCCATCCATGGTCAATATTCAATGCTTGTCGCCCATGCTCAGCTTGCAAAGGAACAAAAAATACCAGAAAGAAACATTGTCGTTGCAGAAAATGGGCAAGTTATTAAGTTAACTCATGAGAAGATATCAATTGAGAAAGAGGAGGTTCCTTCAAACTATATCATGGTAGATGGGCTAGGAATAGGAGACGTAGGGGACATTGTTCTAAGGGACCGGCAAACCCTTGCTAGTGGAGGAATGTTTGTTATCATCACTGTAGTAGATAGAAAGACTGGAAAAGTAAAAGGTTCTCCTGATATAATATCAAGAGGATTTGTTTATCTAAAAGAATCAAAAGATCTCTTAAGAGATACAAGGAAAAAAGTGATAAGAATTGTTAACAAAGCGACTGGATCAGGCGCTACGGTAAATTGGATTTATATTAAAGATGAAATAAGAAGAAAGATTGGAGCGTTTTTGTTCAAAAAAACTAAACGCAGGCCAATGATTCTGCCTGTTGTAATTGAGGTATAAAAAATATGCGCGTTGTTACAGGAATCAGACCAACAGGACCACTTCATATTGGCAACTATTTAGCTACCATCAAACAATATGTAGAACTTCAGAAACAAAATGAATGTATCTTTTTTATTGCTGATCTCCACGGAATCACTACTCCTTATGAGATAAAGTCTTATCGGAAAGAAGTACTTCAAAAAGCAGTAGATGTGTTAGCAGCCGGAATTGATCCGGAAAGATGTATTCTTTATATCCAATCAGAAATTAAAGAAATTACTGAACTAGCTTGGCTCTTGTCCATAGTCACTCCTGCAGGCGATCTTCGGAGAATGACACAATTCAAAGAAAAAGCAAAGAAATACCCCAAAAATGTAAACGCTGGACTTCTTAATTATCCTATCTTAATGTCGGCAGATATTTTAATTTACAAAGCCGATCTCGTTCCTGTAGGAAAAGATCAAAAACAGCATCTTGAACTTGCTCGGACAATTGCAAGAAGATTTAATAAGCGATTTGGAGAAACTCTGAAGATTCCAAAACCCTTAATATCGGAGTCTTCGGCAAAAATTATGTCATTGAAAAATCCAAGAAAAAAAATGTCCAAAAGCGACCCTGAGGATACCTACATTAGTATTTTTGATGAACCAGAGATGATAAAAAAGAAAGTGATGTCAGCAGTCACAGATACAGGAAGATCAATAAAATATGACCCAAGAAAAAAACCTGGTATCTCTAACCTTTTAAACATCTATAGCATTTTCTCAGGAGAATCAATTAGAGATTTAGAGAAAAAGTTTAAGAAAAAAGGATATGCTGATTTTAAAAAATCTTTAATCAAACTTTTAACAGATAAGTTTGAGCCTTTTAGACGAAAAAGAAAAGAGCTTGCAGCAAGAGAAATTTATGTAAAGGAGATTCTCAAGCAAGGAGCAAAAAAAGCCAGAGTACTGGCTGAGGCAACAATGGAAGAAGTGCGCAAGAAGATGGGAATTGTCTGAGAGAGTTATTTCTTTATTAATGCCGAAATTTCTTTTTTCTTCTTTTCTAATACCTCTTTTGTCTTTGCTTCTATGACCAATCTCAACAGAGGTTCTGTATTAGAAGGACGAACATTAAACCACCAATCTTTAAAATCAACCCTAAGACCATCAAGATAAGTCTTTTTTCCTTTAGAAAATTTCTTCTCCAATTCCTTTATCTTTTTTTCTTTGTCCGCTACTTCAAAATTAATTTCTCCTGAATGATAATATTTCTTGTATTCTTTAATAATATCGGAGAATTTCTTTTTACTTTCTGACAATCTTTCTAATATTTTAAATAAGACAAAAAAAGGGCTCTCTGCAAAATATCGATCCTTGAAATAATAATGTCCAGAGAACTCCTGAGCAAAAACTATATTTTCTTTGCGCATCCTTTCCTTGATAAAAGAGTGGCCTACTCTGCTCATAATAGCAACACCTCCTGCCTCTTTGATTTTCTCTTTAACTATATTGCTTGACCTAATATCATACATAATCTTCTGCCCAGGATATCGTTTTAAAACGCTTTCTGCCACCAACACGCCTATTAAATCAGGAGGGACTACTTCTCCTTTCTCATCAATAAAGATAATTCTATCCCCATCTCCATCAAAAGCTACTCCTAGATCTGCTTTTTTCTTTCTGACTGTTTGTTTGATATCTTCTAAATTTTCCTCAACAAGAGGGTTTGGAAGATGGTTAGGAAATCTTCCATCCAACTCGGGAAATAAATGATAGAGTTGCACAGGTAATTTCTTGAAAATTTGGGGGATTACTATACCCACCACACCATTAGCAGTATCCACTACTATTCTCAAAGGTTTGATTTTTTTTATCTGAATACCTTCAAAAACAAACTTTGAATAATCATCTAACACATTCTTTTTAATCACATTACCTTTCTTCTTGTTTGGAAGAAAAGAGGTATTTGCCAAGACAAGTTCTTTAATTCTCTCAATCCCTGTTATCTTACTAATTGGTCTTGATTCTTCTCTTACTAACTTAAATCCATTGTATTCTGGAGGATTATGAGAAGCAGATACCTCTACCCCACCATCAAAACCATAATGAGCCACGGAGAAATAAAGCATAGGAGTAGTAGAAAGTCCAATATCAATTACATTACATCCTGAATCTATTATTCCTTCAATAAAATTTTGAGAAAGCGAAGGAGAAGAAAGACGATTGTCTCTACCTACAGCAATATCTAATACCTTTTTTTTGTTATTTTCTCTCAAAAAACATACAAAAGCCCGAGCAATCCGATAAGCTATTTTTTCATCAAGTTCCTCGGGCCAAATCCCTCTAATATCATAAGCTCTAAAAATACCAGGATTGATTCTCATATTGTTTTAGTATATCATATATCTATGTCTTTTTCAGTAGGAATTGTCGGCTTACCCAATGCAGGAAAATCTACTTTATTTAAAGCTCTCACAAAAAAGAGTGTAGAGATTGCTTCTTATCCTTTTACTACTATTTCTCCTAATATAGGAGAAGTACCAGTGCCTGATCCTCGACTTAAGGAAATAGCTAAAATAGTCAATCCTCAAAAAATCACACCTACAACTATTAAATTCATTGATATTGCTGGTTTAGTAAAAGAAGCTCATAAAGGAGAAGGTTTAGGAAATCAATTTCTTGCTCAGATTCGAGAATGCAATATTATTTTGGAAGTAGTGAGAGATTTCAAAAACCTCAATGTTGAGCATATAGAGAAAAGTATAGATCCTCAAAGAGATATGGAGATTATAAAGATGGAACTAATTTTAAAAGACCTAGAAACCACGGAGAAAATCCTAGAGAAGTTAGAAAAAAAAGTAAAATCAGATAACAAAGAGGCGAAAAAAAAGCAAGAAGTCTTGTTGAGAATCAAAAAAACACTTTCTCAAGGAAAGAAGATTTCCGAAATGAATCTCAAACCAGAAGAAGAATCTTTAATAAAAGAATTTCGATTTCTGACTCAAAAACCTGTTATCTATCTTTTGAATACTGATGACAAAGTACTGCTAAATCCCAATACTCTGAAACTTAACCTTAAGTTAGAAGAAGAAATTTCTGAATTATCCAGAGAAGAAATAAAAGAACTAGGAGTCAAATCAAACCTTGATTATTTGATAAGAGCCTGTTATAATGTTGGTGACCTGATAACATTCTTTACAATAGCAGGAGGAAAGGAAGTTAGAGCATGGTCAATCAAGAAAAACTCTTCTATTATTGAAGCCGCAAAGAAAGTACATTCAGATTTCCAAGAAAAATTCATCAAAGGAGAAGTAATCTCCTGGCAAGAACTTGTCAAGATTTCTTCTTGGAATAAAGCTAAAGAAACAGGTCAGCTAAAGATAGTAGGAAAGGACTACAAAGTAAAAGATGGAGATGTTATAGAATTTAAAATATAATTATGAGGTATTACGAATTAGCTTATCTAATTACACCTGATTTATCAGACCAACAAGCCAAGACTCTACATCAGGAAATAATCTCTCTTATTCAAGACAAGGGGGGACTTTTGGATGTGTGTAAAGAGCCAGAAGGAATTGATTTGAGTTATCCTATAGAAAAGAAAGAAAAGGCCTATCTGGCTAGCATAGTTTTTTTCTTAAAACCAGAAGAAATAAATAATTTTAAAAATGAAATAGAATCAAAAAAAGAAATTCTACGTTTTCTTCTTTATACCAAAAAAAGACCAAAGGTAGTTCAGGCAAAGAGAGAAAAAGAAAAAGTCAAAGAAGCCCCCAAAAAGGCCGAACTAAAAGAAATAGATAAAAAACTGGAAGAAATTTTAGGAAAATAAGTTATGTATTTAAACAAAGTATTTTTAGTAGGACGCTTAACTGCTGATCCTGTCTTGAGAAGCACACCTTCTGGACAGCCAGTGTGCACTATAAGAATTGCAACTAACCGTGTCTGGACTGATAAAGAAACGGGGCAACGTCAAGAAGAAACTCAATATCATAATGTAGTGCTCTGGAGAAGATTAGCTGAAATAGGCTCTCAGTTTCTTACGAAGGGATCTTTGGTATTAATTGAGGGTCGTCTTCAGACAAGAACTTGGCAGGATGCGTCGGGAAACAATCAATACCGCACAGAGATAATTGCTGAAAGAATGCAACTTGGACCAAAGGCAGCAGAAAAAATTGCCTCTCCTCAAGATAGTGTGGTAGAAGAAATACCTGTCATTGAAGAAAATTCTGATTTTTCTTCTCCGCAATCTCTTCAAGAGGAAAAAAGCAAGGAGCCAAAAGAAATCCAAAAAGAAAATGAGGAACATAAAAAGAAGGATGAGAAAACTGAGAAAACTGAGGAAACTGAGGAAGAAATCGATCTTAAAGATTTGCCTTTTTAATCTTTAATTTTTAAACTCCTATGGAAACAGCCTGTTATTTTTGTCAGCGTAATATAAAAGAAATTGATTTCAAAGATACAAAAGTACTCAAGAAGTTTATCTCGGCATCATTTAAGATAAAACCCAGAAAGAAAACGGGCCTTTGCTCCAAACATCAAAGACAATTAACCAAGGCAATAAAACGAGCACGGTTTTTGGGACTTTTGCCTTTTGTTCCTAAATAGTATCTGCTGGCAGAACAAAAAACCTCTTCAATTCGGAGGTTTTTTGTTTGATTTCTTACAGCAATTTCTTTATTTTTGCAACTCGCGTTCTTTTATTGTTTTTTCTATTTCATCTGCTATTTCTGGATTCTCTCTTAGAAACTTTCTAACAGATTCTCTACCTTGACCCAATTTTTTATCTTGATATTGAAACCAACTTCCGCTTCTTTTAATTATTCCCTTCTTTAAAGCCAAATTAAAAATATCAGAAATCCGAGAAATTCCTTCGTTATAGTAAATATCAAATTCGGCAGTTTTGAAGGGAGCAGCTACTTTGTTTTTTACAATTTTGGCCTTATGGCGTCCTCCAATAATTTCATCTCCGGATTTAATCTGAGCAATCCTTCGAAGACTAATCCTTACTGAGGCATAAAATTTGAGCGCTAGCCCTCCTGGCGTAGTTTCAGGATTACCAAAAGCCTGTCCAATCTTCATCCTGGTCTGATTTAGGAATATAACAGCGGTGTTGGTCTTGGCTATAATAGCAGACAACTTTCGAAGCGCTTGACTCATCAAACGTGCCTGAAGACCTATCTGAAACTCTCCCATCTCTCCGGCGATCTCCGATTTTGGAGCTAAAGCAGCTACTGAGTCTATGACTACTGCATCTATAGCTCCTGATCTCACTAATGCTTCCAGAATCTGTAATGCTTGTTCTCCAGAATCAGGCTGAGAAATAAGAAGCTCATCAACATTTACCCCAATTCTTCGAGCATAATCAGGATCAAGAGCATGCTCTGCATCAATAAAGGCAACTTGTCCTCCTTTCTTTTGAGCCTCGGCAAGAATATGTAAAGCCAAAGTTGTCTTACCTCCTGCCTCTGGTCCAAAGATCTCAATTATTCTTCCTTTAGGAATACCTCCTACTCCTAGCGCAAGATCTAAAGAGAGTGAACCAGTAGAGATGGTATCTACATCTACTGCTTTTACTTCTTTCAATCTCATAATAGCTCCCTCTCCAAACCTTTGCTTTATTTCATCAACGGTCTCCAGAAGATCTTTCTCTTTATTGGTTTTTTGAGTTTTCTTTTTCATTTATTCCATTATATCTTAAAAACTATTCTTTGGGAAATTCCTCCTCTTGAATATCGTTATATTGACTCTCCCCATATACTTTCCTTGGTTTAGATCCTTCAGGAGGACCTACCACTCCTCTTTCTTCGAGCATATCTATCAGACGAGCAGCTCTTGCATATCCTATTTGTAAGCGTCTCTGAAGTAAAGAAGCAGAGGCTCTTCCTGCTTCAATAACAACCTGTTTGGCTGTCTCATATAGAGGATCCTCTCCTCGTGAAAATGCGCTAAATCCTCCTTCTTCTGTCTCTGAGAGTTTCTTTTTCAAGCTCCAGACCAATTGTTCATGAACAGAGTCTGTTAGATTAGTTTGAGACTTCAAAAACTTCACCACTCTCTTCACTTCCTTCTCGGTAACCAATGGTGCTTGTATTCTCTTAGGTTTAGACACTTCAGCTGATATAAAAAGCATATCTCCTCTACCTAGCAATCTCTCCGCGCCTGCCATATCAAAAACAGTTCTTGAATCAACCTGAGAAGCAACTTGGAAAGCAATACGAGAAGTAATATTTGCTTTGATTAAACCAGTTATAACCTCCACCGATGGTCTCTGAGTAGCTACTACCAAATGAATACCTACTGCACGAGCCATTTGAGCCAATCTCACAATTCCTCCCTCGACCTCCCTGCCTTTTGCTGCCATTAAATCCGCAAGCTCATCTATAATCAATATGATATAAGGAATGGGTTCTGCCGAGCCGTTTATAACTTGCTCATTATAAGAATTAATATCTTTGGTCTTTGCTTGCGAGAAGATATCAAATCTTCTTTCCATTTCTTCAATTAACCACTGTAGCGCTCCTACTGCTTCCCTAGCGGTACAAACTACTGATCCCAATAAATGAGGAATCCCATTATAGACAGGAAATTCTACTCTTTTTGGATCAATCAAAATAAATTTAAGAATACGAGGAGAATTACGATAAATCAAACTTAAAATTAGATCATTTAAAAATACTGTTTTTCCACTACCAGTACTTCCCGCTACCAAGAGATGAGGCATTCTTGCCAAATCTGCATAAGCAGGAGTACCTGAGACATCCCTTCCTAATACAAAAGTTAATCTTGAAGATGAATTCAAAAAGGCAGGATTTTCAATAAGATCTCTTAATCTCACTTCTCCTCTTACTCGATTTGGTACTTCTATTCCCACCAGTGATTTACCAGGAATAGGAGCCTCGATTCTTATTGGATGAGATGCCAGAGCTAACGCAAGATCATTAGCCAGAGAAGTAATTTTAGAAAGCTTAATTCCTTCTGCTGGCTTCAATGTATATTGGGTTACTGTAGGCCCAATATTTACCTGACCCATTTCTACGGGAATGTTGAAATTCTGAAGCGTTCTCTTTATAACTGCAGCATTAACTCGGATATCATCTGTTTTGGGTCCTTTCTTCTCGCTCTCCAATAACTCACAAGAAGGTGGTTGATATTTCTTATCAATTCCCAAAACAGGAATTTGTTTTAACTTAATCCTTGAAGGAGGCTCAATGGTCTCTTCTTTTGATTCTTTTGAGAGAGATATTTTTTGCTGAGAAGAAGAAATTTCCTTTATCTTAAAATGAGGTAAAATTTCTTTTTTCACAAGGGCAACCCTTTCTTTTTCTCTAGAAATTGCTTTCCTTTCTTGAAACTCTTCCCAGAGAGGGTAAAAAATAATTATTCCTCCAATAGCACTCACTCCACCAAAAATAACTATCGTGACCCAAAATTCAAATAAATGAAGGAGTGGCCAGCTTATTAGATAACCTATCCATCCACCCAATTTTAGCTCAGGTCTAAAAGACCCAAGAATACCTGTTATTCCTATAATAAAGATCAAAATAGCTAAAATTGCTAACCACCATTTTTGTTTAAATACAGATAGATTCTCCCAGAGAATCAACCCTGCCAAGACCAGAAATAATGGAAAACTAAAAACCACCTTACCCACCAAAAAACTAGAGGCCTTCATAAAGGCCTTACCTGCTATTCCTGCTAGATCAAAAAAACTCAAAGCCACTATTATAGCTCCCAAAATCATTAGGGCGCCCAGAATCTTCTGTTTGATTGGAGTAGGGAGAATGAATATTTTTGCTCTTTTTCGCTTTACTTTTTGATTGATAACTCTTTGGCGCCTGATTTTGGTGTTTCTTTTCCTCCGCTTTTTTGCCATTTTTTTTATTATAATATATCACCAAATTATTTCCTAAAACCGGTGCCAGCAGGAATCAACTTCCCAATAATCACATTTTCCTTCAATCCTAATAACTTATCTTCCTTTCCTTCAATCGCGGCTTTTATCAATACTCGTGAGGTCTCTTGAAATGAAGCAGCGGAAAGGAAACTTCTTGTAGTAAGGGAAACTTTTGAAATTCCAAGCAAAAGCTGAACAGCTCTTGCAGGTTTTTTGCCTTGTTTCTTCAATTTAAGATTCTCTTCAATAAACTCTGATTTTTCTACTATCTCGCCTGGAATGAAATCGGAATCTCCTTCATCTTTGATTCTTACGCGAGAAAACATCTGACGAGTAATAATCTCAATATGCTTATCATGAAGATCTACACCTTGAGAAGCATAAACTTTTTGAACCTCATTCACAATATAGCGCCAAGTTTCCTCAATTCCACGAAGTCGATATAGTTTTTTAAGATTAAGGCTACCCTCACAAAGTTGCTCTCCTTTCTTAACTTCTTGACCAGGCTTAACCCAAATAGCAGCATCAAGAGGAATTCTATATTCAATAACTTTTCCTTTATTTTTGCTGGTAAGGGGAGAAATTTTTACTATTTTTTTCTTTTGATCAACTGAAACCACTCTTCCATCTACCTCGCTCATTATTGCTTCTCCTCCAGGAACTCTATTCTCAAAAACTTCCTCAACACGAGGTAATCCTTGAGTAATATCTCCTCCTTCTGCTACTCCTCCACTGTGAAAAGTGCGTAAAGTAAGCTGAGTTCCTGGTTCTCCTATAGCCTGTGCAGCTACAATACCCACTGCTTCTCCTAGCTTAACGAGTCGATTTCTTCCCAGATCCCATCCATAACATTTTTGACACACACCTCTCTTACATTTACAACTTAAAGGAGAACGTACTCTTACCTGCTCTATTTCTGCATCAACTATTGCTCTTGCTTTATCAAAATCTATAATCTCTCCTTTTCTGACAATAACCTTTCCTTTTACTTTAATATCTTCAAGACAATATCTGCCAAGAATTTTAAAAATAAATTTCTGGCCAATTTCCTCGGCATCTTTCCGAAAGACAACAATACCTTTTCTATCTCCGCAATCTTCTTCACATACCAAAACCTCATGAGAAACATCTATTAATCTTCTGGTCAAATAACCTGCTTTTGCAGTTCGCAAAGCGGTATCCGCTGTTCCTTTCCTTGCTCCATGAGTAGATATAAAATACTCCAAAACATTAAATCCTTCGGTATAGGAAGACTTAACAGGTAATTTGATAATGCGACCCATAGGATTCACTACTAATCCCTTCATCCCTGCCATTTGCACTGGCTGAGTCCATGAACCTCTTGCACCAGAATCAACCATCATAAAGACAGGACCATCCTTGGGTAGTGTCTTAGAAAGTTCTTCTACAATTTCACTTTTTGCTTCCTGCCAAATTTTGATTATTTCTCCATCTCGTTCTTCAGGAGAAAGAAGACCTTTCTCAAATTCTTTCTTGATCTTTTCCTCTTTCTTTTCGGCTCGAGCAATAATCTCGGCTTTCTTAGGAGGTACTTTAAGATCATCCATGCCCCAGGTAATACCTGATTTGGTAGAATATTCAAAACCTATTTCTTTAATCTTATCTAATGTTTCTCCTACAATCGGAAGATATCCAGATTCGGTTTTATTTTTTTCAATAATTTCTCCAACTATCTCCCTAAGTTCTTTCACCTTAATTCTCTTGTTTT
Organism: bacterium; assembly: GCA_021157625.1. Taxonomy (GTDB): domain Bacteria; phylum Patescibacteriota; class Minisyncoccia; order Minisyncoccales; family JAGGXC01; genus JAGGXC01. The sequence goes on along the minus strand of JAGGWD010000012.1, from coordinate 5,130 downwards.
GAAAAGGAAAATCTTCAGGAAGAGCCTGATTGAAAAGGATTCTCCCAACTGAGGTTTCGATAAAAGCATCATTAATCCTAACTTTAATTTTTGCCCTCAAGTCAATATGCTTTAACTCATATGCTAGCACTGCCTCCTCAGGAGAACTAAACACTTTACCTTCACCCTTTTTTCCTTCTTTGAGAGTTGTCAACCAATAACATCCAAGAACTATATCCTTGCTTAAAGAAACTACTGGAAGACCCGTAGCAGGCTTTAGAAGATTAAGAGAAGAAAGCATTATCTCTCTTGCCTCTTTCTGAGCTTCTTCAAGAAGAGGCACAAAAACTGCCATCTGGTCTCCATCAAAATCAGCATTAAAAGCTTTACAAACCATGGGATGTATTCTAATCGCTTCACCTTCTATAAGAATCGGCCTAAATGCCTGTATTCCTAACCGATGGAGAGTGGGTGCTCTGTTAAGCAAAACTAATTTTTCTTTTACTACCTCCTCAAGTAGAGCCCAAACTTCGGGAATTTCTTCCTCTATCAAACGAGAGGCACCCCTAACATTATAGGCCAGTTCTCGAGAGAGAATTTTATGAATAACAAACGGCTTAAACAATTCCAAAGCCATCTTCTTTGGAATACCTACTTCTGAAAGCCTCAGCTCAGGACCCACTACAATCACTGAACGCCCTGAATAATCTACTCTTTTTCCCAAAAGATTCCTTCTAAATCTTCCCTGTTTTCCTTTCAACATATCCGCCAATGATTTTAATTCTCTTCTTCCACCGGTACTAGCACGGGTTGTTTGAGTTTTTCGCATTCCATTATCAATAAGCGCATCTACTGCCTCTTGAAGCATTCTTTTTTCGTTCCTGATAATAACTTCAGGAGCTGAAATTTCAAGGAGATATTTAAGACGATTATTCCGATTTATTACCCGTCTATATAAATCATTAAGATCAGAAGAAGCAAATCTTCCACCATCAAGCTGAACCATCGGTCTCAAATCCGGAGGTAGAACAGGAAGAACTTCAAGAAACATCCATTCGGGTCTAATTTTTTCCTTGTGCATTTTCTTGAAAATCTTCAGCCTTCTTAACATCTTCCTTCGATCCACCTGCTGCTTTTTTGATAATTGTTTCTCAAGTTTTGATATCTCTTCTACTAAATTAATATTCTTGAATATTTTCTTTAAGGTCTCTGCTCCGGTTCCTGCTTCAAACATTTCACCATACTTCAAGGAAAGATTTCGATAATCAATCTCTGATAAGATATCAAACTTCTTAAGTTCCAGTACTTCCTTTTTTGCTTTCTGGTAGGCTTGTTCTAATTCATGAAGAGTTTTCTTTAATTCTCTGGAATTTTTTTTGAACTGGCTCTTTGCTGCTTTTACTTTAGATTGATATTCCTTGTCTATTTCAGCAAGAATTTTCTTCCTAGCTTCTTCGTCAACCTTAGTAACAATATAAGCAGAGAAATAAATAACCTTCTCAAGTTTCTGCATCGGAATATCCAAAATCTGTCCCATTATTGAAGGAACTCCTTTAAGAAACCAAATATGGGAACAAGGAGAAGCTAATTTTATATGACCCATTCTTTCTCTCCTAACCTGTGAATGAGTTACTTCTACACCACAACGATCACAAATTATTCCCTTAAACCTAATTCCTTTGTATTTTCCGCAATAACACTGATAGTCTTTAGTTGGTCCAAATATCTTCTCACAGAAAAGTCCATCTTTCTCTGGCCTTTGAGTTCTATAATTTATAGTTTCGGGTTTTGTAACTTCTCCCCAAGACCATTCCAAAATCTCTTGAGGAGAAGCTAATTTTATTTTGATTGATTGGAGATCACTTACTTTCATAAGAATTTTTGAAATTTACTTCTGCTTCTTTTTCTCTTGTTGTTGTTTTGTTTTGATCTCTACTCCTAATGCTAGAGATCTGAGCTCGTTTACCAAAAGATTAAAAGATGCAGGGAGGTTTGGGGGAGAAATTTTTTCACCTTTCAGGATAGCTTCATAAGCGGCAGCTCTTCCGCTCACATCATCTGATTTAATTGTAAGCATTTCTTGAAGAGAATAAGCAGCTCCGTATCCCTCCAGAGCCCATACCTCCATTTCTCCAAATCTCTGTCCTCCAAATTGAGCTTTTCCTCCTAGCGGTTGTTGAGTAATAAGAGAATAAGGACCAATGGCACGCATATGAACCTTATCCTCAACCATATGAATGAGCTTCATCATATAAATCCAACCTACAGTTATTTTCTGAGGATATGGCTCGCCTGTCTGACCATCATAGAGCACTACTTTACCATCTTCATCAAGCCCTGCTTTCTTCAATTCTTCTTTAATATCTTTTTCAGTAGCCCCAGAAAGAGCAGGCGTAATGGCATGATATCCTAACTTCTTTGCAGCCCACCCAAGATGAGTCTCCAAAATTTGACCTAAATTCATTCGAGAAACAACGCTCAAGGGACTTAAAATAATATCTACAGGAGTACCGTCTTCCATAAAGGGCATTTCTTCTTCAGGAAGAACCTTAGAAATAACACCTTTATTTCCATGCCTTCCAGCTAACTTATCACCTGATGTAATTTTTCTTAACTGAGCCACTTCTACCTCTATTCTCTTGATTATTCCGGGTTCGAGATTTGCTTGTCCTCTTTCAAATACTTTAACTTTTACTACTCTTCCTCTCTTTCCATGTTCCATTCGAAGAGATGTATCTTTTACATCCTTGGCTTTTTCTCCAAAAATAGCTCCTAATAATCTTTCTTCGGCAGTAAGCATTTCTTTCCCCTTAGGAGAGATTTTTCCTACTAAGATATCGTTTGGACCTACTTCTGCACCAATTCTTATGATTCCCTCTTCATCCAAATCTTTTAGTTTTTCTTCTCCTACATTCGGGATATCATATGTAGTTACTTCTGGTCCAAGTTTTGTTTCTCTAACATCACAGGTAAAGTTCTCAATATGAATAGAAGTATAAACATCTTCTTTAACCAATCTCTCAGAGATTACAATAGCATCTTCAAAATTTTGACCATAAAAAGGCATAAAGGCTACTAAAACGTTTCGTCCTAAAGCAAGATACCCTCTGTCAATTGCTCCTCCATCAGCAAGCACTTCTCCTTTCTTTACCTTCTGACCTTTCTTTACCAGTGGTCTCTGATGAAAACAAGTATATTGATTACTTCTTACAAAAGTTCTTAGTTGATAATTCTTTACCTGACCCTTTTTAGTGCGAATTTTAATATGTTTTGCATCTACTTCCTCTACAATACAATCTTCGGGAGCAAGGAGTTCTTGGCCTGAATCCATTGCTACCTTTCTCTCTACTCCTGTCATCACTAAAGGAGCCTCTGGATTAACAAGAGGCACTGCCTGACGTTGCATGTTAGACCCCATTAAAGCTCGATTGGCATCATCATTCTGTAGAAAAGGAATAAGAGAAGTGGCAATAGAGATTGGTTGCTCAGGAGAAACATCTATATAATCAATTTCTTCTCTCTTCACTACTGCCGGCTCTCCTTTCCTTCTTGCTTCCACCTTGGAAGGAATAATCCGACCATCCTCAGAAATTGGAACTCCTCCATGAGCAATGTTATACTTCTCTTCTTCAAAAGCCAAAAGATAATGCACCTCGGAAGTAACCCTTCCTTTTTCTACTTTGAAATAAGGTGTTTCTATAAATCCAAAAGGATTAATGCGCGCATAACCAGCAAGATGATTAACCAATCCAATATTCGGTCCTTCAGGAGTTTGAATAGGACAAATTCTTCCATAATGAGAAGGCTGTACATCTCTTACTTCAAATCCTGCTCTTTCTCTGGTAAGTCCACCAGGTCCGGTAGCAGAGAGTCTTCTTTTATGCTCCAATTCAGCTAATGGATTTTCGTTATCCATAAACTGAGAGAACTGAGAAGAACTAAAAAATTCCTTCACTACTGCCATAAAAGGACGAGGATTGATTAACTGAATTGGAGTTAAGGTACGGGTATCCAAAGTTGACATCTTATTTTGGATAATCCTCTCCATTCTTAACATTCCCACTCTAAGCCTATTTTGAAGAAACTCACCCAACGTTCTAACTCTTCTGTTCCCAAGATGATCAATCTGATCGGGCTTTGCCTCTGGATCGTTATTTAGACGGATAATTTCCCTTAACACAGCAATAATATCTTTGACTGTAAGGACTCTATCGTTTACAGTAATAGGTTTATCCCTATCTTTCCTTAGTTCTTCAATCCGCTGTCTCATCTTCCATCTTCCTACTTTTGAGAGATCATATCTTTCAAAATTAAAGAACATATTTTTTAGCAATTCCCGAGCAGTATCAGGGGTAGCCATATCTCCAGGCCGTAAATGAGTATAAATTTCTACCAAAGCTTCTGAACGATTATGACAAGGATCTTGGGAGAGAGTTTTTTCGATAAATTTTATCTCTCCTTTATCTACATCCTCAAAAAGTTTTTTAATTTCTTGATTCTCTTCTACTCCAAATGCTCTGAGAAGAACAGTAACTGGTAGTTTTCTTTTTCGATCAATCTTGACTGTAATTACTCCTGATGGCTCTGTATCAAACTCTAGCCAACTGCCTCTGTTGGGAATAATTTTTGCACCAAATAGATTTTTTCCTTTAACTGCATTAGAAAGCACAAAGAAAGCGCCAGGCGAACGGATAAGTTGAGAAATCACTATTCTCTCTACACCATTTACAATGAATGTACCTCTCTCGGTCATTAAGGGAAAATCAGTTAAAAATACCTCTTGGATTTTCTCTTCTTTGGTCTTTAAGTTCACTAATTTAACCTTCACTTTAAGAGGAGCCTCGTAAGAATCATTATTTTGCTTTGCTTCAATATCCGATTTATACTTTGGTTTTTCAAATCTATAATCTAGAAACCAAAGCTCCAATTCTTTCCCTGTAAAGTCTCTAATAGGAGAAATTTCCGAAAATAATTCCTTTAGTCCGGTATTTAGAAACCACTCCCAACTTTCTTTCTGAGTCCTTAACAGATAAGGGAGTTCCATTTTAACCTTTGCCTTTGAGAAATTTTTGAGTTTTATCTCAGACATAATGTTTTTAAAAATAAAATATAAAACAATAGAGAAAATTCCCTATTTTATATCTTAGGGAC
>JAGGWD010000016.1 GCA_021157625.1 bacterium | reverse complement strand
AATATGTATCTCCAAATTCTTATTGCTGGTTTTGGGGGAGGAGTGGTAAGAGGATTGGTTGGTTTTGTAAAACATCAATTCTCTTATAAAAATGTGGCTTTTGATCTTCCTTATTTTTTGACAATGATGTTTATCTCGGGAGTGATTGGAGTTCTATGTGCGGGAGCAGTAAAAGAACTGGGTTTTGAATTTCTTGGTTCTTTTACACCAGCGCTTGGGTTTATCGTAGGATATGCTGGAGGAGATTTCATCGAGAATATTTACAAGATTATTACAAAAAAGTCTTCTCTTTATTCACAGCCGGAGAGCTTTGACAAGGAAAAATAAAATAATAAAATAAAAAAAGAGAAAGTTCAGTTCTCTGCTGAGCTTTTTCTTATTAAATTTTTATGGAATTATATCAAGCAATAAAAAACAGAAGGAGTATTAGAAATTTTAAGGAAAAGAAAATTTCTGAGGAGGTGATAGAGAAATTAATTGATGCTCTGCGATGGGCTCCTTCGGCAGGAAATTTAGAAAGCAGAAAATTTTATTTTATTTTCAATAGCAAGGTAAAAGAAAAATTAGCTCAGGCAGCTCTGGGACAGAGCTTTATCGCTCAGGCTCCTCTTGTGGTTGTAGGGTGCGCAGACAGCAAAATTACTCAACGTTATGGTGAGAGAGGTAAAGATCTTTATTCGATTTGTGATGTTTCGGCTGCAATTGAAAATATGTTACTGATGGCCTACGATCAGGGTTTGGGCACTGTTTGGATAGGTGCTTTTGATGAAAAGAAAGTAGCAGAGATTCTTGAGCTTCCCGAGAATCTTCGGCCGATTGCTATTATACCAGTGGGTTATCCTAATGAGAACCCCTTCCCTCCGGAAAGAAAAGACAAAGAGGAAATAATTGTTAGAATTAACTAAATTATGTTTGAGAATCTCAAGAAGCTAAAACAACTCAAAGAAATAGGAGATTCTTTAAAAAAAGAAAAGATAGAGATAGAAAGGGATGGTATAAAAATAATAATGAATGGCAAAATGGAAATTGAGGAAGTCAAACTTAATCCTGAATTAAGGCAGGATGAGCAGGAGATAATCCTGAAAAATTGTATTAATGAAGCAATAAGAAAAATCCAAATGCTTGTCGCTCAAAAGATGATGCAAATTTAAATAGTTATGGACGAGATATATAATCCTCAGAGAATTAAACAAGCAGATTTGATAGTAGGGATTCCTTCATATAACGAAGCGCGCACTATTGGATTTGTGACAAAACAAGTGGCTCGTGGTCTGAAGGAATACTTTCCTCACCAAAAGAGCGTCATTGTTAATGTTGATAATAATTCTCCTGATGGAACAAGAGAAGCTTTTTTATTTTCTAAGCCAGAAGTACCTTTGATTTATATAAGTACTCCCCAAGGGATAAAGGGAAAGGGGCATAACTTCCGCAATCTTTTTTCTTTGTTTGAAAGATTGAAGGCTAAAATAGGTATAGTGATAGATGCAGATCTCAGAAGTATAGAGCCTGTCTGGATTAAAGATTTAGCCGAACCTATTCTTTCAGGATATGAGTTTGCTGCTCCTTTCTATGCGCGGGCAAAAGATGATGCCACTATCACCAATCAGATTGCTTATCCTCTTGTTTATGGATTGCTTGGAATGAATCTTCGTCAGCCAATAGGAGGAGAATTTTCTTTTTCGAAAAAGTTAGTTGATACCTGGATTAGTCATCAATGGTCTGAATATGTTAATCAATTTGGGATAGATATTTTTATGACTGCTACGGCTATTTTCTCAGGAGCTAAGGTTTGTCAAGTAAATCTAGTAAGAAAAATTCACAAAAGCAGTACTCCTAATCTAGGGCCTATGTTTGTTCATGTGGTAGGAGCTTTTTTTGAAATTATAAAGTCAAATTTAGATAAAGTTAAAGAAGTTACACAAATAAAAGAAGTTCCTATGCTGGGATCAAAGAATATTCCTGAAGTCAAAAATACTATTCCTGACTGGAGCAATTTTGAACGTTCATTCAAAGAAGAATTTGAATTACGAGAAGATCGTATTGAAGAATGTGTTTCTGAAGAGATTCAAAGCAAAATAGAAGAAATAAAGCAAGATAAAATAGTAAATATCGATGTTGACATGTGGATGAAAATAGTGTATGATTTCCTTTACTCTTTCCAGAAAGAGGAAGATTCAAACTCTATCAAAGCTCTTAGGTGTCTTTATTTTGGAAGAGTGGCTTCGTTCTTTAGGGAAATTGCTCCATTATCTCCTGCTCAGTCTGAAGAGAAAGTAGTAGAACAAGCACGTTATTTCTTTAAGAATAGGGATTATTTTTTGAGTAAATATCCCCAATAAGGACTATTAAAAACTATGGACACCAAAAACGCTCTTATTATAGATACTCTTATAGGTCTTATTCTTTGTATTATAGGGGTAATTCTTTTAGCAAGCGTTCTTCGTAACGAGTCATCTGCTGTACTTGCTGACATTCGTAATTCCTTTAGAATGCTTCTAGGTTACTTCTAGGATGAGGAGAGTCTTGACAGAAAGGATCTCTGAGATATAAATATAGTGGGTCAGGAAAGAAAATATCCTTCTTCTATCAGCGGAGCCTCCAGTTCTTTCTTTTTTCTTCATTTCTTTCCTGACCCCCTCTTCTCCTTCTTTTTAAAAACTCTTATCCTCCTTTTTTGGAGGTTTTTTTATCTTTTCATTATTATTTTCAAAAAAATCAATCTACCTGTAATATTGAACAATCAGTGAAGTTTTCCACAAGCGAAGATTGTTTTTTTGTTTTTTGGCTTTTGTATAATAAAAAAATATGTTAAGTTCTGGGAAATTTCTGAATAAGAAGATTGTTTTTATTTTAGTAGTTGTTCTAATCCTCATCATTGGAGGAATTTTTTTGTGGATAAATAAGCCAAAAGAAATAAAAGGAAGCCCAGACGATTACGTTATAAAAGAAACTCAAGAAGGAATCGTTGTGGAAAATTCAAGGGCAGGATTGAGATTTAAAGTTCCAGATGGGTGGAAAGCAAGGAAAGTGGAAGTAGAAGAAGGTTCTGTAGTGCTTTATAGTCCTGACGCTGAAAGCGTATATCAGGGCAAAATAAGGCCTCCTCTAAAAAAGGGATGTATGATCGAGATTGCTGTTATATATAAAAGTATGAGTATTGATGAATTGGAAGAAAAAATTAGAGAAATGCATACTGGTCCAACTGTAGAAAGTGATAAAATTTTCTCAGCAAAAATCAATCATATACACTCTTTAAGAAATGAATTTTTAGACAAAGTGTTAGGATATGGAAATGCAGTGTATATTCCTACCCAAAACAAAGTATATAGCATTTGTATATATAGTAACTCTCAAGATGCGAAAGCATGTAACGAAACATTTAATAAATTTTTAGATACATTATCCTTTGAATAGAGTCTTTTATGAGGAACAGGTTTTTCTTGATTATTTTTCTAACTTTTTTCTTGCTTCTGCCTTCAGGAATTTCAGCCGATATTCAGCTTCCAGAATTAGATAGCCATCATTTGCTCGTCTCAATTCAGCAGGGGATAATAGATGAATGGATTGATATTACTGCTTCTGGAGAATTTTCTGAACCAGAAAAACAAGCAGCTTTATTTCTGATAAGAAATGCTGTTCAAAAAAGGGAACTGGATTATGCTCTAAAAGATTTGCCTCGCCAAGGATTAGAAAAAATGGCTCAATTAGCCATTTTTTTATATTTTACCCCTGATGCAAGTCAAATATTAGATAAAATTGAGAAAGAAAGTGTTAAAAAAGCGGTCCAAATCTTAACTGACTGGTTTTTGCAAAACGAAATTAAAGTAGCAAGCGGAAAATTAAGAGATTCATTTACTTCTTATAAGGGAAATCACCAGGAAGTAGTTTTTTACTACAATCTCGCTTACCATCCACTTAATGAAAATTCAGGAGAAGTAGCAGTAGAGTTCTATTCCCCAGAAAAGATTGAGCCTGAGAAGGGGAGGGGTTCAATAGGTGGTTTGGTAGGCTTTGATTGGGATTTTGAGACATGGCGAGCCCAAGGCAAGGAAAGAATTCCTCCATTTACTGTCCGAATAAAAGGTAAAGTAGGTAGGACATCTGGTGGTGGTTATCAATGGGATAGGACAATTAGAATAGAAATAAGATTCAACGAAGAGATGCCTGATTTCTCTCAAATAGAAAAAGAAGAAGATATCAAAAAAATTCCTTTTTTGGGAGAATATTATCTTCGTATTAAAAACAGAATAGAAAAAACAAAAGCTCTAGCGCATCGTTTTGGAATAACAACTGCAATAAGTAATCTAAAAAGTAAAGTTAGCAAGAAAGGAGAGGATATCAAAGCTTCGATAGGGAGTATCTTGGGTAAAATTCAATCTTATTTATCAGAAATAAACCCATTTTCACCTGCTTCTATCGTAGAAACAACTCCTGTCCTACCATTGTCACAAGAGAGTTATCCACAGGAAGAAGTTCAAGAGCAAGATAAATCATCTCAAGAGCCAGCTCAGTCAATAGAGAAAGTGGAGAAAGAAATCTCTCTTATTGAAGAGAAGGTCAAGGAAATAGAACCCTCTAAGATCAGAAAGAAAATAAAAGAAGGCGCCAGTCTGGAGAAAATCCAAGAAGAATTAGACGATATCGGAGAAAGGATAGATCTTGTTAATCAGCAGATGTCTGAACTCTTAAGAAAAGAAGAAAGTAAATTGATTCCTGAAAGTCTTGATGAGGAAGCAGTTGAAGAGAAAGTTGAAAAAGAATCACACATTCCAGAGTCTCGAGGTGAGCAAAATATAGAAGAAACAATAAATGAGGTAGGACAAGTTCTTTTATGTCCTAAGCCTCCTTTATATGTCACTCCTCGTCAAAATAGAGTGATTTTTAACGAGATTGCCTGGATGGGTACTACAAATTCTCCGAATGATGAATGGATAGAGCTAAAAAATATCTCTAATTTTCCTGTAGATATTTCAGGATGGCAGATTTTTGATAAAAACCAGCAGATTAAGATAATTTTCGCTTCTGGAACCACGATACTTCCAGGAGCATTTTATCTTTTAGAAAGAACAGATGATAGCTCAGTTCCTAATGTAAAAGCAGATTTTATCTACACAGGAGCAATTAATGATACCAATGAAGAGTTATATCTTTTTAATGAAAGATGTGGTCTGGAGGATAGAATTGTAGTGCGTTCAGGTTGGCCAGCAGGAAGTAAAAAGAAAAAATGTTCGATGGAAAGAAATAAAAGTGGTCACGGATGGCATACCTACTATGGACCTGCTTTTAATGGAGTATTTGGCAGTCCCAAAAGAGAAAATAGTGTAAGCCCAATTTCTTATACAGGTGGAGGATCTTTTCAAGAAGAGTCATTGCCATCTTCAGTCACTGAAAATCCAATTGAGGTGCTTATTACAGAGGTTCAAATTGAAGGAGAGAGGTCTTTCTATGATTTTGTAGAGCTTTATAATCCTTCTACAAGTTCTGTAGATATTTCTGGGTTTCAATTAAAGAAAAAGACCTCATCGGGTAAAGAATATTCCCTCAGAGTTTTTCCTGAAGGAAGTTCTATTCCTCCAGAAGGTTATTTTCTTTGGGCAAATTCTGAGTATGCATCCTCAAGCGGAATTGATGCTGATGTGACTTCTTCTCAGACACTAGCAAAAGATAACAGTATTGCTTTGTTTGATAAAAACAAAAATCTTCTTGACGCTCTTGCATGGGGAAGTAGTACTGATCCTTTTGTAGAGGGTAGACCTTTTGAGCAGAATCCGGGCAAGAACAGAAATCTGGCTCGAAAATGGGATGCAACAGGACAAGAATATCAAGATACAAATAACAATAGTCAAGATTTTGAGATTCAAGAACCCACACCAAAAAATCAGAATCTTTCTTTTGCTTTTGAAAATGAGCTTCCTTTTGCTGTGTTAGAAGTTTCTCTTTCAAAAGCAATGGTAGGAGAAGAGATAATCTTTGAGGGTGCCTCTTCTAGTGATCCAGATGGCAGGATAATTTCCTTTATCTGGGATTTTGGAGATGGATTTTCTACCACTACTCAGACCTCTACCATTGTGCATTCTTATGCTACTTCAGGCGTGTTTACAGCAAAACTTGAAGTAGTAGATAATAATTATTCCACAAGTTCTCCTGCTACTGCTACAATAGAGATTTTTGCTCCTACGCTGGAAGTAGAACCTTCTATCTTGGAATTCCAGACAGAAGAAGGTCAGGATCCTCTATCTCAAAGCCTTATTTTGAGAAATTTATCTTCTACTTCTACAATATGGGAAGCTTTTGTTGAATATTCCACAAGTTCTACTTCCACTAGTTGGATTGTTTTGAATCCATCTAGTGGAACAATACCCGTGGCTGGTTCTTCTACATTGGAAGTTTTCCCTCAGTCATCTGGGCTTGCACCTGGCCTATATCAGGCCACCATCTTTATATCCAATAGATTTACAACTTCCTCAATCCCAATAAATCTAACTATTAATCCAAAACCTACTCCTACCTTGTCTGTTGTGATTAACGAAATTGCCTGGATGGGAACAAAAAGTGATGCCAATGATGAATGGATTGAACTCTTTAACAATGCAGATACGGAGATAAATCTTGACGGATGGCAGCTTTCTGCTCAAGATGGTATTCCTTCTATAATACTTTCTGGCACAATTCCACCCAACGGATATTTTTTACTTGAGAGAAGTGATGATCAGACAATTGGCGATATAGAGGCTGATCAGATATACACAGGTGCTTTATCAAATGATGGAGAAAAATTACAATTGCGGGATTCTTCGGGGAATTTGGTTGATTCTGTTGATTGTTCTTCTGGATGGTTTGCAGGGAGAAATACAAAAATAAAGGAAAGATGGATCCGGATGTCAATGGAAAGAATAAACCCTCAATTATCAGGAGATGATCCTTCTAACTGGATGACCAACAACGGATTTAATATCTTTGGTCATGATTCTGATGGAAATGTTATGCAGGGAACTCCTAAAAAAGAAAATAGTCGTTATAACTATTCGCCTGGTGATTTCTTCTACTACAGTAACGAACCTCTTGACCATGATTCCATCTTCACTAAAGAGGGAAGCCCATATACATTTAGAGGAACCTTCTATATTGCCAAAGATGTTTTATTATTGATCGAACCAGGAGTTAATATACAATTTGTCTGTCACGTAAGTTCTCGTAATCCGTGTATAGATGTAGAAGGAACTCTTCTGGCTCTTGGAACTCCTGAAGAACCAATTATTTTTGGCCCTGAAGGACCTTGTCAACCTCAATCTTGGCGCTATATTCATCTGAAAGGACCTGATTCGGTTTTGGATAATGTAGAAGTCAGATGTGGAGGATATGAGTACTATTTACCTTTAGCGCCGGTATTTTATAAAGGGGCAGTATGGATAGATAATACAACAGCAACCATTAGAAACTCTATATTTGATAATAATTTAGTAGCAGGAGTTTGGCTAACAAATTCAGATTCTGTAATTGAGAACTCTATTTTTAGAAATCATACTCAAGTTTATTATACTCATAGAGCCTCTTGTGCTATTCGGCTTGAAGGAGATTCAAAACCTATTTTGAAGAATCTGACTTTTGAAAATAATACCTTTGATATTTACCCTAATCCTTGATATGGTAAAATAAAAATATAAACTTCCTTGAAGTGAAAAAAGGTCTCTGTAATGGAAAACAACAATAAATAAAAATATGCTCAATAAAAGAATCTCTACCTTGTGGGGATTAGGTATCATCCTCATTCTAGCAACACTAGTGGGAATTTTCACTTGGTGGCAATATATGCAAATTCTGACAATGGTTGAGTAGAGAAAAATTAACAAATGTTATAGACTTTTTGAGCAAGGATCCTTTGACTTTCCTTTTTGTTTCTGGTATACTCCACAGAATTCAATGGACAAGAATTATTTTATAAAACTTACTTCTAAGCTGTATCGGCTTACTTTATTCTTTCCAGAGAATGATCCTTTACGAGAGAAGATGAGAAAGCTAGGGGCAGATATTTTGGCTAACTTGATTTTTATTTTGGAAGGCGCATTCTATCAATCAAGAGCATTAGTTGATAATACAAGGAAAGATGTAGAGGCTTTAATTTGTTTTTTTGAAGTAGTGAGAACACTGAACTGGATTGACCCTTCTGACCTCTTGGAAATTCAAAAGGAGTATAGTAAAATAAGTGACGAACTGAAAAGGATTTCGGAAATTCAGGCAATAAAAATAAGCGAGATTGAAGGATTTGGATGGGAAAGAGAGAAAAAAGGCCTGCTTCAACAAAGAAGTCTTCTTTCAGAAGAGAAAGAAAAAAATCAGAACGCTGAGATAAAGAGTGAAGCACAACAGGATGAAATTGAAGAGATAGAACTTTCCCAACTTAAACCAAAAGAATCATCTTTTGAGGCCGAGGAAACAGAAAAAGAAAATAACCTTCAGGTTTCAAAAAGAGTTATTTTGGATCGACAAAAGAAAATCCTTGAGGTCCTTAAAGAAAGAGGAAGGGCTCAAGTAAAAGATTTCAAAGAGATATTTCCTGGGGTCAGCAAAAGGACTTTAAGAAGGGATTTTAGAAATCTGATGGCACAAGGATTAGTTGAAAGAATGGGAGAGAAAAATAATACCTTTTATCAGTTAAGAGATAGGACATATAGTTAGGACAAATTAGAAAGTTAGGACAGGAAAGTAAAAATAGGACATAATGTCCTAACTACTCCTTTTTATGTCAATATGAATAATCCTAAAAAAGAGTTCAGTAGGATATACGATCAGTATATAAACAAAATCTACCGGTTCATTTTCCTTAAAGTAGGCTCTCAGGAAATTGCTGAAGATTTGACCTCTGAGACCTTTCTACGAGGATGGAAATTCTTTAAGAATGGAGAAGATATAGAAAATGTCCAGGCTTTTTTGTATCGGATTGCCAGAAATCTGGTTGTGGATTTCTATCGTAATAAAGAGAAAATGCGGGTAATCTCTGCTGATTCTAATAGAATTGAGGATCCTCAGCCAGATCCTGAGGAGAAAGCTAAGAGAGATTCAGATATGTTTCTTATTCGACAAGCCCTTTCTCAACTCAAAGAAGAATATCAAAACGTGATAATCTGGCATTATGTGGAGGATCTTTCTATCCGAGAAATAGCCAAAATTATGGAGAAATCTGAGGCTAATGCGCGCGTCATTCTTCATCGTGCTCTCAAATCTTTAAAAAATAAGATTAACGACATCACTTTAGTTTAGCTGACCTATTTAACCGATATTCCTTTTTAATATCGGATATCGGAGTGTAATAAAAAGGGAGTTTCTGCGTCATCATTATAATGAGGGCAGAAACTGAACTCATTCAAAAAATCAAAGAACTGAAAGGCATTGAGCCCAGGAAAGAATGGGTTTTTTTCACTAAGAGAGAAATTTTTGGGGAGAAATGGTTTGTTCCAAGAGTGTTTGAGAGTATTTTTTCTTACAAATATGCGTTGTCAAGTTTGATAGCAATCCTTCTGATAGGAGGGATTTTTGTTTCTGCCCAACATGCTTTGCCGGGTGATTTGCTTTATCCTGTAAAGAGAGCAGCCCAAAAAGCCCGGCTTGTTCTTGCTCCTGAAGAGCAACTGCCAAACATTCAACTGGAATATGCGAATGAAAAATTAGAGGATCTTGTTAAGGTAGCTAAAGAGAAGAAAGTAGAAAAACTTGCTCCTCTTATCGAAGAATATCAGGCAAACATTTCAGAAGCAGCGAAAACTTTGAAAGAAATTAAACAACCGGATGTGAAAGAAATAGTTGAAAAAACAAAAAAATTGGAGGAAAATAAAGAAAAAGTAAAATCGCTGGGAGTGATAATAGAAGAACCAAAAGAGCTAGATAATGCTTTAGCTAGTTTAGTGAAATCTCAGATTCAAGAGATTGAAAAGAGTTCTCTTTCCAGAGAACAAGAGAAGATCTTTGAGCAAGTCAAAGAAGATTATAAGGAAGGAAAATACTCCCAAGCATTAGAAAAAATTCTGATATTGAGTTATCCACAGGAAAAATAGAAGCGGTAGTTGAGACTAAAAATACAATTTAGTATCTTTATCTATTGAAAATCAAAAAGTCGCGGTAAAAATAAGGTCGACCGCGGCAAGAAGTAATCAAAAACCGTGATTCCTCGTGGCCCCAAAGCTTTGGCCATGAGGCTTAAAAGGTCGACACGGTTAAAATAAAAGGTCAATTAATAAAAAAAATAAGATATGGGTAAAAAGATATTTGCTTTTGCGTTAGCATTAAGTATTTCTTTCTGGGCAATAGCTCCAAGTGCAAATGCACTTACCGCTGAAGAGCTGCAAGCCCAGATTGATGCATTGCTTGCTCAGTTGGCACAACTGCAAGCCCAGTTAGCGGCACTCCAAGGAGGCACTACTGCTATTACTGGATGTACCATTACCAGCTTTGACCGCAACCTGAGTATTGGTATGACAGGAGATGATGTTAAGTGCTTACAGATAGTACTTAACTCTGATCCTGATACCAAATTAGCTGACTCAGGCCCTGGTTCTCCTGGTAATGAGACTTCCTACTTTGGTCCTCTGACCAAAGCGGCTGTTATCAAATTCCAAGAGAAGTATGCCTCTGAGGTGCTTGCTCCTTGGGGGTTGACAAGCGGAACTGGGTTTGTTGGTTCCACAACTCGAGCAAAGTTGAATGAACTTCTGAGTGCGGGAGCGCCTAGCGCACCTGAAACACCGAGTGAACCTCAAGTAACAACTGGAGAATTCTCAGTAGCATTGGCTGCTGATACTCCTGCTGCTGGTACTATTGTGGCAGATTCTGATGGAGCGCAAGCCTTGATTCCTGCCTTGAAGGTAACCTTCTCCAATGGAACAGATGAAGACATAAAAGTCACTACTCTTAAAGTAAAGAGAGGTGGTATTTCTGCTGACACGGACATCTCTCAGGGTTATCTTTATGATGAGGATGGTACCAAGTTGGCAGAATACACTTCCTTTACAGATAGAGTAATGACTTTCTCTGATTCTAGTGGTTTATTCACTGTTCCTGCAGGAGAAACCAAGACAATTACCTTCAAGTTTGATCTGGTCAATGATGCAGATTCTGGAAAGACAATATACTTCTCTATTGAGTCAGCTGATTACATTACCGCTGATGGTCAAGAAGTAAGTGGCAGCTTCCCAATTACTGGAAACACCCTGACTACTGCTAGTGTTTCTGATCTTGGAAAGTTGACTGTAGCTACCTCCACTGATCCTTCAGTCTCCGTTGATCCTCAGGATAACTTTGAGGTATTCAACTTCACTCTTCAGGCTCAGGATCAAAAGATTGAGATTAGAAAGATCAAATTCACCAATATGGGTTCGACTGCTGCCAGCGACTTGAAGAACTTCAAGTTATATGATGGCGGAACCCAATTGCTTGACACTATTGCTGATATGGCAAGTGACAAGACAGTTACCTTTGACTTCGGTGACAACCCATTGGTGATTGATAAAGGTGTGACCAAGAATATGCACCTGAGAGCAGATATTGTTGGAGGTACCAACAGAACTTTCCAGTTCTCAATTCAGGAGCAGACCGATATCGAAGCATATGATCAAGGTTATGGTGTCTACATCAAACCTAATGCTTCAGGATGGACAGTTCTGAAAGCCACTAATGCTTCTACCATCAACACCGGTAAGCTGACATTAACCAGAGCTTCTGATTCTCCAAGCGGAAATATTCCTCTTGGTGGAACCAATGTAAGCATTGCTAAGTTCAACATCAAGGCTTCTGGTGAGGATGTAAAGATAAGTTCACTCGGTCTTAAATTGTATGGTTCAATTGGAAATGATGGTTTGTATCAAGTGAAGATTTACTTTGACGGTTCTCAGAAGGGTACTACCCAAAACGTGTATTCTTCTACTACAGCAAATGAGTGTACTGCTACGACTTATTCTTTCGGAAACACCTTTATTGTCCCTGCTGATGGAGAAGATCACACAATAGAGATCAAGGCAGATATAAAGAAGGCAAGTGGTAGTGCCTATAGTGGAAATGAGACCGTTACTGCACAGATTAGTTCTGTTACTGCTACTGGAAGAGATTCTTTGGCATCAGTAAGTTCTGTTTCAGCGTCTGGTAACCAGTTGACTATAAAATCCGGTGAGTTATCAGTAGCCCAAAACAGCGCTGTGGGTGACTGGACAGAAACTAACCCAACTGGTGTTCCTGGACAGACAGAGGCATTGGTTGGTGCTTTCATTATCACTGCTGGCGCATCTGAGGGTGCTGATATTACTGCTATCAAGATAACCGATGATGGAACGAAAGGATTTGGCAACTTGATGAACTTGAAGGTTTATAAAGGAACAAAGGAAAGCGGAACTCAGATTGGTTCTACTCAGTCTTCATTGACGGTTGATTCTACTTATACCTTCTATCCATCTCCTTACATCAGCCTGAACGCGTCTGAGCAATTGCCGATTTATGTTTATGCTGACATAAAGACAGGTGCTTCTACTGGTAGCCAAGGTTATGTGGTAATAGCCGAGGTTGATGCCACAGGAAAGACTACCAACACTGATATAAGTTATGCTACTGATACCGATGGACAAGCTATTTATATTGCTTCTGCTGGAAGTCTGACAGTAGCTCAAGGAGAAGGTACTCCAATCTCTGCCAATGTTATTGCCGGATCTGATGAGCCTGTATCCTTCACTCAGACCAAGTTCACTGCTGGTTTAGGAGAGGATATAGAAGTAACCAGGATTGTCTACACCGCCGATTTACAGAATGACGCACCAACTAGTTCCATCTACAACATTAGTTTGTGGGATGGTGATACTCAGATTGGTTCTACTTTAGCTTCTCTTGATTCGCAAGGAAGAGCTATATTTGACCTGACAAGTGATCCATGGATAATTCCAGCAGGAGGAGAAAAGAACCTGATGGTTAAGGCATATATAAATGAGATCATATATGCCACCTCAGGAGGAAGCGTAGCATTGAACATCAACACCAGTAGTGCCAACGGTCTTACTGCTGGTATCACCTATAAAGGAGCTATTAGTGGAAGTACTGCAACAACCTCTGCGATTTATGCTGGTAATCCGATGTATATCTACAAGACTGGTGTAAGAGTTGCGGCTAATGAGAAGACTCCTTCAGGAAGCCAGGTTCCACAACAGTATGCTCACGTCCTCTACTTTGATGTGACCAACCTGGGTGAATACACTGCTTACCTGAACGGAGTAACTACTACCATTAGTTGGAGCGCAGGTGGAGGTCATGCCACTGCTTCTGAGGATAGGATTTTCTATTTGTATGACAGCAGCGATTTGAGCACTGTTTTGGCTACTACCTCGATAAGTCAAGGCGATGATCTTAATGGTGCTGAGCTTACCTTTAACCTGAGTTCAGCTAAGGCAATTCCTGCTGGTTCTACCAAGACATTCTATGTGATTGGTGACACACGTGATGGTTCTACAGATAATAATAATCCTACAATTGCTCAGTTCTACATTGCTGATGGTACTGACTTTAACTGGGGCGATGGTCTATCTTCAGCAATTGAGACTACCAGAACCTTTGCTTCACCAATCCTTGGAGGAGTGTTAAGCTTGTAATGGCTGGATAGAAACGGACCCCCACGTTTCCTTGTGGCGGCGCGGGGGATTGGAACTGAGGACCCGCCTGCGAGAGCAGGCGGGTCCTCTTTCTTGCACAAACTTTTCTTTTTGCTAAAATAAACCTGATGAGAAAGATTATTGGATTAATTTTTATTGGATTGTTTTTTCTTTTTCTGCCAGTTTTGATAGCATTAGCTGATTCAGAAGGTCAGCAGATAAAATTTTTTGTTGATCCTTCTTATGATCTGTCAGGAAGAGAAGAACTACTTGCTGGCCTAAAACTAAAGAGCCAGAAAATAAATTTCTATATCGACAATAAATGGTGGCGCTCTCTTAATTCTCAAGAAAGGCAAAAAGTAAAGGAATCTCTGAATTCTTTGGGGGAAGAATTTTATTATGTTATTT
>JAGGWD010000015.1 GCA_021157625.1 bacterium | reverse complement strand
AATAACATTTGTTTCAAGGCCTACTCTTTTGAGAGAAGCAAACAAAGATGGAAGAACCTTAAACCAGAGATAACTACAAAAAATAATTATCGTTGCATTAAATCCTATCAAATCAATTTTCATTGCCCTAAGAGGGTTCTTTGAAATTCCTTTCCTCATTTTTTTTGTTTATCTAATCTCTTTCAAAAATTTCCTAGCGAGATTTGCTGTCTGGGCCGTGCTTTTATAAAAAGATCTCCAGACAACTACTATATCAGCATCGTTAAAAATTGCTTCCTCAACCTCACGAAACTTATCTCCACCAGCAACAGAAATCATAATATCGTAATTACTTTTGATTCTCTGTATTTCATAGAAAGGCAACTCCTTTTCAGGATTAAAATCTTCCTCGTCCACTCCTCGATGCAAAACAACAACTGTCGGAAGCTTTTTTAGCCTCCGAAGCACACCTAAAGGAAACTCAACATTCATCATATCAATCATAGAATCCATCTGATATTTTCCGCATTCTTCAATAAAGGCATTGATTGTTTCAATAGGAGCAGTACCTAGAACTGTAGCCGCTCTTGCGCCATTTTTTCTGGCAATTTTCACTTCTCTTACTCCTCTATCCATACATTTAAGATCAGCGACGATGTAAGGAAAAAAAGAAGGTTTTCTCTCAACCCTTTGGCGCATTAGAATTCTTCCTGTCCACCATTTATTGATTGCTCTGATTGCCCTTGCACCAAACTCTTTTATTAAAGGCGTTCCCGCTTCAATAATAATTCTTTCATCTAGAGGAATCTGATTTATTATTGAGAAAGCCTCTTCCAAATTGCTATTAAGAGCAATTTGGAGATATTTTTTCTTTTTATCAAGCATATAATTGCTTTTCTATTTTACCAGAAAATTGTAATTTTGGTAAACAAAAAACCAAGAATAGAAAATAAAGCAATTGGAGGAAGAGCAGGAATTGGCCTTCTTTCTTTTTGTTTTATGAAAATTATAAAACTCAAAAATAGTCCAATTAAAGAAAAGACAGCAACAATTAAAGCATAAATGATACCTTGCCCCAGCAAAGAAACAGAAAGCAAAAGTGGAAAAGCAATATCTCCTCCGCCAAGCACCAAAAACTTCCCTCCTGCCTTTACTTCCTTTATCTTTCCTGAAAAACCTTCTCTTTCTTGAGGAACAATTAGAGCAAGCACTGCTCCATGTTTTATCATTTCTTTTGCCATCTTTTGCATATGTTTTGTTTTGTAAACAGCAATAAAGTCATATATAGAAAAAATCCCCAGAAGAATCACCATTATTTCCGGTTGCATTCTTAGGCCTACAATTGCTCCTACACCAGCTATAGCAAAGACCATACAAAGGTTATGAACCAAAACGTTTGACTTTTTAAACCAAAAATAAATTAAAACGATTATCAAAAAAAGACCTAAAATATCTCCCAACCAAATATCTAAAACCAAAAGCCCTCCCCAAAAGACAGAAAAAACAAAAAGAATTTTAAATATCTTTCCTTTAGCAGGACTAGATTTTATAACGAAAGCCAAAAATAAAACGATTAGAGTTGCAATTATAAAATATAAAATAAATTTCCAAGGCTCGATGGGAGAAACACTGATATTCTGAATTCTAAAAATACTGCTCATCCGAAAAGCAGTAGCAATTCCCAACAATAGGGTAGAGGAAAACAAGATAAACTCCCAGAAAAAAATTCTTGGATTTACCTTTTTTTCTTTATCTTCTTGACTTTCTGGCATTTCTTATAAATAAACTGACTTTGTGTTCGAAAAGCCACTTTTCCCTTTTTGGCTCTCTTTGAAGAATACTTCTTCATTTATCAAAAAGAATCATCTTACTAACTTAAGGATTTCTTTAACTTTATCTGTTTTTTCCCAACTAAACTCTTTTTCTTTTCTACCAAAATGACCATAACAAGAAATCTTTCGATAAATAGGGCGCAATAAATCTAGTTCTTTAATAATCCCTCCTGGTGAAAAATCAAAGACCTGCGAAATAGCTCTAGTTATTTTTTCCTCCGAAATCTTTCCTGTGCCAAAAGTGTCTATGCTTATCTCTAATGGTTTTGTTCCTCCTATTACATAAGCCAACCTTACTAGACATTTCTCTGCCAGGCCTGCAGCTACAATATTCTTTGCTACATAGCGAGCCATATAAGCGCCTGATCTATCAACTTTTGTTGGATCCTTACCCGAGAAACTACCTCCACCTACAGGAACTACTCCACCATAGGAATCAACTATAATTTTTCTTCCTGTAGCTCCTGTATCAGAAACTGGTCCTCCTATCACAAAACGACCTGTATTGTTAATGTAGAATTTAGTTTTCTTTGTCAGATATTTCCTACAAACAGGATTTATTACTTTTTGAATAATATCTCTTCTGATTTTTGATAAAGAAACATCAGGATCATGTTGAGCACATATCACCACTGAACTAAGAGAACTAGGTCGTCCATTCTTATATTCAATAGTCACTTGGCTCTTTCCGTCTGGACGAAGATAAGGAATAATCTTTTTCTTTCTTACTAAAGCAAGGCGACGTACTAATTGATGCGCCAGCATTATAGGAAGAGGCATCAGTTCAGGTGTTTCTTTACAGGCATATCCCACCATCATCCCTTGATCTCCACTTCCTTGTTTTTTGCTGGCTGTTTTCCTTACGCCCCGAGCAATATCAGGTGATTGTTCATGGATAGTATTAAAAACACCTACCGTGTGATAATCAAATCCATAATCTGTTCTATTGTAGCCAATATCTTTTATGACTCTTCTTGTTAAATCATTAATATCTACCCAAGCAGATGTAGTAATCTCCCCTCCAACAATCACATAACCGTTTCCAACCATTACTTCACAAGCCACTCTTCCATATTTGTCTTGCCTCAGGACTTCATCTAATACTGCATCAGCAATAGCATCTGCTATTTTATCAGGATGACCTTCTGTAACTGATTCTGAGGTAAAAAGAAATTTTTTCATAATTTTAAAATACTTAATAATCTTCTTTGGGCTTGGGCTTTTTCTTTATTAGAAATATGGGCCTTTTTAATTCCTTTTTCTATAACTTCTATTGTTTTATCATAAATATCTCTTTCAACAAAAAAAGGGGTTCCATCTTTTCCTCCATGGGCAAAGGAGTATCTTGCCGGATCCTCAAAAGAAGGCTTTGCTCCATAGATTATTTCTGCCACAAGAGATAAAGCTCGAATTGTTTTTGGTCCTACCCCTTTTATCATCAGCAACTGTTCGAAATTTTCTGGTCTCAAAAAGTGAGCCCTCTCAATTATCTTTTTTAATCTTTTTAAATCGAACTTTTCATTAACTACTGGATGCCAATGAAATTCTCTATCATAGAGCTCCATTTCAGCAAAATTGCCCCTTCTTTTTTTTCTAACCACTCCTGACTCCAAAATAAATGATCGCTGGTTTGAAGAGCAGCTTTTGAGAGAAGCTTTGGAAATCAATTTTATATCCCTTAAAAACGTTTGGGGTTCTTCTCTCACTAACTCAGTAGAGATTTTTTTATTTTCTTTGCTTTCTGGGGCAAGGAGATTTAAAGATTTCAATTTTATATCAGAAATAATTCCGGAATGAGGAGTCTCAACAAAATCCTTTACTTTTTGAGATAACCAATGATAACGACGAGCCTTCTGAAAAATTGTGTTCATTCCCTGCTGAATAACTGCCCAGTGACCAGATTTTGTAAAAATTAAATTGTGAGCATAAATTTGAAATCCGTCCTGCAAAGCAGAGCTATCTACTTTAGCTGAAATTTTGCTGGCATAAATAAGCTGATCAATTTTTTGCATTGGCCAACCTAAAAACTCTCCCCAGTTTTGAATTTGTTGAGGTGTTTTCCTTGAAGTTTTCCCTTTACCTCCGCAAATGAAAATTCCAAGTTCTGATTCTAATCCTCTCAACCCTTCTTTTAGAGCTCCTAAAGTAGTAGTAGTCAGTCCAGAGGAATTCCAATCAAACCCTATCACACATCCTAATGATTGAAACCACACAGGATCCGCTAATCTCCTTAGAAGCTCTTCTTGTCCAAATTCTTCAACAATAGCCAAAACTATTCCCCTTGAAAGTTTTTTCATCCTCTCAAAAAGCCACTTGGGACATCTTCCATAATCTAAAGGAACCGTCGCGATGCCTGTACGCATATCTTTCATTCTATCAAAAAACTGGCTTCTCAGCCAGCCGCATCTATTCAAATAAAAAATAAAACAATGAAACTATATTCTACTTACTCTAATTAAACCAGAAAAAGGAATAATCTCAATCCCTTGTTCTTGAAGTTTATCTAAGAAGAGATTCATTCCTAAAGAATCAGATGACATATGACCAGCAATCACTACATTAATATTTGCAGTTTCAGCTTCCTTTCTATGCTCTTCGGAGATATGCATTCCTACCACTGTGCCAATGCCCGCCTGAGCCATTTTCTCATAAAGCTTAGGGGAGCCTTCTGTTCCTCCAGTAATTTCAGTTAAAGCAATTTTTCCACATCTTCTCTCAGGACTTCCAACAAAAATCTTGGGGCCTGCACCAATCTTTATTGCTTCTTTGTATTCGGGAATATTCTTGAGAATCTCTAAAAGATCCTCTATTCTTTGAGGTGATTTTTCTTCGATTTCTCTTCTTAAAAATTGAGCAGCTAGATTATCACAGGGGGTATGAGTGTTGATTAAATTAACACCAAGAATTTTAGCACAATCAACTGTTCTTTGATGATTTTTAGCATTAACTCCTCTTGCCACTTCATCAATTCTTTCTTTCATTAAACCCTCAGCAATATTTATAGGAACACCATAAAAATTCAAAACGTCGCATTGCAATTCCATCATGTCTGCTAAATAAGCCAAGCCTTTTCCTAAAGGATGATGAGCAATTACTAAATCAATATCTCCAAGCTCTTTGGCAAGCAATATCTCAGCAGGTTCAACATCTATTCCTGCCAAAACTTTTTTAACTTCTTTGTCTTGAGAGATATTGTGAATACGCGAATCAAGATAAGGATTTTGCAGGGCTTCTTTATCAAACTCTTCTTTCTCTTTTTCTGTTAGTCTCTCATATTTCTTTCTCTTCCTTTCAAGAAATTCACTTACACCCTCTTTGCCTCGAAAATCAGCTTCAATTCCCATTTTTATTGCTAGATTGAATATTTCTCTTACTGTCATTTTTTGAATGATTAGTATTGGTTTGAGGTAGTATTTTTTTATTAATTTTAATTCCTAATCTCTCATACAATAATCTAATAAGTTCTTCTCGCTCTTTCAAACTCAAAGTTTTCTGGCGAATCCGTGCCTTCTCTTTGCGAATATATTTTCTTAAGCTTCTGGGAAGTTTTCTCTTGAGCATAAATAAAAAAGATTGTCTCGCTAGGCAACATATATTTATCTATAATAACTTAATTTTATTATTTTTGCAAAATTATTCTCCTTTTATTACTGCTAAAGGGGTTAATTTAGCTACTTTTTTAGCAAGCCCAGCATTGTGAACTACTTCAATAACATCATCGATATCTTTATAAGCCAGAGGAGCTTCTTCTGCGATTCCTCTCATTGACCAGCATTTAACAAGAATTCCTTTTTTCTTCAATTTCTCAATTACTTCTGCTCCAGAAATTGTTCTTACAGCCTGACGTCGAGACATTGTCCTTCCTGCTCCGTGGTTTACAGTGTAGAAAGCCTCCTTAGATTTTTCTGTCCCTACACAAACATAAGAAGAAGTACCCATTGAACCAGGAATAAGAACGGGCTGACCTGTCTTTTGATATCTCTGAGGAATCTCGGGATGGCCTGGAGGAAAAGCTCTCGTTGCTCCTTTTCTATGAACAATCAATTTTGTCTTTTTTCCATCTATTTCGTGTTCTTCAATCTTAGCAATATTGTGAGCAACATCATAAAGGAGTCTTAATTTTGCATCAGATCCAATAACCTTCTTCCATGCTTTTCTTACATAACACATAATCATATGACGGTTTGCCCATGCATAATTACAAGCCGCCGACATTGCTCTAAAAAACCTTTGCCCCTCTGGAGAGTTAAAGGGAACACAAGCCAATTCTTTATCTGGCAATTTTATTCCATACTTGGAATATATAGGAATAATCAATCTTAGGTAATCAGTACAATTTTGATGACCTAACCCTCGAGATCCGGTATGGATAAATATAACTATTTGACTTTCAAATAATCCAAATATCTGAGCAGTTTCTTGATCAAAAATCTCATCTACTTTCTGAATTTCTATAAAATGATTTCCAGAACCAAGTGTTCCTACCTGATCCCTTCCTCGCATTTTGGCTTTATGAGAAACACAAGAAGCATCAGCCTCCTCCATTCTTCCTTTATGTTCACAATTCTCAATATCTTCTTTCTGGCCATAACCTTTCTCCACCAAATAAGGCACCCCTCCTTCTAAAATTCTGTTAATTTGCTCAATTGATAATTTTATCTGCCTTCCTCTCCCAAGACCTGAAGGTACTTCTCTTTGAATCTCGTCTGCTAGCTTTTCTAAGAATGGTTTTATTTCCTTACTTGAATATTCGGAGAGCAAAAGACGACATCCGCAATTTTCATCAAAACCAACAAACCCGGGAGAAATTACCCCTTCTGACAATTTAATTCCTCCCACCCCTCCAATTGGCGGACCATATCCTTCATGGATATCAGGCATACCGATAGCATACTTCACTATACCGGGTAGAGTAGTGGTATTGACCAATTGCTCCAGAGACTTATCTCTAAAAATATCTCCTAACATTTTCTCGGAAGTATAAATCCTCGCCGGCACTCTCATATCTGCCCTAAAAGACCGAGGAATTTCCCAAAGCCATGGAGTAATTTTTTTTAAATCCTCTTTTGAAATCATAATTAAAGTAAGGGGTTAGATATCAAATAAAATTGTGGCTTCCCAAGTTCCGTTCTTTTGTTGTTTTATTTCTAAATCATGATAGGTAACTCCTTTGATATCTTCTCTGAATCTTTTTACTTTTCTCCCAAACAATTTTGCTTCAAGAAATGTATCGGAAAATTCTTCAAATTCTGCCCTCAAATAAACTTCCCTTTCTGTCTGACTCAAATAAAGAATTTCGCTCAAGAAATCAACAAGCAAAGAAAGAATATCTGGAGATTGTATTTTGATCTTCTTTGCGACAGATTCTTCAGATAAATCTGGGTCTTGCAAAGAAGCCACAGCGTAAACCGCATTTAAAAATAGTTCTTTCTTTGTATTACCGAAGACTCTGATTTTTAAATCTGCGGTGTGATCAAGAATTTCATAATTTTTTTTCATATTTTATTTTCCTTAGCTTTTGCATTTCTTCTCTTGCTATTTTTCTATCATCCCAAGGTATCTTTTTTCCTCCTTTTGTGCACATCCATGGCTCACACCCTTTTCCTGTAATTATCACTATATCACCTCTTTCTGCAAACTCAAGAGCCTTCTTTATTGCCTGCCTTCTGTCAATAATCTCTATAATTTTGTCTTTGTTTTTAATTCCTTCTCTTATCTCTTCTATAATTTTGTAAGGATCTTCATCATATGGGTCTTCATTTGTAAGAATAATCCTTTTGCAAAAATTATCAGCAATCTTTCCCAATACAGGCCTTTTCCACTTATCCCTTCCTCCGCCACATGAACCTAAAACACAAATGAGAGAAGACTTTTCTGAAGAGAGAGCATTATAGATCTTTTCAAGAGCATCTGGGGTGTGAGCATAATCTACAATCACCTCAAAAGGTTCAGTAATCACTTTTTCCAACCTACCAGGAATAGTTTCTACTTTCTCAAGAGCTTTCTTTATAACCAAGATATCTATACCCTGAGAGAGAGCTACAGAGATTGCTGCTAAAGCATTGTATACATTAAATAACCCCTTTAATTTTAAAGAAAATGTTGTACCTTTTACTTGGAACTCTGTCTTTTCTCTGGCACGTTTTATTTCTGTAGCCTGGATTACCTCAAAAAGATCGAACTTTTTATCTATTTTTTCTTTTGTGCTATAGCCAATTTTTTTATCTGCCCCAAACTCAAGAAAATAATTTGCATTTTCGTCATCCAGATTTACTACAGAAATTGTGTTTTCCTTCCTGCTTTTCTCTAGACTCTCAAATAATTTTCCTTTTGCTTTTTTATAATTCTCAAAAGAACCATGAGATTCAATATGCTCAGGGGTCAGATTAGTAAACACAGCCACATCGAAATCAATAAATCTATGTCTATGTTGCAAGATTCCCTCTGATGTAACTTCTATAACTACATACTCACATCTTTCTTTAACTGCCCTTCTCAAAAACCTCTGAAGTTTCAAGCGTCCTGGCATTGTCATCTTAAGAGTGTTCTGCCATCTTTTGTCTGCAATCTTAAACTCAATAGAAGAAATAGAAGCAGTCACAAATCCGGCTTCTTCTAATATTTTTGTAATTAAATAAACAACAGTTGATTTTCCATTTGTCCCTGTCACTCCAATAACTTTGAGCTTTCTTGAGGGAAACCTATATAAAAAAGCGCCCAAAAGTGCCAGTAAAAAATGATACCAGTTAATCAAAAACGAAGGAATAATTTTTTTAATAATGGCTTTCATTATCAGAACTATTGAACAGTTTTAAGTTTTGTGATATTCTTTTTTATTGTATCAGAAATTATCAAAAAATCAGCTATGCCTATTACAAGATCAGCAAAAAAGGCTTTACGTCAAAATATCAAGAGAAGACAAAGAAATCTTCAGAGAAAGAGAAAGATAAAAATGCTCATAAAAGAGATAAAGGAGTTGGTTGCAGAAAACAAAAGAGAAGAAGCAAAGAAACTTCTTCCTCAGCTCTATAAAGCTTTGGACAAAGCTGCTAAGGTAGGAACTATTAAGAAAAATACAGCAGCAAGAAAGAAATCAAGAATAACCTTGCTAATAAATAAAGGGGGGTCTTAGATTTCTATTGTAAGCAAGTCAAGAGCCAAAACAGGATCTATCTTTCCTGTTTTTATTTTAATTTCGTATTGAAAAATCTTCCAATATATCTTTTTTAGTTGATCAAAAGTAAACTTCTCTGACAACCTTAAGCATTTCTTTACTACAAAAGGATGAAGTTTGGACTCTTGAGCGATAAAAGAAGAGGGAATTCTCTTGTTTCTTAGATCTTTTACTATCAAAAGATTAGAAATCTGTTTTTTGAGCATTGAGAAAAGATAAAGAGGAGATTCTCCTTTTTTTAAATGATTATGAAGCAAATCTAAAGCTCTTTTCTTATTGTCAGAAGATATTGCGTCCAGAGTAGTAAAAATATCTGTCTCGACTTCTGGTTTACTCAGAAGCTTTAAATCTTTGAGAAATACTTTTTTACTTTTACCTGCAAAAGCAATAAGTTTTTTTATCTCTCCAGAGATTAACCACAAATCGTTACCTCCAAACTCCCAAAGAGCCTCTATGATACCTGGCTCAATTTCTACTTTATACTTTCCAAACTCTCTCCTGATCCATCTCTTAAGTTCTGCTTCCGAAAGCAGATCAAACTTGTATACTTTTCCTATCCGTGCAATTTCTTTTATTAAAGGATGATCTGGATCTATCTTCTTTTCTTCCCAGAAAAGAAGAGTATTTTCTGTTTTTTCTCTATTTTCATTAAAAAACTTTAGTGTCTTTTCCAAAAAAATTGAATTAGAAAAAACATGGCCAATTGTTATTAACTTTTTTTCTTTAAATATGGAAGATGTCTGAATTTCATTTCTGAAACTCTCAAAATCCAAGTCTTTGGCATCAAAATGCTTAATCAAAGAGCAATTTTTGTGCTCCCTTTCAAAATCATTTATCAATTCTCTTAACTTTTGACGAAGCCGATAGATATCTTGACCATATAAAAACGCAATCATAGTGGTTGACATTTAGGACAGAAATAAGTTGAGCGAGTCCCTATCTTTTTTCTTAAAATCAGAGTACCACAATTAAAACAGGGTTGACCTTCTCTTCGATAAACTTTTCTATATCTATCAAAAGAACCTTTCCTTCCATCAGGCATTCTCCAGTCACTTATACTTTCCCCCTGCAGTTTTATGGCTTTCTTGAGGATTTTAATTATAGCAGAATAAAGCCTTTTTAGCTCAGCGATATTAAGATCTGAAGAGGTTTTGAAAGGATTTATCTTTGCCTCAAACAATATCTCATCTGAATAAATATTACCAATACCTGCAATTACTTCTTGATCCATTAATACTTGCTTGATTTTCCTCTTCTTTCCTTCTAAAAGCTTTCGAAGCTTCTCAAAAGTAAACTCTTTACTTAAAGGCTCTACTCCCAACTTCTTCATTTGCTCAGAACTCAAGAGCTCTTTTGTATTCCAAAGTTCTACTTTAGCAAATTTTCTTAAATCAGAAAGTGCCAGCATTAATCCATTATCTAAGAAAAAGAGAAGATGAATAAAGGTATTCATTTTCTCAGAAAGAAATCCAGGAGGAGGCCTCCATTGATTATCCTTCTTCTCCCATTTACCCAAAAGAAGATGGCCGGTAAGTTTTTGATGAATTAAGAGGGTTTTATCCCCAGAAAGATCAAAAAGAATGAGTTTTGCTCTTCTTTTGATATTCCTTATCTTTTTTCCCTTAATCTCTTTTTTAAATAGAGCGAAATCTTTTGGCTTTTTAATCTGCTTTTTGGAGTCAGTCCAAACATCAACAAAGGTCCTCTCAAGGACCTTTTTCTTCAATTCTCTCACAGTAATTTCTATTTCGGGAAGCTCCGGCATATTAACATATTAATAAAACTGCACTGCGTCAGGAAAGAAAAAATAAGGTTTTACTCTAAGAATTTTTTAATCTTTTCTATAATCTCACCCGGCGTAAAATGGGCCTTAATCAAATAATCAACTGCTCCTAATTGTAAACCTCGTTCTATATCTTCTTTTTGACCAAGATTAGATAATATAATCACAGGAATTTTAGCTATCAGAGGTTCCTTTTTTATCCTTGCCAGGACCTCAAACCCATCAATACCAGGGAGGATCAAATCAAGAAGAATTAAATCTGGTTTCTTCTCTTTTGTTTTTTTTAGCCCTTCTTCTCCGTTTACTGCTACAAACACTTCATAACCTTCTTTTGACAACTTCCGTGTAATTAAATCTCTCAAGAACTTATCATCTTCAATTATTAGAATTGTCTTTTTAGAATTAGCCATAATCTACTATTAACCTATTTGTTTTTTTACTTTAGCAAGGACTTCTTTGGGATCAAATTCTGTTTTGATTAACCAATCTCTTGCCCCCAACTGTCTTGCTCGATCAAGCTCTACTGGTTGACCAGAGTTAGAAATGACAATTACAGGAATATCTCTAAGACCCTTATCTTTCTTCATTGCCTCCATTACCTCAAAGCCTCCCATTCGAGGCATTATTATATCAAGTAACACAAGATCGGGTTTTGTCTTTTTCATTTTCTCAAGCCCCTCAATTCCGTCTCTTGCCACAAAAACCTCATACCCTTCTGTTTCTAATTTTCTTTGAAGAAGGTTGACAATTAATTCCTCGTCTTCTACCAATAATATTTTCTTAGCATTATTGGACATACAAAAGCGATATTGATTATTTAATTATTTTAACCTTTCTCAAAGAAAAATACAATTTCTTTTTCCACACTTTATATAAATTCACTCCTTCATTCTCTTCTTTGCCTTATAGGGAATAGTAAAATAAAAAGTAGATCCCTTACCTTCTTCAGATTTAAAACCAACTTTTCCTCCATGAGCCTCAATAATATTCTTTGAAATAAAAAGACCAAGCCCTGACCCTTCTGTTTCTGTTCTTATTGCGTTTGCTGCTCTGAAAAACTTAGTAAACAATCTATTTTGTTGATCTTTGGGCACACCAATTCCTGAATCCTCCACTGAAAATCGAATTTCTTTGTCGGTTGCTTGCAAAGAAACAATTACTTTACCTCTCTCGGGCGTATATCTTATCGCATTATCTAAGAAATTAGAAATAGCAAGTTTTATCTTCTCTACATCTAATTTTATTTTAGGCACCTTCCGTGAGAAACCAATAAACTTAAATTTAATCTTTTTTTTCTTGATTTGGTCTTTGTAGTTTTCTATTACTTCTTTGACTACATCTTCAAAAGAAACAGGGGTAAGTTTATAGAGATATCTTCCTTCTTCTATTCTTGTCACATTCAAAAGATCATTAATTAAACCTATCATTCTTTCGTTTGAGTTGTATGTTTTCTCTAAAAATTCTCTTTGTTCTTTGGTTATTTTGCCCAGATCTCCATCAAGCAGCATTCTTAAGGTCCATTTTATTGCTGAAAGCGGTGTTCTTAACTGATGAGCGGCCAGGCTAACAAAATCCGTTTTCATCTTCTCTATCAGCTTTTCTCTTGTAATATCATGCAAAACAACTAATATACCCAATTCCTCTTCTCCTCTTTTAACAGACGCAGTTGTTATCTCTAGTATAAGGTTCTCCTCAAGTTTAATTTCTTTTCTAAAAATTCTTGTGGTCTTTTTTAAAAGACCAACAATTGGTTTTAGACGAGGAAATTCCACAAGATCTGAAAGAGATTTGCCAATCACCTCCATTCCTTTAACTGAAAGATACTCTTCGGCAACAGGATTAATTAAAGACAATTTATTTTCTTTATCAAAAAACAAAAGACCGTCAGTAAAATTTGTAATAATAGCCAATGTTTTATTTCTTTCTTCTACTGCACGGAGGCGCGCTTCCTCTACATCTTCCAAAATATTAAGCAAAGCAAGATAAGCTTCGCGAGGAGTTACTTCAGGAAGCTTCTCATCTCCTTTTTCTTTTTGTAAATTTCCTTTCATTTATAAATAATCATCCAATTTCAGATATGAGACGATTGGAAATTCCCATCATGCTAATAGAAAAAGAGCTTGCTCTTGGCTCACTTGTCTTGTAGGTTGCCTGCTCTCCATTGCTACATATTCCAAATACAGGCAAGTTTTTGTTTTTTAAAGTCTCCTTTATCACTTCCATTTCTTGAAGATATTTCCTTCCCAAAATTTGCCCTCTCAATGCACAAGAAGCAAAGAAAACAAAACCAAAATCGTCTGTTTTGGCATCTTCTATCATATCTTTTACCGCCTGAATCGTTGCTTTTTGAGCTGATTGAGGAGCAACCCTTACAAAACTCAAACCCACCCCTTCTTTCATTGGAAAGAAAGCCCTTAAATATTTTCCTTCAACAATCTCAGTAAAAACAAAAGGCCAATAAAAACCTCCTTTAAGATCAGTAATGCCCATCACATAACCTTTCAGCATCAGATACATTTCCAAATTCAAAAAATCCTCTATCTTCTTATCTGAATATTTTTCATAAATTTCTCTTAAAACCTCTATTGGAGGTCTTTGGTTCAGTTCATAAACGATATGACCCTTTGCTTTGGTAATTACTACTCTCTCTGGCAAAGCCTCAGCACCTGTAGCTATTCCATAACCAATCTCTAAATCAGAACCAAAAACAACAGAAATTACCGCTTCTTTGTGAACTTCTTTGTTGAAGAAAAGATGGCCATCTTTTGTTGCTCTTACAGTCACTCCATCTGAAACTCCCCCTCCTGCCAGACGCAAGGTTCTCTTTGCAAAAGAAATAATTCCATCAATGATTTCCTGATCCAAGATCTCTTTTTGAGGAGTCATTCCAGGAGTGAGTAAAAGTGCACTTAGTGGTCTGAATCTGGTAATATCCTTTGCTCCTTTTTTAAGCATTGCCAAATAGGCAATGGAAGGATTGTATTCTAGGTTCTCTAAGGCCATCTTAATACAGGCCTCTCCTGCTTTCTGAGGATTTTTGAAAGCATCTTTACCTATTCCTGTGCCTACAGAAAAGTAATCTGAATGAAGAGCTATCAGGGAAGCTCCTTTAAATCTGAGCTGAGGAATAACTCTTGCTAATCCTTTCATAATTCTAGCTAACCCCTTTCCAAACATCTCTACATCAAAATAATACCTGTCTTTAGCAAAGAAGCCCAAAACATTCCCTCCCACCAAAGGAATGTCTTTATTGTCAAAGACCTCATAGATTGCCTCAAGTGCCTTTTGATAAGTCTCTGGAGGATAGGTGAATACACAAAAAAACATCAAAAGCTTTGGGGTTTTACCTTTCAGTTGCTCTTTTGCTTTCTTGGCTGCTTCTTTAGCAGCTTCTGGCAAATCATCTTTTGTTGATATTGCTATTCCTACATTTACCAAGGGCATATTAAGAAGGTTTATGAGGTTTTCTTAATACTTTTTTTCAATTTCTCGATCTCCTTTTTTAGCTCTATCATCTTAAGCTCTCTCCCAACTGTTAGTTTATACCATTTATTTAATTCATCTACTTTCTCTTGAAGTTCCTTGGTTCTTTCCTTTACTTTTTCTTCTAATGTCTCATTAAGCTCCTGAAGCTCTCTTGTTCTTGCTCTTACCTTAATCTCAAGCACTGTTTTTGCTTCTTCAAGTTCTTTTTTCATCTTCTCCAACTTCTTGGTCTTCTCTTCCAACTCTTTTGTTCTTTCTCTTACTCTCTCTTCTAGTTCTGACTTTGCTTTGCTTAAAGCTTCTAAAAGACCTTTTAGTTGTCTTATATCTACAAATATAGCCAACCCACCCATTAACTCTTTTTTATCCAAAAGAGGAATAAGAGTAAGAGATACAGGAATTTGTTTACCTTTCTTGGTAAGAAGAAAGGTATTAAATTCTCTAAATATCTTTCTTTCTGTCAGAACTTCCTTGAGGATATTTTCCACGCGTTCTCTTTCCTCTTGGGGTATCAAAGATACAAGGGGTCGATTTTGCAATTCTTTTGTTTCATATCCTCCTATCCTGGAGAGAGCATTATTTATGTAACTGATATTACCTTTTTTATTAAAAATCACCGCAGGGTCGAGAGTTTCCAAAAATACTTTCTTATAAAGTTTAAGTGATTCCTTGAGTAAAAAAAACATAATATCTCATTATCTTGCTTCAGATATAAAGCGATTAGAAATACCCATCATAGAAATTGTAAAAGCTCCTCCTTTAGGCTCACTTGCTTTGTAAGTTCCTACTTCTGGCAAATCATCTTTTGTTGATGTTGCTATTCCTACATTTACCAAGGGCATATTCTTTTATTTTAGCAAATTTTCGGAAACTTTACTATTGAAAATCTCGGGTAATTTCTTTATTAGGCTAAAGAATTCAAGTTTCTCAAACAATGTTTTTATTTTCTGCTCATCATATCTTCCAAACCGACACTTCTCTAAACTGAATTCTATTGGGACATTGCATGCAATCTGGGATAACTGCTTACTAAAGAAAGCATCCTCCTTGTGTTTAAGCAATAATTCTCTTAATTTGGGTTTGATCTTTTCTGACCTCTCTGTATGATTTTCAATTTCAAAATAGAGATTCTCTAAGGTTTTAAATTCTTTAATTAAAGCAATAGCAGTTTTCTGACCAATCCCTTTTACTCCAGGAATATTGTCTGAAGGATCTCCCCGTAAAGCTCTAAAATCAACCAACTGAGTAGGTTCAAGACCACTATATTTCTCTCTAACCAGCTCCGGATCGTACAAGATTGTTCCTTTTACTCCTTTTTGAGGAAAACATACATAGGTATGTGGTTTTACAAGCTGAAGCGTATCTAAATCGCCACTGAGAATTATTATTTTTGCTTCAGGAAAAATTTGTTTTTTGGGTACAAGAGTCGATATAGTTCCAATTATGTCATCAGCCTCGAAACCTTTTTTCTCAAACACAGGTATCCCAAAAGCCTCCAGAATCTCCTTTGTCTGCTCAATTTGCCAAGAAAGTTGAGGTGGAATTTTGGGTCTTTTTGCTTTATACGCTTTAAATTCTTTATGCCGAAAAGTAGGACCAGAGGAGTCAAAAGCAGCAGCCACAAAATCTGGCTTGAACTCTTTCAGCACTTTGAACAATCCTAACAAAAACCCATAAATGGCTCCTACCTCTTGACCCTTTTTTGTGGTCAAAGGAGGAAGAGCGTGGTAAGCTCTATGAATTAAAGAATTGCTATCAATAACAAGAAAGGTTTTTTGTTTTTCCATTCTCTTTAATGATAACTCTTCTAGTTTTTTCGTCTATAAAGTGGAATTGTATTGAAAGCGTACAAGAAAGCCATTCTTCCTTTATTCTGTCAACCCACTCAATAATTACTATATTCTGAGGATCAGAAACAATCTCTTTCAGGCCCAACGAATTTACCTCTTTAGAAGAATCAATTCGATAACAGTCTATATGGTAGAGATATCTATAAAAAGATTCTTTTTCTCTTATGCAAGGAATGCTAAATTTTTTCATAATCACAAAAGTGGGACTAAGAACTTTTCCTTCTATACCTAATCCCTTAGCAAAACCTTGAACAAATGTCGTTTTGCCTCCGCCAAGATCTCCTTTAAGACAGATGACAAAGGCTTTTTTGTCTCTCTTTTTATATTTCTTATTGATAATTCTTTTAGCAAAATCCTCACCTAATCTTTTAGTTTCGGAAGCGCTTTTTGTTATTCTTTCCATAAACTAGTTGACTCATCTAGAATTTTAAGATAAATTAAAGTAACTCTGATTTATCCATTTTACAATGAAAGAAGAAATTACAAAACAAACAGAAATCTCGCCAAAGGCAGTTTCAGAAATCCAGAGTCTTTTAAATGTTTTGGAATTCAAAAAGAAAATTGAGAAATATTTAGGCGCGAATATCACTGAACTTCTAGAGATAATTTTAGGAGGAGCTATCCATCTCAGGAGTTCAGATATACATTTTGAGCCACAAAAAGAAAAAACACGACTGAGAATAAGAATCGACGGAATGCTCTATGATGTCTTGGTACTCGAAACCTCTCTTTATCATAAAATCCTAAATAGAATAAAACTACTCTCTGGTATTAAGTTAAATGTTACTGATAGGCCTCAAGACGGCCGTTTTTCTATTTTAATAAAAAACGATGTAATTGAGGTAAGAGCATCTACTCTTCCTTCTGAATATGGAGAGACAATAGTGTTGCGTCTCCTTAATCCAAAAGATCTGATCAGTATAGAAGAATTAGGATTAAGAAAAGACCTATTAGATCTTTTCTTAAAAGAGATCAAAAAACCAAACGGAATGATAATTGTAACAGGACCTACTGGTTCCGGAAAAACTACTACCCTATATGCTTTCCTGAAAGAAATCCAAAGGCCAGAGATAAAAGTTATCACTATCGAAGATCCGATCGAATATCACTTGAAAGGCATAGCCCAAACTCAAGTTGACCCTCAAAAAGGTTATGACTTTGCTTCGGGATTAAGATCAATAGTCCGCCAAGATCCTGATGTAATTTTGGTTGGAGAAATAAGAGATTTAGAAACAGCGCAAATTGCCCTCCAAGCTGCTCTTACAGGTCATTTAGTATTCACTACTCTCCATACAAATGATGCTGCAGGAACTGTTACTCGTCTAATATCCTTGGGCGCTAAACCGTTTAACATAGCTCCTGCTTTAAACCTTGCTATAGCACAGAGATTGGTAAGAAAGGTATGTACAAAATGTTTGAAGTTCAAAAATGCTGATGAAAACGAATTATCTAAGTTTAAAAAACATCTAAAAAACCTTCCAAAAAATATAAAGATTCCTAACATTCAGAAAGGCCTCAAAATCCCAGTCGCTGAAGGATGTCCTGAATGTAATTTCACTGGTTATAAAGGAAGAACAGGAATCTTTGAAGCTTTTTTAGTTGATTCAGAATTAGAAAGCTTCATTCTAAAATCTCCATCAGTTTCTGCATTGAAAGAAAAAGCAATAAAGAAAGGAATGGTTACTATGTATCAAGACGGACTGATCAAAGTACTAGAAGGAAAAACCACCCTTCAAGAAGTAGAAAGAGTTACATCTCCCTAAGAGAAAATAACCCCTAGGCTGGGGGAACACTTTTAGGGCATTAGAGGCCTAAAGACAGGATTTTTCCGAGGCATAATCTCGAGAGGACTCCAGATTACCCATCGGGAAAAATCCCTACCCCCAGCCTAGGGGTTATTTTCTCCCTAATTATATATAAAAATTATTTTTTTGTCAAGATGCTAAGAATTTTGTTTACCTTTTTAATATTCTTTTTTGTATTCTTCCCTCTCAGAGATTCACAAGCAAAAACTCTTGATGTAATAATAAATGAAATTGCCTGGATGGGAACAAAAGACTCTTATCGCAATGAATGGATTGAGCTTTATAACAATAGGGATTTTGATATAAATCTAGAAAATTGGAAAATTATCTCAAAAGACAAGAGATTGAACATTTCTTTGAAAGGAGTAATTCCAAAAAATGGATTTTTCGTTCTTGAAAGAAATAATGATACAACAATACCAGAGATCAAGGCTGATCTAATTTACAATGGGGCTTTGAATAATAAAGGAGAACATTTAATACTATTAGATTCAGAAGGAAGGATAATAGATGAAGTAAATTGTTCATCTGGATGGTTTGCGGGGGATAACTCTACAAAGCAAACAATGGAGAGAAAAAATCCTTTCAAAAAAGGGAGCGATCCTCAAAACTGGCAATCTAGCCAAAGACCTCAAGGTACTCCGAAAAGTAAAAATAGTTACTTAGAGATTATAACAAAAGAACAAAAACAGAACCAATCTCCTTTAAAATACCCTTCAAATATTTTTATTAATGAAATTCTACCTTCCCCAGAAGGTCCAGATTATAAAAATGAATGGATAGAAATCTTCAACCAAAACGATTTCGAAGTAAATCTAGAAGGCTGGAAAATTAGTGACGGAATAGGAAGAACAACTACCTATATTCTACCAAAAAACACAACGATCAAAGAGAAAAGTTTTTTGCTTCTTCGGCGACCTGCTACAAAAATCACTTTGAATAATAGCAAAGATACTATCTTTTTATATCAACCAGATGGACGGATAGTAGATCAAGTTACCTATACCAATGCTCCTCGAGGCCATTCATTTGCCAGAATCAAAGATAAATGGTTTTGGACTTCAAACCCAACTCCCAAGAAGCCCAACAACTTCTCTTCCTTTCCTATTTCAACAAAAAAGGAATCACTTCTGGGGACAAAGATCTCTTCCGGAGATCTGATTAATAAAACCTCTAAAACAATCACCCATATTTCTCTTAATTCATCTTCTTTTCTTTCTACTCTTACTATAGCACTGGGTTTTGCTTTCAGTTGTGGAGTTTTCTTTGTGTGTCTTAAAAGAAAACTCAAAAAAAATTTGATTTAATCAAAAGAGGGCAGTAAAATTAAAGAAAAAGAATATGAGTGGACATTCTCATTGGCACTCAATTAAATACCAAAAAGCTCTTGCGGATCAGAAAAGAGGGAAGATATTTTCGAAGTTATCAAGAGAAATTACAATAGCTGCCAAAGAAAAGGGGCCAAATCCTGAAACAAATCCTGCTCTAAGAGTAGCAATAGAAAGGGCAAAGAAGTTCAATATGCCCAAAGCCAACATTGAAAGAGCAATAAAAAGAGGCACAGGGGAAATAAAAGGGGCTCAGTTTGAATCTGTAATATTTGAAGCATATGGGCCAGGAGGAGTAGCTCTTATCATCGAGGGCATTACTGATAATAGAAACAGAACTCTCTCTGAAATAAAACAAATCCTGGCTCAAAATAATGGAAAACTTGCCAGTGAAGGTTCTGTAAAATGGCTTTTTGAAAGGAAAGGTTGTATTTGTATAGATATAAACTCTCAGGAAGAGTTTCTTAAAGACAAAGAAACTTTAGAATTAAAAGCAATTGAAGCAGGAGCTCAAGATCTTAATTGGATAGGAGATATTCTGGAAGTTTATACAAGACCTGAAGAATTAGAAAAAACAAAGAAAGAACTAGAAAAAACAGGAATTAAAATTGACAGAACCTCAATTGACTGGGTAGCCAAAGAAAAAATAGAAGTGGAAGATACCATTAAAGAGGCCTGTGAAAGATTGTTTGAAGATCTTGATGAAAATGAAGCAGTTCAAGAAATATATTCCAATTTAAAACAATAAAAATTATGATTATTCTCGGAATTGATCCAGGAACTGCCACTACAGGATATGGGTTAATTAAAATAAAAAAGAAAAAAACAAGGAAGAGACGTTTTGAGTGTATAGATTATGGTTTAATTCAAACGAGCCCTTCACTCTCTCTTCCGGAAAGATTAAAGAAGATAAACAATGAGCTTAATAAAATTATTAAAAAATATCAACCAGAACTCTTGGCAATGGAAAAATTATATTTTTTTAGAAATACAAAAACAGCAATTCCTGTCTCGCAAGCAGAAGGAGTGATTTTACTCACAGCGGCAAAGAAAAAAATACCAGTAGATTTTTTCACCCCTCTGCAAGTAAAGTCAATGATTACCAATAATGGATGGGCAAAGAAAAATGAAGTGCAGAAAAAAATTAAAAAAATATTAAAAATAAAAGAAAACCTTAAACCAGATGATGTTGCAGATGCTTTAGCAATTGCTGTATGTAGTGCTTTAAGGTATTACAAAGTTTCAAGAACCTCTTTAAAAAAGAAAAATAAAAAGAAATATTAATTTATCTTTACAAATTTTCTCTTTCCTACTTGAATTATCATTCCTTTTTTTATTTCTACTTCTCTCTGCCAATTATCTTGAAGTTGACCATCAATTCTAACACCTTTTTGGATTATTAGCCTTTTGGCCTCAGATTTAGAAGAAACAAGTCCTGTTTTCTTCAACAAATCACATATGTTCATTTTCTTTTCTTTGAGAGAGATAGCTTTGATTTTGGAAGGAAGTTTTTTCTCCTTAAACACTCTTTCAAATTCCTTTTCTGCTCTTAGAGCCTCTTTTTCTCCGTAATAGAGTTTTACTATTTCTCTTGCTAGCCTTGCTTTTGCGTCGCGAGGACTAAGCTTTCCTAAAGAGAGAGCCTTTTTTATATCCTTTACTTCCTTAAGCGGAACCTTTGTTAGCATTTCAAAATAATTAATTATTAAATCATCTCTTATAGACATCACCTTTCCATATTGTTCCTGGGGAGAATCAGAAATATTTATTACATTTCCCCAAGTAGTACTCATCTTCCTTCCGTCAGTTCCATAAAGCAATTTGAAGGTTATAATATCCTGAGGCTTCTGATGATAAATTTCCTGAATTTTTCTTGCTATTATAAAATTAAACAATTGATCAAAACCTCCAATTTCAATATCAGCTCTAACCATCATAGAATCATACCCTTGAAAAAGAGGATAAAGTATTTCATGAAGACCAATCGGTTTCTTTGCTTCAAATCTTTCTCTGAAATTTCTTCTGTTAATCATTTGATAAACCGTAAAATGCATTGCCAATTCAACCAATTCTTGAGCTTTAAGTTTGTCCAACCACTC
Organism: bacterium; assembly: GCA_021157625.1. Classification (GTDB taxonomy): domain Bacteria; phylum Patescibacteriota; class Minisyncoccia; order Minisyncoccales; family JAGGXC01; genus JAGGXC01. The sequence continues at coordinate 57,925 of JAGGWD010000015.1, read as the reverse complement.
ACTATTGTAGTGAATTTCTGTCTTTTTGAGATCCAAAATTTTACCTATCTGATCTAAATAAGTTGCTAAATTTCTTTTAACTTCAGGACGAGTCAATGGGCGACGCATTGTTATTTTGTCAGAAGCATCTCCGATACAAGCCGTAAAATCTCCTATTACCAAGACAGCCTGGTGCCCTAATTCTTGAAACTCTCTTAGTTTCCAAAAAGAAATCGCTCTTCCCACATGAATATTAGGACCTGTGGGATCTATTCCGTGTTTTACTCTTAGCTTCTTTCCGCTCTTTAGTTTTTTGAGCAGGCTCTTTTTCTCTATAATAGTCTCTACCCCTCTTGTTAAAAGCTCATTTATCTTTTTTTGATTGACGCTCACCATTTTTTAATCATACAAAAAAAAGAATAAATTGCCAATTCAAAACAATTTTTCTAAAATGAGAGTGACATTTATGGCAAGAAGAAAAAGACATTTAAAGATATACAAAAAAAACACCTTACCCAAAAAGATCTTGTTTGTTTTTAAATTTCTGGGAGGGTTTTTTTTGATTGTTTTTTTGGGATGTGCAGCTATCTTTGTTTATTATATCAAGGATCTTCCTCGACCAGAAGATTTTTTGGAGAGAAAAGTTTTTCAATCTACAAAGATCTACGACCGAACAGGCAAAGTGCTTCTGTATACCATTCATGGAGAGGAGAAAAGAGAAGTTGTGCCCTTAGAAGAAATTTCTCCTTTCCTACAAAAAGCAGTAATTGCAGCAGAAGATGAAAATTTCTGGCACCATCACGGAGTAGATTTTGGAGGGATTATACGCTCTATCCTGGTCGATCTAAAACTAAAAAAACCGATTCAGGGAGGATCAACTATTACTCAACAGCTCATCCGTTCCTCGTTTCTTGGACGAGAGAAAACTATAAAGCGCAAAATAAGAGAAGTGGTTTTAAGTTTAGAACTGGAGATGAAATATCCCAAAGAACAGATATTGGAATGGTATCTCAACCAAGTACCTTTTGGTTCTAATGCATATGGAGCTGAAGCTGCAAGCCAGACCTTCTTTAAAAAACCAGCCAAAGATCTTACATTAGCAGAAGCGGCAACGCTCGCTGCATTAATAAAAGCACCTTCTTATCTTTCTCCCTATGGAATGCATAAAGACGAATTACTCGAAAGAAAAGATTATATAATAGATCGTATGTTAAATCTAGGCTTTATTAGCGCACAAGAAGCCAAGGAAGCCAAAAATCAAAAGTTAAAATTTGCAGAAGTCACAGAACCAATTAAAGCTCCTCATTTTGTCTTATATGTTAAGCAACAATTACTCAAAAAGTATGGTCAAGATTTTTTAAACGAAAATGGTCTAAAGGTTTATACTACTCTTGACTGGGAACTTCAAAAAAAAGCAGAAAAAATTGTAGCTGAGAGAGTAAAAATAAATAGAAATTATAATGCCTACAACGCAGCTCTAGTAGCAATAAACCCAAAAAATGGAGAGATTCTATCTATGGTTGGTTCAGCTGATTGGTTTGCAGAACCTTATCCCAAAGATTGTATTTCCGGAAAGACATGCCTTTTTGACCCAAAGTTTAATATTGCCGTAGGAACAAAAAGCAATCCAGGTCGTCAGCCAGGCTCCGCTTTTAAACCATTTGCCTATGCGGCCGCTTTTGAAAAAGGCTTTACTCCTCAAATGATTCTTTGGGACGTAGAAACTGAATTTAACCCAAACTGTGACCCTTCTGCTACTCAAACAAAAGATAAATATGGATTAAAATGCTATCATCCTCAAAACTATGACGGAAAATTCCGAGGACCTATTACCGCTAAAAGTTCTCTTGCTCAGTCTATTAATGTTACTTCAGTAAAAGTTCTTTATCTTGCTGGTGTTGAAAATACTATTAACTTAGCAAAAAAACTAGGGATTACTACCCTCAACAAAAAACCTTCTGAATATGGCCTTTCATTAGTTTTAGGAGGAGGGGAGGTAAAGCTTCTCGATATGGTTTCTGCTTATGGAGTTTTTGCTACAGAAGGATTAAAAGTACCCCCCGATAAGCATACTAAAAATTGAAGATTCGCAAGGAAACATTTTAGAAGAAGCTAAAATCACTCCCAAAAGAGTATTAGATAAAGAAGTTTGTAGACAAATCAATGATATTCTCTCTGACAACGAAGCAAGAACGCCAATGTTTGGTTTACATTCCCCTTTATACTTTCAAGAAAAAGAAGTAGCAGCAAAAACAGGAACAACTCAAGAATACAGAGATGCCTGGACTATTGGTTATACCCCTTCAATTGTAGTAGGAGTATGGGTAGGGAATAATAACAACCTTCCTACCTTCAAAAAACCAGGAGTGGTACTAGCAGGACCTATTTTCCATAGTTTTATGGAAGAGGCACTTAAGAATTTTCCTTCTCAAAATTTTGAAAAACCAGAAAATGCCTCAACCACCAAACCCGTTTTGAACGGACAAATAGGTAAGGGTAATCATTCTATTCTTTATTATGTAAATAAAAACGACCCCTTAGGTCCGAATCCACAAGATCCAAGCCAAGACATTCAATTTAAAAACTGGGAAGAAGGAATTAAAAGATGGCTTTTACTACATCCAGAATTCAAAACCTAACTACTTTTTATAGGCATTACTACATAAATAAAACTCTCATCATCTAGAGGCTTAAGAACAGCAGGATCTTCTTCTCCGTTCAGGCCAAAAATTACCTCTTTTGTTTTTATATTTGAAAGCCCAGCCGTAAGAAATCTATGATTAAAACAAACCTCTGCTTTTTGGCCTCTTACTTTTGCTTTTATTCTGGATTTATTCTGTCCAAGATCTGGATTTTGAGCATAAACCTCAACTATTTCTTGCTCTGGATTGGCCTTGATTTTTATCTCATTAATCTTTCCACTGAATAAGCTGGCAGTTTTTATTTGATTTAAGAAATCCTGTCGAGAAAGTACAATTTGCGTTTTAAAACTAGAAGGAATAATTTCTTTATAATTTGGATATTCGCCCTCTATAAGGCGTGAGATCAACTGAATATGTGGATGTTTAACTTCGTTCATTTCTGATTCAAACATCACTTGGTTCGGAGAAAAATAAATCTTAATTCTTTTTGTATCTTCTCCAAATATATTGATTATTTCTCTGGCTGCCTTTTGAAGAAGAATCACTGATGTCTCAGGAATCGAAGATTCTTTCGGAAGTATAATCTTTTTCTCTGCTAACCTAAAACTGTCAGTAGCTGCCATCTCTACTATATTTTTAGAAACGGAAAAAGAAATTCCGGATATTTCAGGCCTTGTTTGAGAAGGTGAAGCTGTATCTATAATTTGAGAAAGTCCTTCACTTAATGTTTTTGCTTTTATCTCTAAAATTTTATTACTTTTTATCTGAGGAATAATAGGAAAATCATCTGCGCTAATTCCTTTTATTTGGCTTTTGTAATTTTTTGTTTCGATATATAAGATATTGTTTTTTTCTTCTAAATCTATTTTTTGATCAGGAATAAGGTTTATCAGATTAGCGAAAAATTTTGCAGGAACAGTGATAGCACCTTCTTTTTCTGTTTTAGCTAAGATCCAGTATTTTATCCCTATTTCTAGATCAGTACTTGCAAGTTTTAGAAAATTTTTCTCGCAGGCAATTAAAATGTTATTCAGAATAGGTAAAGTAATCGATTTAGAAGTTATTCTGGTAATTGCATTTAGTCCTGCTTGTAGTTCATCTTTTAAGATAGATAATTTCATATTTTTTATTCTAAATTATTTAATCTTAATAATTGTAGAATTTTTTTGTTTTTAATATTTTTTGGGTTTCTTGTTGTGTTTATAGGCTTGTGAGGATAAAAGAAATTGTTTAAGGGAATGGGGTTTGATTGGGGATTATTTGGTTTGTTTTACTTTATCCCATATTTATCCACTTACTATTCTCTGTCGGATTAACCTTAACTCCTCAGCTAAACTTTCATTTTTCTCTAATTCTTTACTTATTTTTTCACACCCATAAATGATTGTGGTATGATCTTTTCCTCCTAATTTTCTCCCTATAGCAGGATACGAATATTTCAATTCTTCTCTTAATAAATACATTACTATTTGACGAGGTTTTACTACTTCTTTTTTTCTTGAAGGCGCTAGAAGATCCTTTTCTTTTAAATCATAGAATTCAGCCACTGTTTTTATTAATTGTTTTGCGGTTATAACTTTTTTGGGACCCTGGATTAAATTTTTAAGAAGAGATTGAGCTACTTCTAAGGTAGGAGTTTTGTTGTTTAATTTTTGGTAGGCTACGAGTCTGTTTAGAGCCCCTTCTAATTCTCGTATGTTATTTTTAATATTTGAAGCAATAAAGCTCAAAATCTTCTCTGGAAGATTTGTTCCTTTTTGTTTAATCTTTGTTTTTAAAATAGCTAATCGGGTTTCATAATCAGGAAGTCCAATGTCAGCAATCATTCCTCCCTCAAAGCGAGAACGCAACCTTTCTTCCAGAGAAGGGATAGCTTTTGGAGGACGGTCCGAGGATAATACAATTTGCTTGTCTCTTTCATAAAGCGAATTAAAAAGATGGAAGAATTCTTCTTGAGTTTTTTCTTTTCCAGCTAAAAACTGAATATCATCAATAATCAATACATCTACCTTTTGGTACTCTAATTTAAAACTCTCTATATCATGATTCCTTATAGAATTAACGATGCCTGAAATAAATCTTTCTGCAGGAATATATCTTACTGTCTTCTCAGGAAAATCTTCAATAATCTTATTTCCTATTGCCTGAAGAAGATGGGTTTTTCCTAATCCTACACCTCCATAGATAAATAATGGATTATAAATTCTGCCTGGATTTTTAGTAACAGCTGTCGCGGCTGCATGAGCCATTTCGTTGAAAGGTCCTACTACAAAGTTTTCAAAAGTATAACGCGGATTTATATTTGTTAATTTGTTGATTTTATACTCCTCGAGTTCCAATTGATCAGGCACAATGTCAGAAACAGAAAGATCTTCCGTTTCTTGCTTTTTGGGCTGTCCATGGCTTATGACATATTTTACTTCCTTTATTTCTCTATCTAAATTATGGAGGATTTTTAAAATGAATTTATTATATTTCTGTTCTAGCCATTCTTTCGAAAAAGCGTTTGGGACAGAGATGATTATAGCGTTTCCTTTTTTGTCAATAATTTCTGTATTTCTAAACCAAGTAGCAAAGTTAGCTTTAGAGATTTTAAATTTAATTTGAGCCAAAACTGCTTCCCACAGTTCTTCTTTGGTCATAGTTTTTTAATTAGTTCCTAACATATTATAGTATTGTCTTTTTAGGGGTGTCAAATATTCATAAGAAATAGTAAAAAAACGGTTTTTTGTTAAAAAATTGGGGAGAATCTGTGAATTTTTAGTAAAGTTGACTTCTTCTTGAGAAAGCTTTATACTAGAAAAACAATGAGTATTACTTACCAACCAAAAAAGCGAAAGAGAAAAAAGACTCACGGTTTTAGAAAAAGAAAGAAAACCCCAGGAGGTAGAAGAGTAATAAAGAGAAGAAGGAAAAAGAAAAGAAAAAGAATTACTGTCTAGAAATGCTTCCTGCAGAAAATAGACTAAAAAAAAGAAAGGATTTTGAATATGTATTTAAAAGAGGCAAAGGGTTTGAGGAAGAAGTCTTGATTTTAAAGATTGTTGATAATAATTTAGAAAACCCCAGATTTGGTTTTGTGGTTTCACAGAAAGTGAGCAAAAAAGCGGTGGTGCGAAACAAGATAAAAAGGAGATTGAGAGAGATAGTAAGAAAGAGATTGCCCAGTATAAAGAAAAAGGTAGACGGGGTTTTAATTGCTAGGCCAGGAATAGAAAGAAAAACTTTTGTGGAATTAGAGAAAATAGTAGAGAATCTCTTTAATGAAGCAAAATTGTTTAATGAAAAAAGGTCTTCTTAAGATAATTAAATTTTATCAGAGATTCATTTCTCCTTTGATTGGAAAGCATTGTCGTTTTTATCCTACTTGTTCTGAATATTGTTTTTTGAGCATAAAGAAATACGGCGCAAGGAAAGGAATATTTTTGGCAGTTAAGAGAATATTAAAATGCCATCCATTAAATAAAGGAGGAGTAGATATTCCTTAAAATGGAGATCTTAAGAGCTTTTTTTAATATTATCTTATATCGTCCCATAATTAATAGTTTAGTTCTTCTGTATAACTATCTGCCGGGCCATGATTTTGGCGTGGCTATTATTGCTTTAACATGTATTATAAAAATTGTCCTTTTCCCTGTCTCTCTTAAGTCAATAAAATCACAGAAAGCTCTTCAAGAAATTCAACCTCAAATAAAAGAAATTCAAAAGAAGTTTAAGGAAGATAAAGAAAAACAAGCAAAAGCTATAATGGAACTTTACAAAAAGAAAGAGATAAATCCTTTTTCTGGTTGTTTGCCTTTATTGATTCAATTACCAATTTTAATTGCTTTATTTTTGGTCCTCAAAAATATAAGTTTTGATTCAGGAAGTATAGAGCCCTCTCTTTTATATAGTTTTGTAACTCCTCCTTCTGAAATTAATCCTATGTTTTTGGGAATCATCGCTCTTACTAATCCTTCCAAATCTTTAGCTCTATTGGCAGGAGTATTTCAATTTTTACAATCTAAGATGGTTGAGCCGCGGAGTTCTTCTAGAAAGATAGAAGATTTTTCTCAAGCAATGCAAAAACAAATGACTTATATTTTTGCTTTTATGACCGTTGTAATTTTATGGCAATTACCTGCTGCGATTGGACTTTATTGGCTTACTTCTACCATTTTTTCTATAGGACAACAATATTTGATTTTCCATCATCAAAAAAATGTTAACCTCACAAGAAATTACTAATATCAAGAATGTTGTAGAGGAGTTTTTCGAAAAGATGAATATCTCGGCAGAGATAAAGGTAGGCGCTTGTCACCAAGATACATTACCTATTGATGTTAAGGTTCAGGAGCCTCAGATTTTAATCGGCGAGAGAGGCCAAACATTGTTAGAAGTTCAGCGTCTTTTGAAAGCAATCTTGAGGAGAAAAATTGATAAAAGTTTCTATATTGATCTTGACATAAATGGATATAAAAAAAAGAAAATAGAATATCTTCGTCAGCTTGCTCGTTCTATTGCTGATGATGTAACTTTAACAAAGAAAGAAAAAGTTCTACCTCCAATGCCTGCTTATGAAAGAAGAATCATTCATTTAGAATTAGCTGATCGCAGAAGCGTTACCACAGAGAGTATTGGGAAAGAGCCCAAGAGAAGAGTAGTTGTGCGTCCTTATCCTTAATAAAGTTTTTCTTCCTCAGATAGAGGTTTTTCTTTAGCTAATTTTTCTTTGGCTTTTTTAATTTTGAGAACTTGTTCTGGGGAAGTGGTAATGAATTGATCTTCAGCATAAGAAGCTACTATTTTAATTGCCACATGCTTGGGCCCAGCAAAAAACAATCCCTCTCCTACTGCTGATTCAAGCAATAGATACTTTTCTTGTTCGGTTAAATTAAACGCTTTCTGGACTACATCTATAGTGGCAGGGCTTTGTTTTAGAAGTAGTTGAATAGAAGAATTAGTGATAATTGGTTGGCCATAAGTGGATTTCATAAAATCACCAACGTCTTGAGTTACGGTAGTCACTCCTAACCAGTATTTTCTTGCTCTCTTTGCAAGACCATATAGGAAAGAGGCGCCATCTTCTGTCTGCATTATCCACCATGCTTCATCTACTACAAGAACTCTTTTTTTCAATTCTGATCTTACTTTGTTCCAGATATAGCGCATAATTACAAACATTGCCATTGGACGTAATTCCTCTTCCATGTCTCTTATTCCAAAAGAGACAAAACTTTTTTCCATAGAGATGTTTGTAGGTTGATTAAAAAATTGAGAGTAAGTGCCTTTTGTGAATTTTCTTAATCTTCTTACCAGAGACTCTGTTCCTTCCATTCCTTCCAGAACAGATTCTAAATCCTCCATTAAAGGAATATTGGCGTGCCAGGTTTCAGGATTTGTTTCTGGGGTTATATCTCTGGCAGCATAGGTTTCAGTAATAGCTCTGTCTATTATAGCGTCTTCTTCTGGAGTTAACCCTCCTAGCATTATTCGGAGGAGTCCTACTAGGTTTATTACATTTGCTCTTAAGACATCTTCAGGTTTTTCATCTTCTCTTACAACTGGCAAATCAAAAGGATTGATATGGTTTTGGGAAGAGAGAGATATGTTAAAGAACGAACCGCCCACGGCATCAGCTAAAAACTCATATTCGTTTTCAGGATCGATTACTATCACATCTACTCCCTGCATTAGCAGTCTTAGAATTTCTAATTTCACAGCATAGCTTTTACCTCCTCCCGCTTTTCCAAAGACAACTTCGTTGGCATTCTCAAGAGAAAATCTATCAAAGAGGATGAGAGAGTTGTTGTGTTTATTAATTCCATAAAGAATTCCTTCGTTACTACTTAAATCAAAAGAAATAAACGGAAAAATGCTTGATATAGGAGAAGTGTTCATTAAAGTATACCTTTGGATCTTATCCATTCCATAGGGAAGAGCAGAAATGAAACCTTCTCTTTGTTTGTAAGTATTGGGTTTTATATATATAAGCCTTGCTTCAAGGATTGAACGAATTGTTGTTTCGATTTCTTTTAATTGTTTTTCATTTTCTCCATAAATAGTGATGTATACCCCAAGATTTGCCATTCTTTCTTGAGCAGTTTGGAGTCTTTCTCTCAAGGTTTCTAGATCCCGATAAGCAGTTTCAAGAGCCGGATCTCTTATTAGTCCCTTCTCTTCTCTTTCAGCAATTTCTGCCTGTACCTCTGTTACTCGTCTTCTTAGTTTTTTGAGTAATGGCCCTGTTTCAAGAGGATGAATAAAGATAGCAATATCCATTGGAGTATCTAGATTGATTACAGGAGAAAGCCATCCTGTACTAAGATAGCGGGGATAAGAGAAAATAAAGAAGCTTTTTGCTAATCGCCCTCCCAATTTTATAGACTCATCTCCTACGATAATGGAAGAAGGAGCGATAATATCTTTTACATCTAAAATAGTTTCTTGAGCGATTTTCTCTAATTCTGGTATGCTTGATTTTCTTTTAAAGAAAGGAAAAGGCATATTAATTTATTATTTAGTTATCTTATAAGTTCAGGAGGAATCTCGGGATAATATCCGAATTCAGCTTCTTCGGGATTATAAATGCTCCAGAAAAGTTCAATTAACTCAGGACTATCTAATGGTTGAGCTTGAAGACCACATCTTCTTAGACCAAGTATAATGAACTCCATTCTTTGCCAGAGCTGAACTTTTGCTCGTTGAAAAACTTCTTCTGTCAAAGTAGGAAGTGTTGGTTTAGCAAAGAAGCCTTTTTTGGTAGCCTCTGCGCCGAAAGGTATAAAAGGAACCACTACAAAGAAATTCTTTTGCATAATTGAGGCTTTGGCTATCAGATCTTTTATAAATTTTCTGTATTCAGCAGTTTGAGCTTTCAATAATTCATTTTCTTGTCTTTCTTCAAGACTCTTTAACTTATCTAGATAACCAGTGATGTTTAATCTTCTTGATTGCACCACGATTTGAAGAGGAAAATCCAAAGAGTTTAGAAATTCTTGAAATTGAAAAATAGTAGCATTTTGTTCTTCTTCTGATTTTAGGGCAAAATTTAAAGAAGATACTATTAAAACGCCTCTCAATGTTTTGTTTTTTAGAATAACTATTCCTTCTCTAATATCTTCTATCTCTAAAAATTTTTGTGTTGGTATTTGGGCCATATTTATCTTCTTGTTGTCTCTATTTTTATTGATAGTTCTCTTAATCTACTTTTTTTGACTCTTTTTGGCATCTGTTCTTTGACTTTTTCTTCTTCTTTAAGCGGCTTTCTTGGAGTTACTCTTATAGGTACTATCTTTCTCTTCCATAAATATACTTTGGGAGAAAAGATAAAGCTTATAAAATTGGCTACCATTACCAAAGGAGAGCGACCTTGAATCTTTACAAAGACAATAGCAAGAGCTCCTCCTCCTACAATAATACAGACAGGGATAAAGACCCAAAGAGGAGTTTTGTAATAAGCCACAAAACAGATTATTCCTGCAATGGCGACTATAATAAATTGTTTAAAAGTGAAAGGTCCTATTACCTTTGCTTCGTGTTCAATAAATTGAGGAACTGTGAATTCCATCTTAACTATACTGTTTTTAGTAAAATTGTACCATAAAAGTTAATCAAATTGAATAAAAAGACAGAAAAGCATTGCTGTCTTTTTATTCAAAATTGTTAGAAACAAACTTATTCCTCTTCTTCAATAGGTTCTCTGTAGATATCTCTTTTGGTAGTTTTGGGAGCAGTTTTGGAAGAAATAGTTTTCTTTTTAGGAACAACTATTCTTTCTTCTGTTTCTTCCAAAGAGAATTTTGCGCCGATACCATATAAGCCTTCTAAACTTTTTCTTACAGGATAAAGAATAAATCTTATAATTTCTCGGGTTGCCTTCTTGGCTACTTCAGGTTCTATATATAACTCTTTTACTAGAGTTTCATAAAGTTCATCAGGGGGAAGAACACCAAGTAAAATAAATCCCACAATTTTTGCAACTTTTGGAATTTCATCTATCTGGTATCTGTCACAAATGGTATAAATATTGTTTGCTGTCTCTTCTGAGAAGATAGCGTCCTGAAGATCTTGAGGAAGTTTTTCGTAAAGTTTCCAAAATTGTTCAGGAGTATATTCTTTTAACATGTTGCAAAGATAAGACTTTGTTGTTATATAATGATACCATTTTTCGAGATTTTACAAAACCTTGACAAAATCAAAAAATATTTTTATAATATAAAGAAGTTGAAAACTAAATAAGGAGGTGAGAGGAATGAAGATTGGAGGAGTAATAATATGGGTTGTAATTTCTCTTGTTCTCTGGTGGATAGTTGCTTTTTTGCTAGGATTGTTTGGAATAGCCTTGCCTTTGCTGGTGGTGCCACTATTTTTCTTGCTTTCATTTCTGATTATCTATTTTTATCTGGCACCAAGAAATCTATATTTTACATTTGTTAGAGAAGGAACAGCAAAGGCAATTGTCAGAGGAGGAGAAGTTGCTCAAATGTTAATTCAGTGGAAAGGGCATACATTAGATCCAGAAACCTGGGAAGTCATAGAAGGCAGAGAACCATGGCATCCTTTTGGAGGATTAAGATATTATGGTCTCTGGCCAATCTACGATGTTTATATCTATGATTTCAAGTGGACAGGAGTAACTGAAGATGGAAAAGTGGAATCTCATCCAAAGGAAACGCTTGACTATATTTTGCTGAAAGAGGATGTATACTGGGCTAAGGTAGAGAAAGCAGAGGATAAAAATAAACTGCCTTTAACGCTAGAACTATTATTTACGATTCAGGTGGTTAATCCTTATAAGGCGTTGTTTAACATTGAGAATTGGTTGGAGGCAGTTATAAACAGGGCTCGTGCTCAGACAAGAAATATTATCACTCAGAAGTCTTATGAACATTGGATTCAAGATTTGGCTTCGATTGGTCGAGAAATTACAGAAAGAATAGGGAAAGAAGAGTTCGAAGAGAGATATGGGATAAAAATAAGAAAGATCGAGGTTAAAGATATTAATCCTCCAGAAGAGTATAGAAAGGCAACGATTGCTAAATATTTAGCCGAAAGAGAAAAAGACAAAATTATCACAGAGGCAGAGGCAGAGAAGGCAAGGATAGAGAGGGTTTACTCTACTATTCAGGATTTTGGAGACATTGGAAAGTTGATTAGGGTCTGTGAAGCAGTAGAAAAAAGTGAATTGGCAGCAAGTCTTACAATACAAGCAATTCCAGGTATTCAGGAGGTTCTTCGGGGTATTTTTGGAAAGCCGCCTGAGGCAATAACCCAAGAAGAGATTAGAGAGTTTAAAGAACTTTTGAAAAAAATCCAAAAAAATCTCCAAAAATAAATATGAGGAAGCCAACTTCCTCTTTTTTTATACTCCTCTGCTTCCTCTTGGAGGCTTTCCTCCTTCAAGGCCTCTACTTCCTCTTGGTGGTTTTCTTCCTCCTAAACCTCTGCTTCCTCGTGGAGGAGTAGAGGGGGGTTCTTTTTTCTCTTCTTTTTCTACTTCTTCAAAGGAAGGAGGTGCGCTTGTCCATGCTTTTTCTTTCTCTAAACCTTTTCTAAATAATTCATTTAGTTTCTTTCTATCTTCTCCACCTTCAATTGGATAAAGCCCTGCATTCATTGCTCCTGTGCTTGCTAGATATCGAGGTAGTTGAGCATTTCTCATTTTTCCAGTTGAAGGGTCTATCTCATAATACCAGTCAAGTGGTTTGGCGTGAGCATTAAAAGTATCAGTGAATTTCCGACCGAAAGCTTTTGCGGCTTCTCCAACTTGATGGCCTCCCCAAAATTTGTGAATAGCGTCTGCAAATTCATCGTCATCAAACCAATCTTTATTTAACTGTTTTATTTGATCTGCTTTCTTAGTTTCTCCTGCTATGTATTCAGTAATGTTTTTGTATCCTTTCTTTGAAAGGTCTTTTTCTGTAAGCGTTTTTTCTTCTCTAAGAATGTTATAAAATTCGTCTTTTTTGTCCTTGAATGCTCTAAGCATTGCTTTCCACTCATCTTCCTTTCCCATTCTTACTAATTTTCTCAAAGCTGCATTTAATTCTGCCCCACTATATTGAAGAGCGTTAGTTCCAAACCGTCCTTTATCCATTGCATCTTTGAGTTGTTTTTCTTCAATCAACGATGCAAGAATGGCAGCCTTCTTTACGAAATCGCTTTCCTTGTGGAACCATTCTACTTTAGTTTGAACATCTTTTCCTTTGAATTTTTTCTTTGTTTCTGTATAAACACCTTCATCGGCTTTAACAGTTACAGATGTTATTGCTCTGCCTAACGCTCTCTTAGCGTAAGGAGAAATGACTAGTCTTTTTAGTTTTTCTCTTCGTGACATCTTTTCGAACTCCTCTCTTGTGGGAAGGCCTGGAGCAGTTGCTAATTGCTCTGCTTTTCTTCTTACTTTCTCAGGAACTACTCTTCTTGCGACGCCACCTACTCCTTTTTTCATTAAACTAGTTATTCCTGCTACACCTCCTAAAGCTTTTAATTGTGCCTTCATTACTCCAATTACTTCTTGGGCGCCTACTGGAACATATCTTAAGCTTCCGTAGAAAGCGACTATTAAGAAAATAATCAAGAACAAATAATTATAAATTGAGGGAGGTAATTGGAAGCTGGGTACGCCTGCGATTGGGGATATATCAATATTTCCGGGTCTACTGAGAAAAGCAGCACTAAAAATAGATAGGATAAGCCCTAACAGAAAGAAAGCAACTATTCCAAGAGTAGCCCACTGAAACGTTGCTTTTAGCCATTCCCATCCGTATTTTTTGGTCTGATCGAAAACAAAACAAAAGACTCCCAGAGGAGCAAATATTCCTAAAATCCAAAGAGCAGCGATTCTTATTATAAACAGCACAGTAAAAACAAAAAAGATTGCTCCCATTACAAGATTGAATAGAATCAGTACTACTATTGAAAATACATTTCCCAGTAAGTTTCCTTGCCAAAACATCAAGCCTAAATAAACAAGCGAGAAAGGAGCACCAAATACAGTAAAGGCGGAGGCTACATATCCTGTAATTGTAGCAATAATTACATTTGTAATAGCTCCCAAAGAACTTCTTAAAGGAAGAAGAGCGGTGTTAGCAAAATCCTTTCCATAGGCGCTAAGCAGGGTATTCATAAAAAATTGTGCGATGTCAACAAAAGCGCCAACTATAAGGAGACTAAAGTTCACTAATAATATTGCAAGAATTAAACGAGCAAAAACCTTCTTGAGTTGAAATGTTTCTATTCTTAGAATATAGGCTAAAGCAATAAAAACAATAGCAAGAACAAAAAAAAGATTTACGAGCCCAACTATGAAATGAAAACCTGCAAGCACAGCAGGATTATTTAAATATAAAGGAAGGTCTACTGCCCATTCCAGTAGATAGGCAGAAAGAACAGCAAATCCGGCTGAAAGGAAAGCAAAGATTACAAGCTTCAAAAGGAAAGAGAGAATAGCTTGATCAAAAGAATCCAGAGCATTAAGGACCGAGTCTGCCCAATCAAAAATTCCCGTCCCAATAATAGCGTGTGTCGGTTTTGGACAAGTGAGAGAGAAAGAGATTAACAGGAGAATAAATAAGAATATTTTGGTTTTTTGGGATGACATTGATTTAAAATCTTCTTTATGGTCCTGTAGTAAAACTGGAAGTAGTTCCATAAGCAGGCCCTGCTTCATTTGCTGCTATGGCTCTCCAGAAATAAGTAGTGTTGGTAGCTAATCCTTCAATCTCTACAGAAAACGGTATTCCTCCAGCAGGTATATCTTGAACAAAGATCTCTTGAAACTGTTCAGGGTCTGGCGGAGCTGTTTTATCAAGATAGAGTTTGTTTTTCCCATATTCAAAATGTACTCTTACTCTGTCGGTCCTTCCGAAATCAAGCAGTGCTCCTTTTAAAGTTGCCTTGTATGTTCCATCGGGTTGTTTCAGAGGAGTAGGAGGAGGAAATGTTACAGTTTTGACTTTTGGCGGAATAGGAGGAGAAATGTCTACTGCTTTGATTGAATAAATGTGACTTTGGGAAACCCAATCAAGATTCGGCATGCTTTTTCCTATTCCTGTGAAATTTCCTTTACACTTGTCTTCTTCATATAAATTCAATTGGCATGCTCCCTTCATCAAAACAGATTTTATTGGGGTTTCGCTAATGTACCATGTCCATACCCCTGGTATTATGGGAATACCTATTCCTGTAAGAATACATTCTTCTAGATCAAATTTCCCTCCTTTCCCTATTGTGAGGATATGACCTTTATAATTTTTTTCTTTATAGATTTTTACAAACTCACATGGTTTATCCCAATCAGGGTTTTGCCAGTTTCCAGTTGGCATACCGCTAATATCACTTGTAGGAGGAGAAAGGGTTGTTAAATCAGGATTCAAAGTATTTAGGATAATAAAAGTAGAAAGTAAAAGAACCAAACCGGCAATAGCAGCAATAATTCTTTCTCTTGCCTCCTTCATTTTAGCAGGATCTCCGACCGAAGTTAGATATTGAAATCCGGCAATAATGAGAGCAATAAAAGCAGCTAATCCTCCAAGAAATATTCCCCATCGATAAGCATAATCCACGAAATCAACTAGCGTACTTTCATCGCTTAGTTCCTTTCCTCCGGGCGCAGTAGGCCAGTTTAATTCTAATCCTTTTACCTGAGAACCAAAAGAAAGAAAACTAATCAATATTGATATAAAAATGACAGTAAGTAGTTGTCTTCTATATTTTTTCATATTATTTAATTTTAACACAAACCAACCCATTTTTAAATTAATCAATGATCTCTACGGAATCCATTATTTCGTTACTCTCTTTTAGGAAATTATTCCAATCTCTTTCTGCTGTGAAAAAGGTTACTATATAGGCTGTATCTTCTAAGAAAACTATTTTCTCCTTTGATCTAAAAGAATGCCGATTTGGCTTACTGTACCTTATCTCAAAAATATATTCATTATCTTTTGGTTTTGAAGAATCAATAATTTCCATTTCCCAACCTTCTTTTTGATATAAGGCTTTTGTTGCTTCGATAAATTCTTTGACAGACTCAGCTTCCAATGTTCCTTTGCATATCTCCAATTGGCTTAATCCTTTACCCGTTAATCTTCTTGCAAGAAACAAAATCTCAAGTCCGTAATTTTCCTTAATTTCTTTTGGAAGGCTTGTTTCTAACGTTGCTGGATCTTTTATCTCTCTCCAATTAGAAAGATATTTGAGCTTTAATTTTCCGTCAGGAGTTACAAATTCCTTATGTTCGAGATTTTTCTGCTCTTCTTTGCTTATTAGGAAATTAATCTGGGATAAAGTCTCTGGCTCTATTGAGTTTTTTATCTTTTCTAATTTTTGACTCGCATAATACAAGCCCACAGAAATCAATATTCCTATTACCAGAAGAAATAAGAGAATAATTTTTAATAACTTCCATATTCTCTTCATCGTATTCTTTCATTCTTAGAAAGGTAGTTCCCACCAATGTCCAAAGATTTGAAACCGAAATCCAGCAAGGGCTAAGAGGAAGTTGACAATAGACCAAGCGAGAAGTATTAGACCATATCCTATGATTATCCATTTGAGAGCAGATTTTACTTGCAAGATAATAGTTGTTTCTCCTTTAGAGATGTAGAGCATAACCCCAACTGCTACCAATGCGAGTATTAAGAGAATGGTTGCTAACTTCCAGAGAAGAAAATCCAAGATATTTCTAATAAGCAAGAAGAGATGTTTAATCTGGCATTGTTCTCTCTCATCCCATGGTGTGTTGGGATCATCATAGAGACGGCCACAGGGAACTAATCCTCCTTGTCTTTGTGGAGGCGCTGTAAGTGCTAAGTTGAAAGTTCGCCAATTACTCCATGGTCCTGCACCTCCCGTTCCGCAGCTTGAATCAAGACATCCTCTTACTCTCCATTCATACTCTCCTACTTCAGGAAACTCGTAGGAATAGTGTGTGATGGAATCTGAATTTATAATCTTATGAAAGATTTCCTCTCCTGTGTTCTTGTTCTTTATAACGTATTCGTAATACTTAGCACCTTTCAACGGTTTCCAAGAGAACCGTATTTCCGGTTCTTCAATTTTTGCATTAAGAGAAGGTTTTATGAGAACAGGAAATCCCATTGAGAAAGTAGTGAAAGCGCCAAGATTGCTCCACTTTCCGCATACGCTTCCATCTTTATGGGCGCATGTTCTAACCTGCCAAGTATAGACATGGTTTAGTTTCAGATCAGGATAATCTACTACAACTTCCGATACATTCACCACTCCTTTTACTGGGCTTATTCCTCCTAATATTCTATACTCATAGGAGCCTGCTCCTGAGACATCTTTCCAATCAAGTTTTACAGGAATTACTGCTGAAAGCGCTTCTGTTCCTGTAGGAGCAAGCAAAACAGGAGGAGCACCAGTGATTTTGAATTGCCAAGGATCAAGCCAATCTTTGCAATTTTGAGCTGCATAGTCAGTACAGGGTTGGATTGTCCAATTATAGACTGTATCGAGCTCAAAATCAGGCCAATCAAAAGTTATGATGTTTGCTGAGGTAGTACCAGTATGGCCTCCAATATTGTAATTATAAGAATTGATTCCAATTGCTCTGTTCCATTTAAAAGTCACAGGAAGACCTATAGCATCATTGATATTATTTGGAGGAGCTATCAATTCTGTTTCTCTAATATTTGTTCCTACAGAAAAGCCCCATTTCTGGCTATAGTCACTACAGTATTCCTTTCCTTCCGATAAATAGCAAGTAGCCACTTGCCATCTATATCGTTGGTTCTCAATTAAATATGTTCCTGTGAAGTCTTCCCAAAGAGAGTAGAGTTTATCCCATGGCCAATTAGAACCAGGGATTATTTCTTTTGGTATACATTTTCCATCTTTAACTAATAAAGGATGACACTCTTCCTGATTTTCACTGTTTATGTGGTAAAGTTTTAATTTATAACTGGTTATATTCTTTCCTCGTCCTTGGTCATAATAATATTCTCCTTTTCTGCCTTCGCCCAACATAACTGTGTTATCGGGAGGGTCACACCAGTCCAGAATTACAGGAATGTCTTGCGTTTCTGCTTCACTGGTAGTGTTATTCCAGTCAGGATCAGAAGGAGTAGCTGGTTCAGGGGCTAGACTTGTAGTAAAAGGCCAGGCATCAAGCTCTGCCCATGGTTTACAATTGAGTCCAGCAAGATCACAACATGGCTGAACTTTCCAATAATATGCGTTTCCTGATTGAAGAGAACAAGAGGGTGGTGTATATTCGGTAGGAGGATTGCGAGGGTGTGAGATATCTCTTATAACATCAGAGACTATGGTTTTTGTGTTAGTACTTGGTACATATGTAACACCTGGGATTGCAACAGGGACAGCTTTCCATCGATATGATTTTGCTCCCTCTACCTTTTCCCAATCAAAATGGGCAGGTAAGAAGATGGGGCCGCTTTCAGGATTCACAAAATCAATTCCGTCTCTAATTCCACATTCGGGGCATTCTTCGGTTCCTGCTCTTTTAGGCTTTTCTATACATTTTCCTTTACATTTGCAATAAGCAGGTATTTTACTCCATTCAGTAGGAGGAGGGGCTAATCTAGTACAAATTTGATAGTCTTTACACTTCAAAAGACTTGGGAGATCGCTCCAATTTTCAGGTTCTTCCCATCCCCATTTTTCCTTTATTGCCTGGATAAGATCGTCTATTTTGTCAAAACCTGGAGTACATACTTTTTCACCTCCTGTTCCAACACATGCTCTCACCAGAATTCTGTCGCCACACTTGTTATTGTTTTCGTCGCATCTGAATTCTAGGTATATCCCTGGGGATGCTTTTACTACTTGCTGATTTTTTGTTGTCGCTAAAAATATAATAAAAAGAGAGATCAATATTATTATCGCAAGAAGGGATAGATAAATTTTTTGTTTTTTCATGGGTGTTATACTTATTTTTTTTAATTTTATAATAAATTTCATTCTGAATCCATAAATAAAAATGGCTGTGGAGAAATTACTTGACTTTCAGAATAGATTTACTAATTTAGAAGACAAGATGTTAAAATCTTTGTGGAGCAAATTTTTAGTTTTTTTAATAGGGGTTTTAGTTATTTCTGTAGGTTTTTGGTTGAGTTTTTCTTTTGGAGATCAAAGAATTCAGGCAGTTTCTCTCAAGCAGCAGAAGTTATTTATTAATTCTCAAGATAGATCTTATATCGAATCGCCTGAACTTACTTTTATCCAGAATAACAGCTTAGCTGGAGTTTCCTGTCTCCAGATTTTTTCTTCCAAGACCTTAGCTGCATTGTCGGGAGAGGAAATTCAGAAAAAGGAAATTACAGAATATGTGGTTCAACCGGGCGATACTCTTGGTTCTATTGCTGCTGATTTTGGTATTTCTTTAAATACCATTTTATGGGCAAATGATTTAGGAAGAAACTCTATTATTCGTCCTGGTCAGAAATTAATTATCCTTCCGGTCTCAGGGGTAATTCACCATGTAAAGAAAGGTGATACTTTAAGCGAGATTGCTCGTACTTATAAAGCAAAAATTGAGGATATTATTGCTTTTAATGATCTTTCAGAAGAGGGAGATATTTATGTAGGAGATATTCTGGTTATTCCCGGCGGAGTTAAGCCTGTTCAAGTAAGGAGTTACAGCTATTCCTTTAGTCAAATTCCAGTTGCTTCGAGTTATTTTATCGTCCCAGTTTCCTCTCCTTATCGAGTTACTCAAGGTCTTCATTGGTATAATGCTGTTGATTTTGCTAATGTAGGTAATAGTTGCGGAAAACCTGTTTTTGCTGCTGCCGGAGGAAAGGTGCTGAAGGTAAAATATGGTTATAATCGTGGAGCAGGAAATTATATTAGAATCCTTCATCCAAATGGGCTGATAACACATTATGGACATCTTCAAAAAATTCTGGTAGTAGTCGGCCAGGAGGTTTCGCAAGGAGAGCTTATTGGATTGATAGGACATTCTGGAAAAACTATTCCTGCTGGATCTGCTGGTTGCCATCTTCACTTTGGACTTTATAGTTCTCAAGGTTCTCCTCCTCGAAATCCATTTGCCCGATAAGAATTTAGCAAGAAACAAAAATCTCTCGAATCGAGAGTTTTTTGTTTTATTTTTCTTCTCTTATCCTATACATTAAAGCCTCACTTAGATGAGAAAAAGAAATAGAAAGCTTTCCTTCAAGATCAGCAATAGTGCGAGCCATTTTAAGAACTCTATGATAACCACGAACAGAAAGTTTTCCTGAATTTACAAATTTTCTTAACAGAGCGCGAGATTTTGAATCAAGTTGGCAATATTTTTTAATTTGATCAATTGTAAGTTCACTATTGGTGGTCTGAGTGAGAGATTTTTCTTTTTTAAATCTTTCTCTTTGAATCTGGCGAGCTTTTTCTACCCTTTTTCTTATGTGCTCGCTTGAATTTTTTATATACTCTTCTGTTAATCTCTCATATTTTACAGGAGGAACTTCTACAAAGACATCTATTCTATCTATAATAGGACCGGAGAGTTTTCTTTGATATTTTTGGATCTGAGCGCTACTACATTTGCATTCTCTTGTTGGATCGTTTAAGTAGCCACAAGGACAAGGATTGGAAGCAGCTACCAATGTGAAATTTGCTGGAAATTTTACTCTGGTCCGGGCTCTTGCAATAATAATGTAGCCATTTTCCATCGGCTGGCGGAGAGATTCCAAGACATCTCGGTGAAATTCAGGAAATTCATCCAAAAAAAGTACTCCCCTGTGGGCAAGGGTGATCTCTCCAGGTCGAGGAGGGTTACCTCCACCGATCAGTGCTACTTCAGAGCAGCTATGATGAGGTGAACGAAATGGTCGTATTTTGATTAAAGGTTTTTCTTGAGAAAGAAGTCCTGCAATGCTGTAGATCTTTGTCACCTCAAGCGATTCTTCAAAAGAGAGAGAAGGCAAGATGCCAGTAATAGCTTTTGCCAGAAGAGTTTTGCCGGTGCCTGGCGGTCCTATC
Source organism: bacterium (assembly GCA_021157625.1). GTDB lineage: Bacteria > Patescibacteriota > Minisyncoccia > Minisyncoccales > JAGGXC01 > JAGGXC01. Next base: position 37,352 of record JAGGWD010000015.1, on the reverse strand, counting down.
ATTAAAAGATTATGTCCTCCAGCAGCAGCAATTTCTAATCCTCTTTTTGCATATTCTTGCCCTTTGATAAGTCCTAAATCGATGGAATATTCATTCTCTGATTTAATAGAATCGATATCTACCAAAAAAGGGAGAATTTCTTTTCTCCCTTCAAGATATTCTATAGCTTCTTTTAATGTTTCTACTCCAATTACCCTCAATCCCTTTATGAGAGCAGCTTCAGGAGCATTTGCTTTGGGAAGGATAATTTCTTTAAAATTCTTTTTTTGGGCAAGCAGTGCTAGAGCAAGCACTCCTTTTATTTTTCTTAATTTCCCATCCAATGCTAGTTCCCCAACTATGAGCTTGCCATGAGGAGAGAAATTCACTTGTTTTGAAGCAAGCAAATAACAAAGAGCGATAGGAAGATCATAACAAGCTCCTTCTTTTTTCAAATCAGCAGGGGCGAGATTAATAAGAACTCTTTGGGGAAAATGATAGGGAGGTTTTAAATAAGAACTTTTTATAGCTGCGCTTACCCTTTCTTTTGATTCTTGAATCGCTTTATCGCCAAGACCTACTATCTCCAATCGTCTTAATCCATAAGAGATATCTGTTTCTACTTCAATTATCTGAGCATCTAATCCTACTAAAGCAGCTGAGAAAACCTTAGAAGACATATTTTTAAATTGAAATCCTTTTTATATTTCTTCTTACTCGATCTATGTATTTTAAAATGTAATCTTTTAACAATTTTTTTAGTTTTTCGTCTTTAATTTTCTTGATCTGTATTTTGAGCTCTGTTAAGGTATTAATTTCTTTTAAACCCTCAATAATCCGCAGATCTTCAGGCAAGAGAGATCTGGTCCTACTAAACTCTTTTGCTAATTCTACTGCTTCCAAAAGATATTCTTTTGAGGCCTGGGCTAGAGATCTTTTTTCATATTTGTAAGGGAAAATGAGGCCTTTTAGGGGAATAATCTGAGTATGTTTTTTCTCTACCAGACGATTTAGGAAAATCTCTACTCCAAATCTTGTCTTCTTCATTTCTTGAAGGTGAGGAAGTAGAAGGTCTTTGGGATATACTCTCTCGCCAGTTAGATAGATACGGGTAGGAAGAGAGAACTGAAACCTGTTTTTTACTGGGACTCCTAGAATTGCCTTAAAGTTTCTTTTTAGGGCAGGTTTAACCAAAATTTCTATATGCTCGAGAGAAAGGTTTGGAAAATCCGCGTCCCAGAAGACAATGATTTCTCCTTTTGCTATTTCTGTGCCTTTTGCAAGAGCATATCCTTTACCTTTGTTTTCTTTGAGATTAATGAGTTTTATTTTATCTCCAAAACTTTCGAGAATTTCTAAACTTCTGTCAGTGGAGCCATCATTTACACAGATTACTTCATCTATTAAATCTGACTTCAGAAAAGTTTCCACTATTTTCCCAACTGTTTTTTCTTCATTAAACACAGGAATAACCGCTGATACTTTCTTTGTGTTTTTTTCAAGAGACTTTTTTTCTTTGTAGAAAACACAGAGAATATCTTTCCCAATCTCTTCTATATGGCGCGGGATTTCTGATGGAATAACTCCAAATCCTTCTTTTATCATTTTTTTTAACTCTTGTTCTGTCCAGAGAGTTTCTGCATCTGGTTGGTTGATTCCGTCTTGCTCGAAATATCTAAAGAATTTCTTTCCTAATAAAAGAGTATTTTTCCCTTTCGGTTCACAGAGAATTAATTTCTTTTTGGCTGATCTCCAGCAGTTGCTCAAGAACATTTTCTGTTTTGAAGTCTCTATATGATGTAAGACATCACATATAACAACCACATCTACAGAGAAATAGCTTTTGGAATCAAGCACATCTCCCAGGTAAAAAACCGAATCTTTATATTTTTTCTGAGCCCAGTTAATGAAATTTTTGTTAAGATCAAATCCAAAATAAAAAGACCCTGAAGGTAAAAAATTTTTCAAAAATCCTGTTCCACAGCCAGGTTCGAGGACTTTCTCTCCTTCCTTTATAAAAGAGGCAATCAATTGATATCTTTTCTTTAGATTCTTTCTATGAATTAACTTTAAGCTTTGTTGATAAAGTAGGGGATATCTATAAAAAATGCTTTGTTTTTGCATATTCGAAAATCAACAAAAAAATGGGTTTCAGTACTTTTTTAAATTACCATATTTCGGAATGATATCCAAGCATACTTGACAAGTATTCCAAAAATATGGTATAATATAAGCGCAAGAGAAACAGAAATTGTTTCTCTTGCCTTCCAAGTAATCTTGGAAGTTTGAAAAATGAATATGGAGGTGAGATGAATGGAAAAAGTTTTGAGGAGGATATTTTTGGCGCTAGCGATTCTCTCTGTGTGTGGTTTAGCTGGTACGAATTTAGGAAATGCTCTGGCGCAGGATACTAGCAAGACAATTATAGTTGATGATGACGGAGACGGTGATTACACTAAGATTCGGCAAGGAATAGTAGCTGCGAAATCCGGAGATACAATTATAGTAAGAGGAGGAGTCTACTACGAAAGTATTAATATCTATAAATCATCTATTATCCTCAAGGGAGAGAAGGATCCTAATGGTCCGGCTATTCCAGTAATAGGCTCCACTGGTGCGAGTAGTCCTATTATTTCGATCTCCGCTGATTCTTGTGTTGTTCAAGGATTCAAAGTTATGGGAGATAAAGCACGGACAGCAATTTATGTCAAAGGCAGCAACAACATCATAAAAGAAAACACAATACTGAACAGTTACGCAGGAATTGTTATCTGGGGTTCTGGAAATGTAATTTCTAGTAACTCTATCGGATTAAACACTGTGGGTGTTCAGATATATAACTCTTTTAATACTGTAGAGAATAACGATTTCTGGGGAGATAGAGAATGTATTTATACTTCGAGAGCGTTCAGTCTTGAGATATCCGGTAATACATTTGCCGGATACCAGACAGGAATTTCGATTAACTTCGATTATCCTACAGAGAGTTACTGCCAGATAGTAAACAATAATTTTCTTGAGCCAGATGTTCTTCTTGGATTTCTAGGATTAGGGGTAAAATCAGCAACTTTTCATAATTGCTTGAGAGCGCAATGGAGAGGAAATTACTGGGGAGTGCCTCATATAGTTAAGATAATTTGGGGAACTGTAGAGCACGGTAATACAGAATACCCATGGATCAATATTGACTGGAGACCTGCCAAGATTCCCAGAATAAGACTACCTACTCTCTTAAAATGAATATGGCCCGGCTCTTTGTCCGCGGCCTCTTTTTTATTTCAAAATAAAATTATTTACATTTCTTACAAGTTCTTGCTGCAGGGAACGCTTTCAGACGCTCCAGAGAAATAGGTTTTTTGCATTTCTCGCATATTCCGTATTTCCCTTTTTTTATTTTCTCAAGAGCTAAATTAATATCTTGGAGCTTTTTCTCTAGGCTAAATTCAACAGGCAAAAGAGCTTCGTATTCCTCTACTTCATCAGCAGCTTTTTCAAGAATAGCTCCACCTGTTTCTCCATCAAAGTGAGGAAAACGTGTATCCCAATCTCCTTCTAATTTTTTATCTTTCTTGGCAAACTTCTTGAGTTCAGCTTCTATAGCTTCTTTTTCTTCTTTTAATTGTTTTTCTAATTGTTTAAGAATTTTTTTATTCATTTATTTGTTGTTCATTTAAATATTCAATTATTTTCTTCATGCTTTCATAAGAACTGGTAAAGATGAGGAAATCTTCTGATATCAGATAACAGATTCCTAAATCTTTTCTTGAATATGTAAGATAACGAAAATGTTTTGTTTTGTAAACAGCATCTCTAAACACAGGATTCATGGCTGAACCTTTATGTTCCATTAAGAGAAAGAATTTCTGAAAGTCTTGCTGGGCATTGTCTTCCCAAGATTTCATTAATTCTTCTATTTCTTCTTTGTTTTTGAGAGTAATAGCAAAGCCTAATCTTTTTCCTGTTGGCTGAGAATAGACAAAAAGGGAAAATTTTTCTTCAAAGCATAAAGAAAGATCCTTGAGAGAGTTCATTTCAAGAGCTGTCAGAAATTCGTCAAGCTTAATCTCTTTGTTGGCTTCCAGATTCTTTACCTGCAATTGAAGGAAATCCCCTTCTTTAATTTCTTGCTTTCTCAGAAAGTCTTCTAATGCAGAAGGAATTTCCTGAGAGCTCGAGGCTTCTATAGTTGTACTGGCTTGGGTGATTACAAAGAGAGGAGGAGAAGGAGGGAGGGGTATGGTTTCTTGTGGTTGAGTCGGTTGTTGAGGAGGAAGAGGAGGTTTTGCTTTTTCTCTAAAATACCACCAGAAGAATAAGGCTGTTGCTGCAATAATAAGAATTAAAAGGAGAACAAATATTCTTATGATTATTTTCTGGAGCAAGGAAGGTTTCTTGGGAAGTTCTCTTTTTTGGGGTAGTTGCTCTGGTTTAAGAATCCTTTCCTCTTCCATTTTTTCTTTCTCTGCTCTTTCCTTTGCTTTTCTTCTGATTTCTTCGACAATAATCCTTTCTCTTTCTTTTTGAGCTCTCTCTCTTAGAAGTCTAAGTTCTTCTTCAATTCTCTTTTTTCTCTCTTCTTCTCTTCTTTTTCTTTCTTCTTCTTCTCTTTTCTTTCTTTCCATTTCTTTTCTTATCCATTCCTCCTCCATTTTTCTTCTTTGCTCTTCCTCCCTTTTTCTTATCTCTTCCATCCTTTTTCTTTCTTCTTCTATCTTTCTTTGTTCTTCTTCCTTTTTCTTTTGGGCTGGTGATACAAATTCTTCTGTAGATGTAATAATCTTTCTCTTTTCTTCTATGAGAAGATCTATCTCTTCAATTCTCTTTTTCACAATCTCAATCTTTCTTGAGAGGTCTTCATAACTTGTCTTTAGTTCTTTCTCTTCCTTTTCTATTGCTTTTATTTCATTATTTATTTGCCATCTTTTTTGTTCTATTCTTTCTCTTTCTTTTTCAGTTTCCCATCTTTTTTGTTCTATTCTTCTTTTTTCTGGAGAAAGAGGGGTACTCTTTTCTTTTTCTTCAAGCGCTGCTATTGCTTTCTCTATTTCATTTTCTCTAACAAGAATTTCATTAAGAAGCTTTTCTGTTTCGGATTTTCTCTCAGAGATTTTAGATAATTTGTTCTCTAATGGCTCTCTTTGTTCTAAAAGTTCTCTAAGGCGATTTTCTAATTTCTTTTTCTTTTCTTGGAGTTTTATCAATTCTTCCTGAGCTGAGATTTGTTCTAGTTTTTTATTCAATCTTTCTTCCTGACTAGAAATTTCTTGCCATTCTTCTTCTATTTTCTCTTCTTCTTCTGCTATTTGATAAAGTATATCCTCTATGGCCCATCTTTTTTCTTCTGCTTCTCTTCTTTTTCTTTCCATTTCCCATCTTTGAGCCTCTATCTTTTCTTTTTCGTCAAAGGAAGCGGATTCCTCCAATTTTTGGAGCCTGAAGACTTCTTCTTCAATCCTTTTCTCGTTTTCTAAAGCAATGTTGAGATCCTCTTTTACTTTATTCTTTCGCTCTAAAATTTCCCTTTTCTTTTCTTGGAGAGGTTGTTTTTTAGCCTGAATGAGAGATAACTCTTTCTCTATCTCTTCCTTTTCTTCTTTTATTCTTTCTTTCAAAGGTTTTTGGGCTAAGGCTTTCATTCTTTCCATCTCTTCTTTCTTTCGTTCTTCTTCTCTTTTTCTTCTTTCTTCTTCTCTCTTCTTCCTTTCTTCTTCTATTCTTCTCATTTCTTCCTCAATTCTCTTTTTTCTCTCTTCTTCTCTTCTTTTTCTTTCTTCTTCTTCTCTTTTCTTTCTTTCCATTTCTTTTCTTATCCATTCCTCCTCCATTTTTCTTCTTTGCTCTTCCTCCATTTTTCTTCTTTGCTCTTCCTCCATTTTTCTTCTTTGCTCTTCCTTCCTTTTTCTTATCTCTTCCATCCTTTTTCTTTCTTCTTCTATCTTTCTTTGTTCTTCTTCCTTTTTCTTTTGGGCTACCAATTTCTCTTTCTCTCTTTCAGGAAATTTGCCCAATTTAGCCATCTCGATGTCCTTCTTCATCGTCATTATCTTTTCTCTGCTTAGAAATTTTCTATCTCCTTTGTCTTCTTTTTGGGCCATATTTACTTCTTGTTGGGGTTATCTTTTTTTGTCTGAAGAGAGAAAGATTAATTCTTCCTTGAGGATCTATTTCAGCTACCCTTACCATAACTGTTTCGCCAGGTTTTAATCTTCTTCTTAAACGAGAAGAATGTATGAGCCCTTCTCTGCCTGGCAGAAATTCAACCATAGTACCGAAGTCAAAGATTTTTGTGACTTTGCCTTGAAATATTTCTCCCACTTTTACCTCTCGGGTAATATTCTTTATTAATGCAATAGCTTTCTTGGCGTTTTCTTCTTTTTGTGCAGTGACAAATATTTTTCCGTCTTCTTCAATATCAATTACTACTTCAAAATCTTCAGTTATTTTTCTAATAGTCTTTCCGCCTGTGCCGATAAGTTCTCCAATTTTTTCTGGGTTAATCTTAAGAGTGTAAATCCGCGGCGCCCAGGGAGAGAGATGGAGTCGAGGACAAGAAAGAACCTGTTTCATTTTCTCTAGAATTTCTAATCTTGCTTTCTTTGCTCTCATCAATGATTCTCTTAAAATTTGGTCCCCGATTCCTGGAATTTTTACATCCATCTGTATTGCAGTTATTCCTTTTTCTGTACCTGCTACTTTAAAATCCATGTCTCCATGATGATCTTCTACGCCTTGGATATCTGTGAGAATTTTATATTTTTGTTGATTTTCCATCATCAATCCTATAGCAATTCCTGCAGCAGGTCTTGAAATAGGCACTCCGCCATCCATTAAAGCTAGAGAGGATGAGCAAACCGAGGCCATAGATGTTGATCCATTTGAGGAAAGTATTTCTGAGACTATTCTTATGGTATAAGGAAACTCCTCAGAGGAAGGGATTAGGGGTGAGAGAGCTTTTTCTACAAGCATTCCGTGTCCTATTTCTCTTCTCCCTGGTCCTCTTAATGGTTTTATCTCGCCTGCACAATAAGGAGGAAAATTATAATGATGCATAAATCTTTTCTTTCCTACAATTTCCATTCCTTCTATAATCTGTTGATCACCTGGTGCTCCTAGGGTCAGAATTGAGAGAGCCTTTGTTTTCCCACGAGAGAAAAATCCAGAGCCGTGGCTTCGAGGAACAAGCGCTACCGCTGCTTCCATGGGTCTTATTTGGTCTAGCTTTCTTCCATCTGGTCTTTTTTCTTCTTCGATAATCTTTCTGTGGACTAAGTTTCTTATTTCCTTTTCAAAGCTCTCTAAGACAAATCTGAGTTCTTGAATGTCGGTATATTTTGTCTCAAAGAAATGTAAGAAATCTCTTCTAAGATCATCCAAGGTTTTTGGATGATTACTCTCTTCTGAAAAAATAGCCTTTTCTAATTTATCCTGTAGCCATTTTCTTACTTCTTTTTCTATTCCTGTATCCTTGAAGGGCTCAATTACGACTTTCTCTTTTCCTAAAAGGTTTTTTATTCTTTTTTGAAAATCAATTATTTCCTTTAGATATTTCTTACTAAATGAAAAAGCTTCGAGAATTGTTTCTTCTTCAACCTCTTCAGCCCCACATTCGATCATGTTTATTAGAATTTCACCGTTTTCTTCTATCCCTGAGCATACAAGATCCAGATCTGATTCGTCTCTTTGACTATAGGTAGGATTTACTACAAAATTTCCATTTACTCTACCTATTCTGACGCTTGCTACTGGTCCTTTCCAAGGAATATCTGATAGAGAAAGAGCAATTGATGCTGCATTAACTCCTAAGACATCTGCATCGTTTTCGCTATCCCAAGAAAGACATGTAACAATTACTTGTACTTCTCTGTGAAGATCTTTAGGGAATTGAGGCCGAATGGCTCTGTCGATTAATCTTGAGTTTATAACTGCTTCATCAGATGGTTTTCCTTCGCGTTTGATATATTTTGGTCCTCTGATTTTTCCAGCAGCATAATATCTCTCTTCGTAATTCACGCTTAGAGGAAAAAAGCCAGTTTCTTTTGATTCTTCCTGGCTCATTACACAGGTAGCTAAGACAAGAGTGTCTCCGTAACGAACCAGAATTTCTCCATTTGCTCTTTCAGCTAAGTTTTTAACTTCTACTATTAGATCTTTATTTCCTACCTTTAGCCTAAATTCTTTTGTCTCCATTTATTTTGATTTTTTCTTTAGAAGATATTTAGAAGGATTTTTGTCTAAATCTATAAATTCATCGCTGATTTCTCTTAGTTTGGAAGAGGTAGTCTTTCCAAAAGCAATAATTTCTACTCTTTTGCCTTGATTTTTTAGATATTCTACAAGAGGAATAAAATCACCATCTCCTGAGCAAAGCACTATTACATCCAAGCTAGGAGCTGTTCTTATAGCGTCAATGACTATACCTACGTCCCAGTCTGCCTTTTTCATTCCTCCGTAAAATTCTTGAAGATCTCTTACTCTTGTCTCTATGCCTAGTTTAGTGAGAGCTTCAAAGAATGGTCTTTCTTCTCCTGTTTTAGTTCGGACTACATAAGCAAAAGCCCTAATGAGTTTTCGTCCTGAAACGGCTGTTTTGAGAACTTCTCCAAAATTAACTTTTGCTCCGTAGAGATTTTTTGCTGAATGATAAAGATTCTGAACATCTATCAGTACGCCGATTCTTTGCTCTTTATGTCTCGTGACAGAAATCATACCTCTATTTTTTGAGTCCGATTTTTTTAATTAGGGTCTTATATCTTTTTTGATCTTTTTGTTTTAGATAATCCAGAAGAGCTTTTCTTTTTGAAACCATACGAAGTAGCCCTCTTTTGGAATGAAGATCTTTTGGATGTTTCTTTAGATGTTCCAAAAGTTGTTTGATTTCCTCAGAAAGCAAAGCAATCTGGACCTCAGGAGATCCAGTATCGGTGTCATGAATTTTATATTTTTTAATTATTTCTTCTTTTTTCTCTGGAGTAAGCATATTGTTTTATTATTTTACATTAAAATTAAAAAACAGAAAAGATCTGTTTTTCTGTGCGTCCAGCAGGAGTCGAACCTGCAACCTTGGGCTTAAGAGGCCCCTGCTCTACCAATTGAGCTATGGACGCAGAATTTTTATATCATGGGGATACTTCTAATACTACAGGACATTTTATCTCAAACCATCCTTTACCGAAACCGACCCAATCTGCCACCCCTACTGCAGTGAGTGTGGTGTTTACTATAATCCACGAAGTATAAATAATAACAACTCCAATAATTGCTGCTGTCAAAACAGATTTTGCTTTCTGGAACTGTCCAGGATTTGCTCCTGCTAAATAGAAGGAAACTCCACCTGCTATAAAGATGATTGTGGCAATAGGAGGGACAATTGTCAAGAGAATAAAATCAATTATCGAGTCAATCATGATAAAAATGTGACAGGGCTGGCAAGGAATAAAATATTGATTTGCTGTCCCTTCGCATGGGCTTAATCCCAATATAGGAGGAGTGGTAACAAGACATCTTCCGCAAGGAACAAAACCCTCATAGGTTACTGTATGACTAGTTCCGGCCGGCTTTACTGTTATAGAATAAGTTTTCGCTTCTGCCAGGGCAAACAAAGGAGAAAGTAAGAAGATTATAAAGAATATAAGAAATATTTTTTTCATAATTGATATAATGCCCTCGCCCCGACTCGAACGGGGACCTACGGTTCCGAAGACCGTCGTTGTATCCATTCAACTACGAGGGCTTTCTGTATTTTATCAAAAATGTTGAAAAAAACAAGCTTCTTGGCTAAGATAAGGTATAATGGAAATTCCTCAGGAAGTCAACTCTATCATAAACAAGCTTGAAAAAGCAGGTTTCGAAGCTTTTATTGTAGGAGGATGTGTGCGAGATTTATTGAGAGGAACCAAACCAAAAGATTGGGATGTAGCAACCAATGCTAAACCTGAGCAGATCAGGAAAGTTTTTCCTAAAAGCTATATTGACAACAAGTTTGGAACAGTCACTGTTTTAACTGGATCCTCTGATCCTACTCTAAAAGAAGTTGAAATTACACCTTATAGAATTGATGAAAAGTACACTGATAAGCGTCATCCAGATAAGGTACATTGGGCAAAGACAATTAGAGAGGATTTAGCCAGACGCGATTTCACTATTAATGCAATGGCTGCTCGAATATTAGAAAAGAAAAAAGCATTAGAGATAATAGATCCGTTTTTTGGGCAAAAAGATTTGAAGGAAAAAATTATTCGAGCAGTGGGAGATCCTCAAGAGAGGTTTTCCGAAGATGCTTTACGAATGATGAGAGCAGCGCGTTTTGCTACTATTCTTGGTTTTGAGATAGAAAAAGATACATTTTTGGCGATTAAAAAAAACGCCTCATGGCTTAAGGTTATTTCTAAAGAGAGAATCAGAGATGAATTTATGAAAATCATTATGTCAGAGAATGCGGCACAAGGAGTAGAATTGCTAAGAAAACTAGGACTTCTTAGGTATATTATACCTGAGTTAGAAGAAGGATATGGAGTTACTCAAAACAAACACCACATTTATGATGTTTATGAGCATTCTCTTCGATCTTTGGATTATGCTGCTAAAAGGAATTTCAACAAATATGTGCGATTAGCTGCTTTATTGCACGATATTGCAAAACCTAGGGTAAAGAAAGGAGAAGGGCCGGATGCAACTTTTTACAATCATGAAATAGTAGGAGCCAGGATGACTCGCGAGATTTTAGAACGTCTTAGATTTCCCAAAAAAGATATAGAAAAAATTGTTAAGTTAGTAAGATATCACTTGTTTTATTATAATGTAGGTGAGGTAGGAGAATCTTCTGTAAGAAGGTTGTTGCGTAGAGTTGGGAAAGAGAACATAAAAGAGCTTGTTCAAGTAAGAATGTGTGATCGTATTGGTTCTGGATGTCCTAAAGCTCTACCTTATAAATTAAGACATTTCCTTTATGTGGTTGATAAGGTTTCTCAAGACCCTATTGATGTAAAAATGCTCAAGATAGGAGGAAATGAAATAATGCAGACTCTTAAAATTCCTCCCGGCCCTATGATTGGACAGATACTTCAAATTCTTTTAGGAGAGGTTTTGGATGATCCTTCAAGAAATGAAAAAGAATACCTTTTGAAGAGAGTAAAAGAATTAGGAAAGTTGGACCAAGAGACTTTGAAAAAAGAATCGCTGGAAGCCAAAAAGAAAATAAACGAAGTCATTATCAAAAAAGATAAAATGACAAAAGAAAAATATTGGGTTGCTTGACGGGATATGGTGTAGTGGTAGCACGCACCCTTCGGGAGGGTGTAGCCCCAGTTCGAATCTGGGTATCCCGAAAAAATATGAAAGAAAAAGAGCTTAGCAAGATGAATGAGATAAGGAAAATAGAAAAAGCGGTTAACGCAAAACTTTTTCTTATATGTTCTCTAACGACATTTCTATTAATGGGAACTATTGCAATAGAATTTTTTACAAGAGGCAATTTCCCACCAAGCCAGATGAACATTTTTTATGTAGGAGTTCTTCTTATCTATTCTCTTCATAAAGAGATGTTAAGATGGATGGGAGAGAAAGAAAAAGAGAGAAAAGGAGAATGGTTCTTGTATGCATGGATTATTTTTGCCGTCTCTCTTTCTTTCATAAATTTTATTACTAAAGGGTATTTTTCCTTCTCAGAAGAAGGTCATCCTTTAAATACCCTTGCCGAAGTTCATACTACTGCTTTAGAAGTAGGAGCAGTTTTTCTTTCTACAAGATTTTCTAAAATGCTAAGGTTTTGTTTCAAAAGAAAAAAGGGCCTGTAGCTCAACGGTAGAGCATCCCGTTCGCATCGGGAAGACATGGGTTCGACTCCCATCAGGTCCACCAAAAAGGACAAGTTCGAACAGCTGATAAGAATAATGGGTTCACCAAGTTTTAGTTTGATACAGGAGTTGATAAAAGCTGTCTGTTTACACTTTCTCTAACACTCTTGATTAAAGGTCAAAAGATCTCAAAATATTTTGAAACATGTCTAAAACTAGCGGTTTTGCAATATGGAGTTTCTTTTTGGGTATTTTGTCTACCTTGGTATTTTTTATTTGGCTAAATAATACCATAGTAGGCATGGCTATGAATCCAATTATAAAAGAGATTCTTATGGATATTATGATCGGGGCGCTTCTGATAGTCCCCTTTATCGCGGTTATTCTTGGAATAAAAGCTTTAATCGATATCAAAAAAAGAGAGTTAAAAGGTGAATCACTGGCTATTCTAGGAATTCTCCTGGGATCTTCTACTGTATTTTCTTATCTCTTCATTATTATAACTTGGATACTCATTGGTTAGAAAAACTTCCATATTGGTATTTCAATAGTTGTGTTATTTCTACCAAAGAGAGAGATTCGGCCGAATAAAATGAGAAAACCTCTATCGCTTAATGAGAGCTTTGGGATTTTTAATATCGAGATGGTTGAATAACATCAAGTACAATTCTCAGTAATATGAATTCTTCTCAAGTAGGAAAGCTGGGAGAAGAGATTGCTGCTGTATATCTTAAAAAGAGAGGATACAAAATTTTGGAGAGGAATTATTCTCCCAATTTTATTTCAGGGCCAATTCAAGGAGAGATAGATATTATAGCTCAAAAAGAAGATACGCTTTTGTTTGTTGAAGTAAAGACCGTGGTCTGTAAAAATTCTGAGGATTCTGAAGAAAAGGTTTTCTTTCCTGAGGATAAGGTGAATTTTCTTAAACAAAGAAAGATTATTAAAACCTCAGAAAGTTATCTTCTGGAGAAGGCTTATCCTCAGGAAACTAAGTGGCAAATAGATGTTATAACTGTGGAGATATTTCTCAAGGAGAGAAAGGCAAAAATCCATCATATAAGAAATGCTATCTCTGACTCTTGACAGTTTTTCTCCTTTTCCTATACTTAATTAAAAGGTCGTCTCAAGAGACCTTTTTTAAAATATAAAGGAATAAATATTAAAGAATAAAATGGATTTGAAGACATTCAGTTCGGCTGTTGCTCAAATTGCGGAAGAGAAAGGAATACCTGAGGAGAAAGTTATTGAGATTATCGAGCAAGCAATAGCCGCTGCTTATAAAAAAGATTATGGAAAGAAGGGACAAAAGATCCGGGCGAAACTCAATCCCAAAACCGGCGATCTTAAATTTTGGCAGGTTAAATTAGTAGTTGATAAGGATATGTTGCTTACCGACAAAGAGATAGAAGAATTAAAAAAGAAGCCCAAAGACTCGACCAAGCAGGAGGAATTAAAGGAAAAAAAGAAAGTGCGTTTCAATCCAGAAAGGCATATTATGATAGAAGAGGCCAGAAAAATAGATCCTAAAATAAAGGCAGGAGAAGAACTCCACATACCTTTGAAGACTGAAAAAGATTATGGAAGAATTGCGGCTCAGACTGCCAAACAGGTAATTTTGCAGAGAATTAAAGAGACAGAAAGAGAGACTATTTTTGAAGAATTTCAAAAGAAAGAAGGCGAGATAGTTTCAGGTATTGTTCAGAGAATAGAAGGAAAAAATGTTTACCTAGATCTAGGAAGAACTCTGGGCATTCTTCCTCCTGCTGAGCAGACCCCGGGAGAGTTTTACCGTGTTTCTCAAAGGCTTAAGGCTTACGTTCTTAAAGTAGAAAAAACTCCGAAAGGTCCTTTAGTTTTTCTTTCCCGCGCTTATCCTAAATTTATTTCAAAATTGTTTGAATTGGAGGTTCCAGAAATTGCCTCAGGAGAGGTGGTGATAAAATCTATAGCAAGGGAACCGGGCTCTCGTTCAAAGATTGCTGTCACTTCTACTGTTGAAGGGATTGATCCTATTGGTTCTGTAGTTGGTCAACGAGGGACAAGGGTTATGGCAGTGATTAATGAACTAGGAGGAGAAAAGATAGATGTTATTGAATGGTCAGAAGACCCAGAGAAATATATAGCTAATTCTCTAGCTCCTGCAAAAGTCTTGGAGGTGAAAATAGAACCCAAGAATAAAGCCAAGGTTATTGTGCCTGAAGATCAATTATCCTTGGCCATTGGAAAGAATGGTCAGAATGTACGATTAGCGGCAAAATTGACCGGTTGGAGAATAGATGTTCAAGCTCAAGAAGGTGATAGCATTGAGACAGCTCAAGGAAACGAAGAAGAAGCAAAAGAAGAAGCAAAAGAAGAAGCAAAAGACACAGAAGAAAACAAAAACCAAAAGGAAGAAAAAGGAAATGAAGAAAACAAAAACCAAAAGGAAGAAAAAGGAAATGATAAAAAATAATTTTATTTTAAACTATGACTAATCTCTTTAAAGATATACATCCAGGAGAGAATCTACCTGAAGAGATTAATGTTGTAATCGATATTCCTAAAGGTTCAAAAAGCAAGTTCGAATACAATGAAGAAAAAGGTTATTTTGAACTAGATAGAGTGATTTATTCTCCTTTGTTCTTTCCTTTTGAATACGGGTTTATTCCTCAAACATGTTCTGAAGACGGCGATTCTCTGGATGTTGTGCTTTTAGCTACTTATCCAACTTTTTCGGGTTGCGTAGTGAAAGCTCGTCCTATTGGTGTGCTTTTGATGAAAGATGAGAAAGGACCAGATAACAAAATTATTGCTGTGCCAGTTGATAAAGTAGATCCACGATTTAAGGAAATAAGAGATATTGAGGATTTGGGCGAACACCTAAGAGAAGAAATAAAACTCTTCTTTTCTGATTATAAAAAACTGGAAAAGGAGAAATACAAGTATGTAAAAGTAGAGGGATGGAAAGATCGCAAAGAAGCATTTCAAATAATCGAGAAGGCCGCAAAAGCCTGGCGCCAGAAACAAAAAGAAGCGTGCTAGGACGCTTATAGAGAAGGAAGGAGGTGATAAATAGTTGCTACCAATACAAACGTTCTGAAAAGATTCCCTGTCAAGAGGATAGGAAGTGCATATTTTATTTTCATTAGTCGAGCTGCTATGATGGTTATGGTTGGTAGTTCAGGAATAAGAGGAACAAAAGTAAGCACCATCACAACCCATTCTTTTTGCTTCACTAGCCAGAGAATACATTTTTCCCTTAGTCTTTCTTGACTTTGGAGAAGTACCATTTTTTGTCTCCACCAGCCTGTTGCTGAGCTGATAAGAATATTGATATATTTCCATTTTCTTATTCTTTTGGCTATCCATCCTGTCCCATAATAGGTAAGGAGTAGTGTGCCCGACCAGTATACAGTCACAATGAAAAAAGTAATATGAAAAGGTATTCCAAGCAATCGATAAGCAGTAACTCCTCCTATTCCGTTGAAGCAAAGGAGAACAAAACCGGCTATTAATCTCCTAATCATTATTCTCACCTCAAAGAACTATTCAGATGCTATCATATTCCAATGACTCAGTCAATTAAAAAAATATCTAATTCCGAAATTGAAATAAAAGTTGAAATTCCTTCAGAAGAGTTTGTTTTATATTACAGAAAGGCAATTTCTGATTTAGGGAAAGATATAGAAATTAAAGGTTTCAGAAAAGGGCATGTTCCTCAATCGATAATAGAGGAGAAAATAGGAACGCTACGGATTCTTGAGAGGGCTGCTCAAGAAGCGGTAACTCAATATTACATAAAGATTGTAAAAGAAAACAATCTTCAGGTAATTGATAGGCCAAAGATCGAAATTCTAAAGATGGCTCTCGGAAGTCCGTTTAGTTTTAGAGCCAGAGTGACAGTTCTACCAGAAATTGAACTGCCAGATTACCGGAAGATTGCATCTTCTCTGAAAAGAGAAAGGGTTCAGGTTAGCGATCAAGAAGTTCAGAAGACAATAGATTGGTTGCGTCGTTCTCGAGCAAAGTTAATTGCTCTCGGCAGAGAAGCAAGAAAGGGAGATTTTGTCGAAATTGAATATTTTTCTCCCCAGATAGAAAATGGAAAGAAAAGAAAGGACGGTTTTATTTTAGGACAGGGAGGTTTTATTCCTGGATTTGAGCAAAAAATAGAAGGAATGAAAGCAGGTCAAGAAACAGAGGAATTTTCTTTAACTATTCCTCAAAATCACTTTGTGAGAGAGCTAGCAGGGAAAAAAGTAACTTTCAAAATAAAACTGATTTCTGTATTTAGAATGGAATTACCTGAATTAAATGATAGATTTGCTCAATCTCTTGGAAACTTTCGGGACCTCTCTTCTTTGAAAGAAAGTATAAGAGAAGGGATCTTGGCAGAAAAAGAAAATAAAGCAAAAGAAAAATTCAGACAGAAAATTTTAGAAAAAATCATTAATTCTATTAGATGGGATATTCCTCAAGTTCTTATAGAAGCAGAAAAAAATAGATTGTTCTCTGAATTTAAAGAAAGTTTTTTGAATAACTCTAAGATGTCGTTTGAAGATTATTTAGCAAAAACAAAGAAAACAGAGAAAGAAATCAAAGATAGCTTTCTGGAGCCAGCACTCAGGAACATTAAGATCTCTCTGGTTCTTAGAGAAATCAGTAAGAGAGAAAATATTACCGCTTCTCCTCAAGAGATAGAAGATCAGATTAATCAGTTACTTAAGAATTATCCAGATATTGAATCTGCCAAGTCACTTGATTTGGAGAAGTTAAAAGAGTATACTAAGGAGAGAATTATTAATGAGAAAACTCTTCAATTATTGGAGGGTTTTGCTGAAAGAGTTTGATACCAACCTGATATTTCATCAAAAACTATGCCCTTAGTCCCAACAATAGTTGAGAAAAGTCAATTCGGAGAAAGAGCTTATGATATTTATTCACGGCTTTTGAAGGAAAGGATAATTTTGCTAACAGGACCAATTACTGATGGACTGGCTAATTTGATCATTGCTCAATTATTGTTCTTAGCTTCTCAAGATCCTAAAAAAGATATTTATCTTTATATAAACAGTCCAGGTGGGATAGTTACTTCTGCTTTAGCTATATATGATACTATGCAATATGTAGAATGCGATGTTTCGACATGCTGTCTTGGACAAGCAGCCTCGGGTGGAGCAATTTTGCTTGCTGCTGGAGCCAAAGGCAAAAGATATGCTTTACCAAATTCTGAGATACTTCTTCATCAAGTAATGGGAAAAGCCGCTGGTCAGGCAGTAGATGTAGAAATTTGGACGAAGCATATGATGAAGATCAAAGATAAACTTAATCGGATACTCTCCAAGCATACAGGTCAACCGATTAAGAAGATTGAAAAAGATACTGATCGTGATCTTTTCCTTTCTGCTCAAGAAGCAAAAGAGTATGGTATTATTGATGAAGTTTTGGAAACCAAAGAAAGTAAACTGAAAGCAAAAGAATAAGAAAGAGTTTTAGCGAAGAAATAATAATCTTGAAAGTGTACCAAACCCACCTAAGGAGTGGGTTTGTTTTTGTAAATATCACTAAACTCCAGAATTTAGGTCCTTATCATCGAGGAGATGTTAAGTGGCCAAAATTCTGAAATAAAACATGGAAATGGAACCCTTTTCACTAATCATTGTAGCAACAGTTTGTTTAGCGTTAGGTTCTCTGGTGGGATATTTTACTCGTCAATCTATTGCTCGGAGGAAAATTGGTTCGATTGAAGAAACGCTTCAAAGAAAGATCTCTCAAGCCAAGCAAGAAAGTGAAGAGATTTTAGCGAAAGCAAAGAGAAGAGCGTCCAGTATTATAGAACGAGCCCAGAGAGAAGAATCTCAGAAGAAAGCAGAGCTTTTGAAGATTCAGGATCTTCTCTTGGAAAGAGAAAAAGTTCTAAATGAAAAATCTAGTGAGCTTGAGAACAAAGAGAAAGAACTTACAGAAAAAATAGAGAAGGTTAAGAAAATAAAAGAAACCTTGGAGAAACTAAAGGAGGAAGCTGTGAAAAATCTTGAGAGGATTTCAGGATTAAAGAAATCGCAGGCCAAAAAAGAATTGTTTGCGAGTCTGGAAGCAGAGTATCAGAAAGAAATTCTAGAGAAGATTAAGAAATTAGAAAAAGAAAAGGAAGAAAGGTTTCAAGCCAGAGCAAAAGAAATCCTTGCTACTGTTATTCAGAAGTTGGCCGTTTCTCAAGCTCAAGAGCTTACTACCACCACTGTTACTTTACCAAATGAAGATATAAAAGGTAGGATTATTGGAAAAGAAGGGCGCAATATTCAGACTTTTGAGAAAGTAACTGGTACTGAGTTGATAATTGATGAAGCGCCGGAGACTGTCATTATCTCTGCTTTTGATCCTATTCGTCGCCAAATTGCTAAGATTGCTCTAGAAAGGCTGATTGCTGACGGACGAATCCAACCAGCAAGAATTGAGGACACTGTTCAAAAAGTAAAAGAGGAAATAGCTGAAAAAATAAAAGAACTTGGCCAACAGGCAGTTTATGATGTAGGGGTAATAGGACTCGATCCTCGCTTAATTAATCTTTTGGGAAGGCTTTATTTCAGACGGAGTTATGGTCAGAACGTTTTACTTCATTCAATTGAAGTAGCTCATCTTGCTGGCGCTTTAGCTGATGAGTTGGGTGCAGATTCAGAAGTGGCAAAGAAAGCAGGTCTCTTACATGATATTGGGAAAGCCGTTGATCACCAGATCGAAGGGTCTCATGTTGACATTGGGATAAGAATTTTAGAGAAATTCGGAGTAGAGAAAAAAGTCATTGATGCAATGAAATCTCATCATGAAGATTATCCCCCAGAGACACTAGAAGCAGTGATAGTCCATGTAGCTGATGCAATCTCTGGAAGTCGTCCCGGTGCAAGGAAAGATACTTTGGAGAATTACCTGAAGAGGTTAGAAACGCTTGAGAAAGTTGCTCTTTCTTTTGAAGGAGTTCAAAAAGCTTATGCGCTTCAGGCAGGAAGAGAAATCAGAGTATTTGTAAAACCAGAAGAAGTAGATGATCTTAAAGCCAGAGAATTAGCTCGACAAATTGCGAAAAAAATTGAATCAGAACTTAAGTATCCGGGAGAAATAAAGATTACTTTAATAAGAGAATCACGGATAGTTGAGTATGCGAGATAGAAATGATATAATGAAGTAAAGGTCGTAGTTAATCAAAAAGTCAAAAAATATGACAAAAGGAGATCTTGTAAAAATTCTTGCCAAGAAAGCAAAGTGTTCAAAGGCTTGTGCGACAGCTTGTTTGAATACAATTCTTGATGAGATTACTAACGCTCTAGCTAAAGGAAAAACAGTGGCACTGACTGGGTTTGGTACTTTTTTGGTAGCAAAAAGAAAAGCAAGAACAGGTCGAAATCCACAAACAGGAGAAAAGATAAAAATTCCTGCAAGGAAAGTCCCTCGCTTTAAACCCGGAAAGCAATTAAAGAAAGCAGTGAAATAAGACTTTGGTTTTTTGTGATATACAAAAACCCCGTCGCTAAAAGCAAGGGGTTTTTGTATTCTTGAGCGGGATACGGGAGTCGAACCCGTCTTTTCACCTTGGAAGGGTGACGTTGAACCGCTCAACTAATCCCGCATTTTCTTTCGGAGAGCCGGGATTTGAACCCGGACTAAATCCTCCCAAAGGACTCGTGCTACCATTACACCACTCTCCGTATAATGCATTTAGCATTTTACTATAGAGCAGATTTTTTGACAAGTATTTTCCTTGCTTTAATTTTTCTCTCTGGGGTATAATAGAATTAATGAATAAAGAAACTATTCTTCAGCGATTAAATATTCGTCAGCAGTGTAAAAAATATCCACTTCCTATATGGCAGTGTCCTCAGTTTATTTTTGTGCTAATGGGGATAGTTATTATTATTTCTGCTCTTTTTACTTATAGCATTAGCTTTAAATATATAGATGATCCTTTGTTGATTGCATTAATAGTTCTTTTAATTAGTTGGATCCTCCTAATTATGGCGTATGTAGTTACTCATGGAGTGGAGAAATTGGCTGATGCTGCTCGTCTAAAAATGGAGTTTTTGACGATCATGACACACCAGTTAAGAGCCCCTTTTGCTAATTTAAAATGGATCATTGATCTTTTGGTATCTGGAAAGATTGGTACAATATCCAATGACCAGAAAGAATACTTAGATATTCTGGCGGAAAATAGTAAAAGGCTGGAAGAGTTAATAAATAAAATAATTACTGCATCTAAAATCGAGGCAGGACAATTTCCCTTGGACAAGAAACCCTTCTCATTAAAAGAATTAGTTCAAAAAGTTATTACTAGTGCACGTGCTTATGCAGAAGCTTCTAATGTAAAAATCACACTCAATATTCAAGAAAATCTTCCCAAAGCGTTTGGAGACCAAGCTCGCATTAGAGAAGTAATAGAGAACTTTTTAGATAATGCTATTAAGTATAGCAAAGGTAAAGGAGAAGTAGAAATTTCAGTATTCAAGAAAGATAAATCTCTTTATCTTGAAGTTAAAGATTCAGGAGTAGGTATTCCCAAAGAAGATCAGAAATATATCTTTCAGAAATTTTTCCGTGCTAAAAGTGCTTTCAAACATCAAACACAGGGGTCAGGACTTGGTTTGTTTATAGCAAAGTCAATTATTCTTGCTCACAAGGGAAAAATAGGATTCAAGTCTCAAGAGGGAAAAGGAAGCACTTTTTGGTTTACTATACCTATTGCTGAACAACAACAATAAATTTTTAAAAAATTTTATTAATTAAATATAACGACAGAGAGAAACAACAAAAAAGTTTTTCTCTGTTCTAAAACTATGAAAAAGATCTTATTCATCGAAGACGAATCAGTGCTTCAAAAAACCTTTGAAAAAGCCCTGAGAGCAGAAGGCTATGATATAATTTCTGCGCTTGATGGAGAAACAGGTCTTAAATTAGCTCAAACACAGAAGCCTGATTTAATTCTTCTTGATCTTATCCTTCCTCGTTTAAACGGTTTTGAAGTTCTGAAAAAACTCAAAGAAGATCCTCAAACAAAAGAAATTCCTGTGATAATTCTTACTAACTTAGAGAGAATGTCTGATATTGATAAAGCTCTAGAACTGGGAGCCACAACTTATCTTGTAAAGGTTAATTATAGTCTAGAAGAGGTAATAAAAAAGATTAAAAAGACATTGGGAGACAGTGAAGAATAGATTAGCAAGAGGATACTTAAAAAAATATGCAAGTTGAACCAAAAAGATTAAAAGCTTTTTTATTAGATGCGGGACTAGTTGAAGAAAAGCAGTTTGATAAAGCCCTAAAAAAAGCTCAAAAGACAGGGAAAAGGGTAGAAGATGTTTTAATCTCAGAAGGGCTAGTTTCTCAAGAAGAGCTTATTCGTCTTAAAGCCTATATCTTGGGTATTCCTTTTGTGAATTTAGAGAAAGAAAAGATTCCTCCGGAAGTTTTAAAGATCATCCCTGAACCGATTGCAAGATCTCATAACATTATTGCTTTCAGAAAAAAAGGAAAGGATCTAGAAGTAGCAATGCTGGATCCTGAAGATTTAAGAACCATTGAGTTTATAAGAAAGAAAGCTAACCTTCGAATTTTACCTAGACTTACAAATCCTGCGAGCATTAAAAATGCCCTGAGGCAATATCAGAAAACTCTCGAGGCTGAGTTTGGAGAACTTATTAAGAAGGAAGCGGGAGGAATTAAAGTAATAAAAGAGAAGCCACTTGAAGAAGAAAAAGAACTTAAAAAAGTTGCTGAGGAGCTTCCTGTGATAAGAATTGTAGATACTTTAATTCGTCATGCTATTCTTCAAAGAGCTTCTGATATTCATATAGAACCCACAGAGAAGGAAGTCTTGGTTCGATATCGAATAGATGGAATTTTGAGAGAAGCAATGACGCTTCCCAAGAAAGCAGCGTCTGGTATTGTAGCAAGGATAAAAGTTTTATCTAATCTAAAATTAGATGAACATCGTCTTCCTCAGGATGGTCGGTTTAAAGTAGAATCGGAAGATTATAAATATTCAATTAGGGTTTCTATTTTGCCTACAATAAATGGTGAAAAAGTGGTAATGAGATTGCTTTCAGAAACAGCTAAAGCATACACTTTAGAAGAGCTTGGTTTGAGAGGAGAAGCTCTTGAGAAAGTTCAAAGAGCTTTACGTAGACCAGTAGGAATGATTCTTGTAACCGGACCTACTGGTTCAGGAAAGACTACTACCCTTTATGCAATGATGGAGATTCTTAATACTCCCGAAGTTAACATTTCTACCATTGAAGATCCTGTGGAGTATAGAATGCCTCGAGTTAATCAAACACAAGTCAATCCTAAGATTGGTCTCACTTTTGCCTCGGGCTTGAGATCACTCCTCAGACAAGATCCAGATATTTTGATGGTGGGAGAGATTCGAGACTCTGAGACTGCTTCTTTGGCGATAAATGCTGCCCTTACTGGTCATTTGGTCCTTTCGACTCTTCACACCACTAATGCGGCTGGAGCAATTCCTCGTTTAATTGATATGAAGGCAGAGCCTTTTCTAATTTCCTCTACTCTGAATATTGTGTTAGCTCAAAGACTAGTACGACGTTTATGTGAGGAGAAACAAAGCTACACCCTCAAGAAGTCAGAGATCAAAAGTTTGGAGAAATATTGCGATACCTCTATGATCCTTAAGGTTTTAAAAGAAGAAGGGCTAGCACGGCCCAAAGATACTTTGGCTGATATAACATTTTTTCGACCTAAACCTTCCAAAGATTGTCCAGATGGATATTCAGGACGGATAGGAATTTTTGAAGTACTTGCTGTCTCCGAGTCAATAAAGGAACTCATTAATAAATCAGCCACAGCTGATGAAATTCAAGCACAGGCTCGAAAGGAAGGAATGAGAACAATGATAGAAGATGGTTTTATCAAAGCGGCTCAAGGAATTACTTCAATCGAGGAAGTTCTTAGAGTTATTATAGAATAATCAAGATATGCCTCGATATTCTTATACAGCTACTTCTCAAACAGGCGAGATAGAAAAAGGTGTTTCTGAAGCTGCCAACGAACATGAATTAGCAAAGATCCTTCGAGAGAAAGGATACATTTTGATTTCCGCTACAGAACAGAAAGCTAAAAAGAAAATAGAGCTCTCTTTTAGCTTTAGAAGAGTTTCTTTAAAAGAAAAACTCTTTTTTACACGAAATTTTGCATTAATGGTAAGAACGGGAGTTCCTCTTCCGCGAGCTTTAGCAGTTCTTGCTTCTCAGACAAAGAACAACAGGTTTAAAAGAGCACTCTTGGATATCAGAGAAGAAGTGATAAGAGGAAAAGCTCTTTCAGAATCTATGAAAAGATGGCCTGATATTTTTCCAGAAATCTTCTGGAATATGGTAAAGATAGGAGAGGAATCAGGAAATTTAGAGCAAGTTCTAGAAAACCTTTCTTATCAGATGGAAAGAACCTATGAATTAAAAGAAAGAGTGAAAGGTGCTTTGATTTATCCAGCAGTGATTATTATAGCAATGGTAGGAATAGGAATACTTATGTTAATTATGGTAGTGCCAAAATTATCTCAAACTTTTAATGAGTTAGGAATAGAACTTCCTTTTACTACTCGTCTGGTAATCTATAGCGCTAATTTTATTACTAAATTCTGGTATCTCTTTCTGGTAATAGTTATTGGAATTCTTTTTCTCATTAAACGGATCCTTAAGACAAAAAAAGGAAGCAAGTTTTTTGATGGATTGGTGCTGAAAATACCTATCGTTTCTTCAATTGTAAAAGGTACCAATACTGCTTATACAGCGCGGACACTTTCTGCTCTTATAAATTCTGGTGTTCCTATTGTGAAATCTCTTGAGATAATTTCTCACGCCTTAGGTAATTGGTATTTTAAAAAAGCAATATCTGAATCAGCTCAGAAAGTAAAGAAAGGAACAAAATTATCTGAAACTCTTCGTTCTTATTCTGATATTTTTCCTTATTCTTTTGCTGAAATGATAGCAGTAGGAGAAGAAACAGGAGAGACTTCCGATATTCTGGAAGATCTTGCTGATTTTGCTGAATCAGAAGTAGAGAATTTAACTAAGAATCTATCTTCTGCTATTGAGCCAGTGATTATGATTATTATTGGAGCAGCAGTTGGTTTTTTTGCAGTTTCTATGATTCAACCAATATATTCAATGCTTCAGACTTTATGAAATCCTCAAAAGCTCTTACATTAATAGACGTCTTAATTGGTATAGCTTTGACTTTAGTAATTTTTCTTGGTATTTTCGGTCTCTTTCAGTTAACTCTTAAAGTAATTGGTCAATCTCAAGCCAGGATTACAGCAACTGCTATTGCTAATCAGGAGATCGAGAAGATAAGGAATCTACCTTATGAAGATATAGGAGTCCAAGGAGGTTTTCCTGATGGTGTTTTACCTTCTGTGACTACTACTATCTCCGGAGGAAGAGAATATACTATTGAAACAAGGGTAGATTTTGTAGTAGATCCTGATGATGGAGTAGCTTCTCCAGAAGATGAATGCCCCAATGATTATAAAAGAGTGAAAGTTAAGGTTTCCTGGCAAGGAAAATTTGGAGGGGAAGTGGAAATTTCCACTGATATATCTCCTCCTTCTCTTGCTCAAGAGTGCGGAACTTCTGGAGGAATTTTGTCTGTTTCTGTTTTTGATGCTTATGGAATGATGGTACCTTTTCCATCAATTGAGGTAAGAGATCCTTCCACTGATGCTTTGATAAAAACAGCTGTTCCTGCAGAAGGGCATCATTATTTTTCTTTGCCTACTTCCACTTATAAAGTAGTGGTTACAAAAAATGGTTTTAGTACTGAAAGAACCTATGGAACTGATGAAATAGCTACCCCACAAAAGCCTCATCCCATAGTGCTTGACAAGCAAACAACAGAGATTAGTTTTTCTATTGACGAATTGAGTAGTTTTTCAGTAGATACTGTATGCGGATGGGGGGTGGATCGTTTCTCTGATTCCTTTGACAACGAAGCAAAAATTTCTGAATCCTCTAATGTTTTAGTTGAACAAGGAAAGGCAACACTTGCCACTACTACGGGTGGTTACTTTTCTTCCGGATATTTGATTTCCACCTCTAGCAGTCCCACAGATATTCTTTCATGGGATGAGTTTTCTTGGACTGATTCAGAACCTCAAAACTCAGATCTGAAATATCAAATTTATTATGCTTCAGGAAGCAATTGGTATCTGATTCCTGATTCTGATCTTCCCGGTAATTCTACAGGATTTGATACCTCACCTGTAGATCTTTCTGGACTGAGTACTACTACATATTCCGAACTTAAATTAAAAGCAAACTTTTCTACCTCTGATCCTTCAACAACATCAGAACTTTATGATTGGCAGCTTTCCTGGATTAGTTCTCAAACTACTTCCATTGGGAATGTGCAATTTTTGCTTCAAGGAGCCAAAATCATCGGTACGGACGCTGATGAAAATCCTGTTTATAAATACTCCCAAACCCATGTCTCAGATAATAATGGTCATGTTGATATTCCAGATTTAGAATGGGACTCATATACTTTTTCAGTAAGCCCTTCAGAAGGTTTAGATTTAGTTAATACAGATCCCTCACCTCAACCTATAAGCTTGCCACCAGATAATGCGCTAAAGCATGTAACCTTATATTTGGAAGCCGAGAATTCTCTTCTGGTAACAGTAGAAAACAGCGATACTCTTGAGCCAATATTTTCTGCCACTGTTAGATTGTTTAATACTGGCCTTGGTTATGATGTCTCACAATATACTGACCAGAAAGGTGAAACCTTTTTCATTCCTCTTCAATCAGCAGTATATAATTTAGAAGTTCAAGCGCCAGGTTATTCATCTACTTCTCTTACGGTAGGAGTCACAGGTGATACTACTAAGACAATTCTCTTGGATCAAATAGAATGAGATATATTCTTAAAAATTTTTTATACAAATCAGGATTTACTTTGGTTGAGAGTTTAGTTGTTATTGCCGTTTTTGCGCTTATGATAGGAGCGGTCATAGGTTTTATCTTAATGAGTTATCGGACCTATAGCTATGCCTTCCAGCAATCAATGGCAGTAAATGAAGCAAGAAAAGGAATAGAAATAATGGCCAGAGAAATAAGAGAAGCAAGAAGCGGTGATGATGGTTCTTATCCAATAGAAAAAGCAGATGATAAAGAATTTATCTTTTATTCTGATATTGATAAAGATGGGGCAACTGAGCGGGTAAGATATTTTTTGGGCACGGCGAATTCAGGAAGTCAGACTCAGGAATGTGTTACTTTTGATGATGGTGGTTCTTGTAGTGTTTCCTTTTCTGGGTTTCTGAGCGGTACGCTCAAAACAGCGGAGGTGAGAGTTTCTGTAGAGGGAGATTTTGGATGGAGTCAGGAATATGCTGATGTTTACGCAGATGGTGTATATTTAGGAGAAGTTTGTAAAACAGGATGTTCTGATTGTGCAGGCACTTGGGAAGGAGATCAGGTATTTGATGTAACTTCTCTGGCTTCGGATGGAAGTATTCAGTTCACAGCTGATGCTAATTGGAGAGTTAATGATATATGTGACTGGGAAGAATCAAACCATTCCATGAAAGTAAAATTTGAGTTTAGTTGGACAGAAGATCTTCCTTTTGGTGAATCTGATTTTAAGAAAGGAGTGATTGATCCTGTAGGAGATCCTCCTCAATATCATTTAGATCAAGAAAGGATTTGGGTTTTGACTTCGTATGTTCGGAACTCCCCTCCTATTTTTAAATATTATGATGCCAATGGAAATGAGATAGAAGATTACCCTTCTCGTCTTGTAGATACAAAATTAATAAAGTTATTTTTGGTAGTAGATGTAGATCCTAATCGTCCTCCTGATCCAGTGGAATTAGAAACTTCTGTTCAACTTCGTAATCTTAAAAATGAATAATCAATACATGTCAAAGAAGTTATCAAAGGGAATAATTACTACTTACGCCCTTGTTTTTGGAGCAATTTTTCTGATCTTGTTTGCAGGATTTTTGGGTTTTGTTCTGCTTCAATTAAAACAGACAGCTCAAAAAGTGGCTTGGAACGAATCATTGCATATTGCGGAAGCAGGGATTGATTACTGGAGATGGTGTCTTAATAACAATATAGAAGATCAATGTGAAACTGAAAAAGAGTATACTGATCCTGAAGGCAGGCCGATTGGAAGATTTTCTTTAGAGATTACCTCTCAGACCAGTTGTGGTCAGACAATATCCAAAACGATAGTCTCCACAGGGTGGACCTATAGATTTCCTAACATAAAAAGACAAATAGAGGTACTTTACGGACGGAGATCAGTAGGAAAGTATGCTTATCTCATAAACGATAATGTCTGGGCTGGTTCAGACCGAGAAATAAGAGGTCTATATCATTCAAATGGAGGGATTAGAATGGATGGAGAAAACCAATCGCTGGTTACAAGTGCACAGGAAGAGTGGATATGTACTGATTCTTTTGGATGTAATCCATGTCCTACAGCAGATGGTTGCCATCTTGATGGTACAGATTGCGTATGTCCCGGTGTTTTTACTACTACTGGTAATTCCAATCCAGACCTGTTTGATTTTCCTGTTCCTTCCTTTGACTTTGATGGTATTACTGTAGATTTAGCCCAGATAAAAAGCATAACTCAACCTTATCCTCAGCAGTATTATTGGCCGCCAGTCACTGATATTGATTCAGATGGAAAGGGTTATCATATAAAATTCAAAAATGATGGTACTTTTGAAGTTTGGATTATCACTGATCTTCAAGGAACTTGGGCGTATAGTTTGGAAGAAGGGTGGCATTTTGATTACTTTGTTATTAGTGATGAATATCTCTATGGTAGTTATTCTATAGATCCTGATTGTTCAGTAATTTTTGTAGAAGATGATCTCTGGGTAGAAGGAGAAGTAAAGGGCAAGGTTACTATTGTTTCTGCAGACCTGATAAATCCTGCTCAAGATACAGATGTAGTACTTTCTGGCAATATAAACTACACTACCTTAGATGGTTCTGATGGTTTTTCGGTAATTGGTCAGAGAAATGTATTAATTCCTCCTGATTCTCCTGATAATATGGAGCTAAGAGGAATTTTTATTGCCCAGAAAGGACGGTTTGGAAGAAATCATTATCCATGGAATATAAAAAGCAAGTTAGAGATATATGGCTCGATAGTGAGTAATGGCCGAGTGGGTACAAAATGGAGTTCTGGTAGTGTTATAGTGTCAGGATATCTTAAGAGGGAAAATTATTTCGATTCTCATTTAGTTTATTTTCCTCCTCCTTTTGTTCCTTATGTAGAATCAGATTTTAAGATTCTGAATTGGCAAGAGGTAGAATAAAAGCGAGAATACGCTTACACATTCTTTTGTGTTATAATAAACTATATGTGGAATTTTCTAACTCTCGAACCAGAGGCGTTTGGATTAGAAATATCTGCCTCTTCTCTTAAAATTGTAAAGCTTAAAAGAAAAAAAAGAGGATTTTCTCTAGCTTCTTTTGGAGAACAAAAAGTTCAGCAAGGGGTGATAGAGAGTGGGGAAATAAAAGATGAGCAGTTGTTGGTTGAAACTATAAAGGAAGGGCTAAAGAAGGTAAAAGGAGAAAGAATAAAAACCAGATATGTTGTTTGTTCCCTTCCTGAGGAAAAAAGTTTTCTTCAGATAATCCAGATGCCAAAGATTGAAAAAGCAGAACTCAAAAAAGCGGTTTTGTATGAGGCAGAAAACTATGTTCCTCTTCCTATAGAAGAAGTATATATTGATTCTCAAATCATTCCTCCGGTTCACAATCATTTAGATCACTTTGATGTATTGCTTGTTGCTTTTCCAAAGAAAATAGTTGATTCTTATGTTGGCTGTTTAAAAAAAGCTGGACTTCAGCCAAAAGTGCTAGAGCTTGAGTCGCTGGCGACTGCGCGGGTTCTGATAAAAAACGAGGTTGTTCCTTATTCTCTTTTGATAATTGATTTAGGAACTTTGAGAACCAGCATTATTATCTATTCAGGATATTCGTTGAGGTTTACTACCTCTATTTCTATTTCTTATTCCGGGCTAGTTGAGGCAGTAAGAAAAGAATTCGCAGTAAGTTTTAATAAGGCCGAGAAGCTTCTATTAAAATATGGTCTTGTAAGTAAGAAAGCAGAAGGTAAACGAGTCTCAAAGAGTTTAATTCCTGTTCTCGTGGATCTTGTAAAGCAGGTAAAGAAATATGTGGATTATTACTATTCTCATGCTTTTCATGAACATCTTCCTCCCAATGAAAGAGGAATTAAAAAGATCATTTTATGCGGACGAGGAGCTGAGCTAAAAGGTGTGAAAGATTTCTTATTTGGAGAACTTGAAATTCCAGTGGAGTTAGGTAATCCATGGGTCAATATTCTCTCTCCTTTGCCAGAAAAACCTCCCCTTCCTTATAGCGAATCTCTTAAATATACAACAGCTTTAGGATTAGCTTTAAGAGGTGTTAGAGAAAAGAAATAATTAATCTATGATTAATCTTTTGCCACCAGAAGAAAAGGAATATCTACTCTTTGAGGAAAAGAAAAAGATAGTTTTGATTTTGGAAATGCTTGCATTTTTATTTCTTGTGTCGCTTTCTCTTGTTCTTTTTTCGCTTGAGATATATATCTCTGGAGAGCTGAAAGCTCAAGAGATTGCTTTAGCACAACAAGAAGAAGAATTTGAATCTTCGGAAATGAAAGATTTTCCAGAAATAATCAAAACAGCTAATCATATGTTTTCTTTCCTTGAATCTTTCTATCAGAAAAGATTTGATCTCCTGGAGGTTTTTGATAGATTATATAATCTTCTTCCCGAAGGAGTGTATTTAAATACTTTTCTTTATCAGGAAGAGAGTTCCGAGATTACTATTTCTGGCTTTGCCAAAACAAGAGAATCATTGGTTGAGTTTCGGGAAAATCTTGAGAAAAGTGCATGTTTTCAAGACCCTTACTTTCCTTCTTCTGTTTGGCTTAAATCAAATAATATAGATTTTACTTCAAAATTTAAATTCAAAAAATGAGAAATAAATTCCGAGAGATTTACCTTTCTTTTCTTGTTTCTGTTTGTCTTTCTTTGCTTATAATTTTTTTGGTCATTATTCCTTTAATAAAAGAAATAAAAGAAGCTTCTGTTGAGTTTTCATTGAACCGTCAAAAGATAGAGTCTTTTTCAGAGCAGATGGCTTCTCTTCAAAGATTTCGTCCTTTCTCTCAAGAAGTGAAGGATAACTTAACCAAAGCCGAGAATTTATTTTTTGACGCAGAGATTCCTGTTGAATTTGTTAACTTTCTGGAAGACACTGCTTCTAGTTCGGGTGTTTCTATAGAGATTTCCTCAGTGTCTTTGGAAGAAAAAAATGAACAGCGACCATGGTCTGCTTTGGTATTTAATTTACAGGTATCTGGCAATTTTTCTGATTTTGGAGAATTTATTGAAAGAATCAAAAATAGCCCCTATCTTACCGAAATTAAGAATATCAGTGTAAAGAAAATTTCCAGAAAAGAGAAAGAAACAGGGTTATCTGTAGAAATTTCTTCAAACCTTTCTCTTAGAGTTCTCACAAAATAAATTTATGAAAATAGATTCCAAAAGGATTATTGCTTTTTTTAAGTCTCTTCCCAGAAAAGTAGCCATTCATTCTTTTTTGGTTTTCCTTATATTATTTATCTTATCTCTTGGGATAGGAGGGCTAGTTTTCTATAGATATAATATTCAGAAAGAAACGCTAGAAGTAGAATATGTAAGGAGATCTGTTCGTTTTCATGAGGATAAATATAAAAAAGTGCTTGAACATTGGAGAGAGATGGAAAGAAATTTGGCAAATATTGAATCTTGCGAATATAATAATCCTTTTTTGGGTAAGGTTTCTCTTCCGCCTACATCTACAGTTACCTCTACGGTTTCTACCAGCTCCATTACTACAAACCAAGAGCCTCCTCAGAAAAAAACTCAACTTTCTGCCGAAATTCAAAGACTTCTTAGAGCAAGAACCATATTTGAATTTTATTCAATAAAAGGCCAAAGAGCGCCTTCTCTTTGGCAAAGAGCAATAATGTGGGAAGAAAAAGGATTGGGTTTGAGGGATGAGTATAAGGGAACAAGTTATCAAAACGCTCTTTTGCTTAAAAAATTAAAAGAGGAGTTGACGCAATAATTTAATTAGATTAAACTAAAAAACTAGAGCCCTCGTAGCTTAACTGGATAAAGCAGGACCCTTCTAAGGTCAAGACTGGAGGTTCGAGTCCTCCCGAGGGCGCCAAGATATCCGGTGAGCGTAGCTCAACTGGTAGAGCTCCGGGTTGTGGTCCCGGCGGTTGCGCGTTCGAATCGCGTCGCTCACCCAAAAACAAAAAACCGCTGAACAGCGGTTTTTTTGTTTTTCTTTTTTTGTTATTTCTTTTCAGCCAAAATTGCCTTAAGGAGTAATTCTTTATTCTTTCTTAGAATTTTTAGTTGTATCTCTTCTCCTACTTTGAATTCTTGTAGAACATCTTCCAAAGAGTTGGTTGGAGTTATTTTTTTGTTTTGGACTTCTAAAATTATATCAGCTTCCTGAATTCCTGCTTTTTGGGCTGGGCTTCCAGGAACTACCGCTTCTCTCCCTGGAATACCATCTGAAATGACCAATGCTCCGTAGCTTACTGGAAGACCATATTCTTTCTGAAACTCCTCATCAATTGGGATATATCTTACTCCCAAGAATGGTTCTCTAATTTTTCCATATTTTCTAAGATCTTCTAAATCTCTTTTAGCAGCATCTGAAGGAATAGCAAACCCTATATTTTCTGCTCCGAACACCATCGCGCAGTTGATGCCTATTACCTTTCCATTGAGATCTACTAGTGGTCCTCCCGAATTGCCAGGATTAATAGCAGCATCTGTCTGGATCAACCCTCTTAAATTTTGGGAGGTTTTTTCTATGAGATCTACAGCTTTGATTCTACGACTGAGACCAGAAATGACTCCTACCGAGACAGTGTTTTCAAAGTTTCCTAATGTATTTCCAATAGCAATCACGGTTTGTCCCAGTTCAAGTTTTGAAGAGTCTCCTAGCTCTAGGTAAGGAAGATTGTCTTCGTTGATTTTTAGTATAGCAATGTCATTGATCCTGTCTCGGGCAATAACCTCCGCCTTGAATTTTCTTTTGTCATTTAAGACCACTATATATTCAGCTCTTGGATCAATTACTACATGTCTATTTGTAAGAATGATTCCTGAACTATCTGCTATAAAACCAGAACCTCCTGCTACTTTTACCTTTTTTCTCCCTTTAGGTATGGTAAAAAAATCATTTAAAGGAGGTAATAGTTCGGGAAAAGGATTTTCTGCTACTGTTAAATATTTCGAAATAGCTATACTGACTACTCCAGGAAGAACTTTTTTAATAGTTTTTATTACTTCTAATTCGTTGGCCATACTTAATAGATTCTATCATAAAAAACCGGTATTGTCAGCTACAGAAGAATTTGCTATACTACTAAATAGTTCCTGATGTTTATTGCCCTCGTAGTTCAACGGATAGAACTCCTCTCTCCTAAAGAGGGAATGGAAGTTCGACTCTTCCCGAGGGCACAAGAAAAACTATGGCAAGAAAGACATTGGTGTTAACATCATTGGGAATAATTTCTTTAATCTCACCTTCTTTTTCTTCAGGTCTAGTAGTAGGATATATTACAGGGAGACAATATTCCAGCCGACTTCTAGAAGGGAAAATCAAGATTCGACCTCTTATTTTTTCCATCAGAAACTGGAAAATTCATCTTCATCATTGGTTTTTGGCCTTAATTATTTTGATTTGTATTGCTATTTCAGGAAAGTTTTCACACTTTTCTGGTGTAGTTTATGGAATATTGGGAGGATTGATTATTCAAGATATTTATTGGGATACAAAATTATATAAAAAACATCCCTATTGGAAAGAGAAATGGTATAAGATTGTAACCAGAAGGGCCCATAGCTCAGTTGGCTAGAGCGCCTCGATGGCATCGAGGAGGTCGTGGGTTCAAGTCCCACTGGGTCCACTGAGCCGCGGTAGCTCAGGTAGTAGAGCGCAGCTCTGAAAAAGCTGAGGTCACCAGTGCAAGTCTGGTCCGCGGCACAAATAAGCGGGTGTCGTATAGTGGTTATTACACTGCCTTGCCAAGGCAGAGACGGCGGTTCGATTCCGCTCACCCGCTCATAGATTGTTGACAGTTTATACTCAGTATGATATTCCATACTAAGGTTTTTTTTGAGAGTTCCTTTTACAACTGAATAAGTAAAGAGGTGATAGAAGTGGTAAAAAAAGAGAAAATAATAGAGAAAATAATAATAGAGGAAGTTCCTCGGTGTCCAGAATGTGGTAGTACCTCTCTTAAAAAAGATCCTGCTAGAGGGGAAATTTACTGTGAAAATTGCGGCCTTGTGGTGGAGGAAAACCTTATTGATTTTGGTCCAGAATGGAGAGCATTTGATTATGAACAGCAACAAAAACGGAGCCGGATTGGTCCTCCTTTAACCTTTACAAAGCACGATAAAGGTCTTAGCACAGAGATTGGTTGGGAAAACAAAGATTTTTCTGGAAGACCGATTTCGCCAAAGAACCGTTTTCAATTACGGAGAATGAGAAAGTGGCAGAGATTGATGGAATCATCAGAAAGAAGTTTAATTGGTGCTTTAAAGGAAATCCATAGAATGGCTTCTGTAATGAGTCTTCCCAGAAATGTCCAAGAAGTAGCCTCTCTCATCTATAGAAAAGCAGTTTCAAAAAACTTAATTTGGGGAAGAAGAAAAGAAGGAATAGCAGCAGCAGCACTTTATGCTGCATGTAGACAATATGGTGTTCCTCGAACCCTCAATGAGATAGAGGAAGTGTCAGGGGTTTCAAGAAAGATAATTGGAAAATATTTCCGTGTTCTCTGTAGTAGACTTAAACTGAAACTTCCTTCTCCTTCTCCACGGGATTATGTTCCCCGATTTTGCAGCCAACTCCATGTTTCCAGAAAGGTTTATTTAAAAGCAATAGAGATAATTAATGAGGTAGAAAAAAAGGGATTATTTGTCGGAAAAGCACCTGCAGGATTAGCAGCTACAGCAATTTACATTGCCAGCATACTTTGCGGAGAAAAGAAAACT
The DNA here is from genome assembly GCA_021157625.1 of bacterium. Classification (GTDB taxonomy): domain Bacteria; phylum Patescibacteriota; class Minisyncoccia; order Minisyncoccales; family JAGGXC01; genus JAGGXC01. The sequence goes on along the minus strand of JAGGWD010000015.1, from coordinate 3,476 downwards.
CAGAAGGAGATATCAAACGTATCTGGAGTAACAGAAGTTACTATTCGGAGTCACTATAAAGAGATGGTCAGACAACTTGGATTGGAAATAGATATTTCTTAATAAAAGAGAGGGTTTTTTTGACCCTCTTTTTATATATTCAGGCATCTATATAGATAAGGTCTTGACAACGCTTTTTGGATGGGTTAAGTTATTGGAATGTTCAGAATCTCAAAGAAATCAATAATTCTTTTTTTGATTGGAGGAGCGGTTGTATTTTGTCTTTATTTTTTTCTTGGCATAGGAAAATTAAATGCAGAGTTTGAAAAAAACGAAGACAGATATCTTTCAGAAAGTCACTTGAAAGGTGACCTTGTTATTATTCAAGGAAATACTTTAGCTCCGATCAGAAACAAAATTGTCTCAAAAAGGATGTTTGTTGTTGTGACTGGATATTCTTCTTCTCCTGAAGAAACAGATAATTCTCCTTTAATTACTGCCAGTGGAGGTTACGTAAGAGATGGGGTAGTAGCAAACAATCTTTTGCCGTTTGGAACAGAGATTAGAATTCCGGAGATTTTTGGGGATAAGATATTTGTGGTAGAAGATAGAATGCACTGGCGAAAAGGATATTATCATATAGATGTCTGGTTTCCTACAAAAGAAGAAGCCAAGAAATTCGGAGCAAAAAGAACTTACATAGAGATTTTAGAAGGATAAACTTTTGATACTCACCCACACAAAAAAATCCGCAGAGCGCGGATTTTTTTGTGTGCCGGGGGTGGGACTCGAACCCACACGGGGATAAATCCCCAGCAGATTTTAAGTCTGCGCTGTCTACCAATTCCAGCACCCCGGCTTTTTGTTTTTGAGGCCAGGGTGGGAATCGAACCCACGTATAAGGGTTTTGCAGACCCTCGCCTTACCTCTTGGCTACCTGGCCACTTATTTTAGTTTTAGCACTTTTTCTATATTTTTCAATTCTTCTTGATTTCTTCCAGAAGTTTTTCTATTTCTTGAGCTTTTTTTGTTTCTTTTTCTTCCACAAATATTATTTTGGGCACAGGTCTCATTCTTAGACGTCTGTTAAGTTTTTGCTGAATATCAAAAACTTTTTTATTTAGAATAGAAAGAACTTCTTTGCTTTTTTCTTGAGGAATAACGCTCACATATACTTTTGCCTGTATTAGATTATTTGAAGTATTAATTCGTGTGATTGTAGCTACAACTTCTTTTGATAAGTCAATATTCTGAGAGATAATCTTCCCCAGCTCCCTCTTTATCAGTTCATTTACCTGGAGTATTCGTCTCCGTGACATATGCTTTGATGATTAATGTGTCTCCTTCTTTTATTTTAGTATTTCCCTGATATAGGATCCCGCATTCCTTTCCAGCTTCTACCTTTTGTACATCTTTTTTATTTTGTTGAAGACTGAGCAACTTGCCTTCTCCTTTTTTTTCTTCATTTTCAAAAACCTCGATTCTTGCGCCTCTTATAACTTCTCCTTCTACTACCTTTCCTCCCACAATTTGACGATTCTTTTCTGTTCGAAAAATAGCCAGTACTTCAATTTTGCCAATCTCTTTTAGCTCTTCTTTTGGTTTAAACTCTTTCTCCATTAATTTTCTTACTGCTTCAGCTAGTTCATAGATTACATCGAAAGTCAGAATCTTTACTTTTTGGAACTGGGCCAATTTAAGAACTTGAGGTGTAGCTTTTGTTCTGAATCCTATAATTTTAGCTTTAGAAGAAACAGCAAGCTTTATGTCTCCTTGGTTTATTTCTCCTACCTCTGATTTCAATATCCTTATCTTGCCTTTATCTTGAGGAAGACTTCTTAAAACTTCTTCAATCGCTTCCAAAGATCCCAAAACATCAGCTTTCAAAATTAAGTTGAGAGCTTTCTCTCCAGGTTGAAGAGGAGAAACTTCTTTTCTTTTTTGTGCTTCTGGCTTTATATTTGCCTGAGCAGATTCGATATCCGGGAAAGCTTTAAAAGTTTCACCGATGATTGGTACTTTTTGAAATCCCAGTACAATAGCAGGCATCGAGGGTAGAGCTTTCTCTATCGGATTGCCCTGAAAATCTTCCAGGATTCTAATTTTCCCAAAAGTAGAGTTGGTTCCTATAATATCTCCTTTCTTGAGCACACCTTCTTTCAAAAGAAGGGTAGCGGTCGGACCTCTTTTTGAGTCTAGATATGCTTCGATGATTACACCTGATGGTGGTTGGGATAGATCTGCTTTCAGTTCTTCCATCTCTGCCACCAAGAGGATAAGATCAAGAAGATCATTGATTCCCTGCTTTGTTTTTGCTGAGACTTCTACACAAGGTACATCTCCTCCTTCTGATTCTACCAGTATTCCGTTTTGAGCCAGCTCTCTTTTTACTCTGGGAGGGTCTGCTTCAGGTTTATCTATTTTATTTATAGCTACAATTACTGGAATTGAATAATTTTTGATATGCGAGATCACTTCTTTTGTTTGAGGCTTTACTCCTTCTTCTGCTGCTACAACCAAAATAGCAATGTCGGCTACTTTTGCTCCGCGGGAGCGCATTGCTGAGAATGCTTCATGGCCTGGTGTGTCAATAAAGGTAATTTTTTTACCTTCGTGTTCAATCTCGTAAGCGCCGATATGTTGGGTAATTCCTCCAGATTCTCTCTCGGTAATTTTGAAATCTTTAATTGCACAAAGCAGACTTGACTTTCCATGGTCAACATGGCCAAGTACTACAACTACTGGTGGTCTTGTTATTAGATTGTTTGATTCTGCTGCGCTCATAAAATAAAAATTTCTCTTTTTTATTTCTCTTTTATTTTAATCTCTTTAGATTTTTTACTTTAGACTTCTTGCTTTCTCTATTGCCTTTTCTTCTTCTTTAGAAAGAGAATAGGGAGACTTTCCGTTCCTTATTGGTTTTCCATAGATTCTGTTTCCTTCTCGGTTATACAGGCTGGTAATCACCACTCCGTCATCTTTGTTGTTAAGAAGCGCAATAGAGAAACTCTGATTTCCTCCTACGTCTTTGAAAGGATTAAATCGTACTATTCCTACTTTCTGAATAAAAAACTGACTTTCTTTCTTTAATTCTTTTAACTCAGATGAAAGTTGCTCAAAATTACTTTGTAGTTCTTTAAGGCAATCAAGAACTTCTTTTAAATTATTCGGCTGATTTTTGCTCTTTTGTAGAAATCTAAACATAGTAATCTTGCAGCGGAGAGGGTGGGACTCGAACCCACAATCCCGATAAACGGGAGCCGCTTTTCGAGAGCGGTACCTTACCATTCGGTGCACCTCTCCTTTATTTGGTGGGCGGTAGAGGATTTGAACCTCTGACCTCTTCGGTGTAAACGAAGCGCTCTAGCCACTGAGCTAACCGCCCTTTTGTGCCCAGGGTGGGATTTGAACCCACACAGGATTGCTCCCACAGGCCCCTCAAGCCTGCGCGTCTGCCGATTCCGCCACCTGGGCTTTTTTGGTTTCTTGTTTTGGTT